>JABFXX010000623.1 GCA_013368795.1 Kofleriaceae bacterium
GCACACGAGCAGCAGCGATCCGGATCGTGCGCTGTGGGTGCTCGTCCAGTTTCACGCACCGGTCCACTACAAGCCGTCGTGGATCGTGCGCACGCTGCCGAGCCTCGTCCGCTGGATCGCGCTGGCGATCGTCGTCGCGCCCGTCGCGCTCGAGTTTGGCGAGCGTGCGGCGGTCCGGCGGCTCGTGTGGTGGAGCGCGATCGCCGCCGCGCTCTGCGCGCTCGGCGCGGTGGTCATGATGGCGCCTCCGCTGCTACCGCTGACGCGACTCTACGTGTGGCGGCTCGCTCCGTTCGCGATCGTCGCGGCGCAGATCGTGATCGCGATCGCCGTCGGGGCGACCGTCGCGAACCCGCGCTGCTGGCAGCAGCAGCCGATCTGGCGGCCTGTTGCCGCCGTCGTGCTCGTCGTGTGGATCGCGGCGCGCAACCCGTTCCAGTTGCCCGCACCCGCGGACTGGTCCGTGTGGCTCACGCTCGCAGCGATCGCGCTCGCGTGGGTCGTGACGCCGCGCTGGCGCTCCGTCGTGCTCGCAACCGCGGCGGTGGCGACGCTCGCCGCCCCGCTCTGGTATCGCCGCGCAGAGCTGATCGATCCGCAGACTGGCATCACCACCGACGGGAACGATGCCGACGCCCTCTACGCGTGGGCACGCACCTCGAGCCCCGTCGATGCCGTGTTCCTCGCGCCACCGGATCTGTACCGGTTCCGCCTGGTCGCCCGACGCGCCGTGTACGCCGACTTCAAGTCGCCTCCGCTCGCGCCCGACGGACTGATCGAGTGGCACGCGCGCCTCTGCCAGATGAACGGCGCGCTGCCGACCGAGAAGGTTCCCACTCACCGCAAGCGGTGGCAGGACTCGACGGGCGACGAGCTATTCGCCCGTGCGAAGCAGCTCGGCACCGACTTTCTCGTCCTCGATCGCTCCGCCACGCATGACCGGATCGCCGCGCAGCCCGTGTACAGCAACGCGGCGTTTGCCGTGTTCGCCGTTCGCTAAGCTACCCCGGACCTCATTCGATCTTGACGAGCTCCTTCGTGTCGTCGTCGAACATCCAGAGCACTCCGTTCACCGGATCGAAGCCAAGGCCATAGTTGCTGGTGCCCGATCCGAAGCTCGCGAGGACGCCCGTGTAGAACGGTCCGGTTCCTCCCGGGTTGCACACGTAGTCGACCTCCTCGTAGTAGCTCGAGAAGTACAGGGCATCTGCGTGGCCGTCCCCATCGAAGTCGTGGGCGTGTAGCGCGTTCTTCGTGATGTTGACGTCGTACGCGACGGTGATCAGCTCCGTCACGTGCGTCACGCGATCGACGCGGATGATCCGGTCATCGCCGTAACAAGCCAGATAGTAGTAGTTGTCGTCGAGCGCGATGCCATCGCAGTAGTCCTCGTCCGGGATCGTGGCCTCGAGCACCGCGGTCTGCGGCAGCGCGCTCGAAGCCGCGGCGACCGACCAGATCTGAGTCCCGTCGGTCGATTCATCCGTCGTCAGGTAATAGCGCCCCTTGTACGACGTGATCGCGCGCAGGTCGTCGTTCGGGGTCTGCGGGAGCTGCATGTAATTCTGCTTGGGCCACGTCGCGCCGGCATCGCTCGAGAGCCGCCACAGCACGTTCGACGTTGCGGTCGTGCTGGAGTCGAGCGTGAAGATCTGATCGCCGTCGACGAGCATGTCGTAGCCGAGATGACTGCTGGTGATGGTGGCGAGCGACACGATGTCTTGCGTCGTCCCGCCGGCCTTCGGCGTGCGGTACAGCTGGGTGGTACCGCCGAAGTAGACGTACCCGTTGGGGGCGGTATCGGTAGCGACGTAGTACTCGGTCGGCGCCGTCGAGAGCCCGGTCGGGATGCGCGACAGCGTGTTGCCGACCATTCCGTTCACGCCGGGCGTACACGGGGGGCCCGTGACCTGGAAGGCCCACGTCGGCGGATTGATCAGCGCGTTACACGTCGCGTCGTGGAGACCCGACCACGAGACGGTCAGGTTTTCTCCCGCCGGGAACACGATTCCCGGGTCGATCACGAGCGTCTTGCCGTCGTTGACGATCGCGATCGCCGACGGCGCGGTCGCGAGGTCGTATGTCAAGCTCGTCCCGAGGTCGCCTGTGATGGTGATGAGACCAGCACTGGGATCGAGCGGGTAGTCGAGGTCCGCCGTCAGGATCGGGGTCAGATCCGGAACGCTCGAGCCGTTCGCGGGCGACAAGCTGGCCACGCTCGGAGCGATCGCGGAACACAGGGTCTCGTCGAGCGTGACGAGGAGTGGGCTGGCGAGCGGCGCCGTGCCGCTGTTCGTATCGCGGACGTAGAAGTAGTACGTGACACCCATCGTGACGGCGAGGTCCGCGCTCAGGCTCGTCGGCGCGTAGTCGCTCATGCACGCGAGCTCGGGGGTGATGGTGCCGCAGGCGGCCGAGGAAACGACGAATACGTGGCGGGTATTGGCGGCCTTGTTCAAGGTGAACCGGACGAAGCCGTCTTCCGGCGCGGTATAGGAGAGCACGAGGTCCGGTCCCTCGAACGTGGTCGTGTTGCACGAGGGCTGCGACGTCAGATAGTCAGCGTCGAGCGCCGTCCAGGCGACGATGTTGTCGCCGGGAGACAGCGGATATGGATCTGCACAGTCCTCGGCCGTCGCGTCCGGCGCACACACCGGGCCGCTCGGCGCAACCGCACAGATCTCGGTGCCCGCCGCGCAGTTGGTGGTCGACATCCAGTCCAGGCAACCGCCGACCTCCGCACAGGTCTGGATCGCGGCACCCTCGCAGCGCGTATCGCCCACGGTCGCGCAGCGGTCGACGCAACTGCACGTCGCGGTTGCACCGGTGCTCTCGCAGATTCCGTTGCTCGCCGCGCAATCGGTCACCTGCCACGCGAGGCAGCCCGACGCTGCCTGAGCGCACTCGCGAAGGCTGTCACCGACGCACGATGCCGTCCCGGCGGTCGCGCACGTGTCGCTGCAGCACGCGGTGACGTCGTAGGCGCAATCGGCGGAGCATGCGATGGCGCCGCCGTCGTACCCGATCGAGCTGCACGTGCCGCTGCCAAGATCAGCGCCGTCGCATGCCTCACCTTCCTCGACGACCCCATTACCGCAGCTCGCGAGCGTGCACGCGCTGACGTCGAACGTGCAGTCCGAGTTACATCGCAGCGTACCGCCGCGATTGACGGCATCCATACAGGTACCACCACCAAGATCGGTGCCGTCGCAGTCCTCACCAGGATTCGCGACGCCGTTACCGCACCCACAGTCCTCCGCGCAGCTGCCCGCGGTCTCGGACGGGTCACACACGCGGTCGCCGCACACCACGTCGTCGCTACCACCGCCACACGCGGTGATGAACAGCGCGAGTGCGCACACCATCCTCATGAGGCCCTTTGCTGCGTCGTTGCAACAATGATCGATCGACATGAAGAACCTCGTTACTGAATGGAGATGAGCTCTTGGGTATCGTCGTCGAACGCCCACAGCACGTGCGCGACGGGGTCGAATCCGAGCCCGTAGTTGCTCGTGGTGCTCGGGCCGCCGAAGTCGACCAGCGTGCCGTGCCAGAACGGAGCCGAGGCGCCGGGACCGCAGATGTACTGCACGGTCTCGTCGTCACTCTTGACATACAGGGCATCGGCGATGCCGTCGCCGTTGAAGTCGTGCGCGTGCAGCTCGTTCCTCGTCAGGTTGAGCGGGACCTTGTCGGTGATCAGCTCCGACTGATACGTGGTGCGGTCGACGCGAACGATTCGATCGTTGCTGTTGTCGCAGGTCAGATAGAAGTAGTGGTCGTCGCCGGTGATGCCGTCGCAGTCCTCCTCACCGACCACCGTGCCCTCGAGCACTGCATTGGTCGGCAACGAGACCGCACTCGCAGGCACCGACCAGATCTCGGTCACCGCGCCCGCAGTGGTCTCGTTGGTCGCGATGTAGATGCGCCCGTTGTAGTGGAACATCGCGTAGGAGCTGGAGCCCGCAGTCATCGGGTATCGCGCGTAGCCAAGCGGATTCCACGTGACGCCACTGCTCGTCGACAGGCGCCACAGGAACGGCGAGGTCGATGCGGTCACGGTGTCCAGCGTGAAGATCTTGTCGCCGACCAGCGCGACCGAGTAACCGAGCGGCGTGCTCGAGATCCCGGCGGCGTCCACCACATCCTCGAACGCACCGCCGGCCTTGGGCATGCGATACAGGTCACTGGTGCCGCCGACGTAGACGTAGCCGTTCGGATTCGAATCGGCGGCGACGTAGTACTCGGTGAAGCTGCCGAGCTGAGTTGCGTGACGAGTCATCGTCGTCCCGACCATGCCGCCGGTTCCCGGAGTGCAGCTCGGCGTCAGGATGTCGAACGACCAGGTCGGTGGCGCGATCGGAGCACCACAGAACTCGTCGACGAGCCCGGACCACGACACCGTGATCGTCTCGCCCGGCTGGAACGTTGCCGTCGGATCGATCTGGATCGTGCGTCCATCGTTCGCGAACGTCACCTGCGCTGGGGACGTGGCGAGATCGAAGCTGCGGCTGGTGCCGAGGTCGCCGGTGATCGTGATGACACCGACGTTCTGGTTGACGGGATGCTGGAGATCGAACGACAGAACCGGCGCCGTCGTGGCGACGACGACGTTATTCGCCGGCGAGAGATTGCTGATGCCGTTCGCCAGGGTCGAGCAGGCCGCCTCGTCGAGGTCGAGCACGAGTGGGGCCGGGAGCGCACCCGAGCCGCTCGTCGTGTCGCGAACGTAGAAGCGGTACGTCGTCCCCTGGGTGACCGCGAACGTGTCCCCCATCGCAGGCAAGCTGTAGAAGTCGGTGCCGGCGCAGGAGACCTGTGGAAGCGTGGTCCCGCACGCCGCGGCCGACACGACGACCACGTGGCGGTGGTTCGTTTGCTTGGGGATCGAGTAGGTCACGATTCCGTCGACCGTGGCCGTGTAAGCGAGCACGATATCGGGCCCGGTCATCGTCGAGGTGTTGCAAGACGGATTGGCCGTCAGGTAGTCCGCGTTGCTCGCGTTCCACCCGATCACGTTCTGGCCCTCGGACAGCGGATACGGATCGTTGCAGTCTTCCCCGCTGGCCGCGGCAACGCACGTCGAGCCTTGCGGGCCAACCGCGCATGCCTGTCCGGACATCGCGCAGTCGCTGTTCGTGACCCACGCCAGACAACCGTCCGCCTGCATCGTGCAGGTTTCGGCGATGGCGCCCATGCAGTGGCCGACGCCCGCGGCCGAGCAACGGTCAACGCACTGGCACGTCGCCGTGCCGCTGCTGTCATCACACACGTCGTCGTCGATCGCGCAGTTCGTCAGCTCGAGGCCGAGGCAGCCGTTCGTCTGCATCACGCAGGACTCGACCGTATCGCCGGAGCACACGCTTGCATTCGCGGTGTCACAGAAGTTGTTGCAGCAGGCCGCCAGGTCGAGCCGGCAGCTCGCATTGCACGCGACCGCACCGCCCGAAAACCCGGCGGACTCGCACGTCGCACCCGCGAGGTCGCCGCCATCGCACTCCTCGCCGGGGTCCGCAACGCCATTGCCGCACATGTACTCGTCGCAACCTGTCACGTCGAACGTGCAATCGGCATTGCATCCGAGCGTGCCGCCGCGCTGAACGGCTGACTCGCACGTCGCGGTACCGACATCCGTGCCGTCGCAGTCCTCGCCGGTATTGACGATCCCGTTGCCGCAGCCGCAGTCCTCGGCGCAGCTCGATGCGGTCTCGCCGGAGTCGCACACGCGATCGCCGCAGACTTCGCGCGCGGACTCGCCTCCGCAGGCAGCAAGCGCCCAGGCGAGCGCGCAACCCGCCAGCGCGTGGATCGTGAACTTCATGCTCGAGGCTCCTTCGCTCACTCGATCGGCCCTTGCGCAGCCCAGCGCCGGTACGAGACCGTGATCTCCGACGGCATGGCTGGCGTGAAGAACTGGTTATAGAAGCTGATCGCGTTCGTCGCGCCGCGGTAGTCGAATCCCGTTTGCTTCGAACGGCTCAGCGGGACTGTGTCCCTCGAGACCGAGACGCTTGCGGAGATCGGAATCTTGGCCAGCGTCAGGGGCGAGGAGCCGCTGATGATGTCCTCGATCAGCGCGTCGAGCGTCGCACTGAGGTCGGATTGGCAGATATCGCCCATCTGACCGCCGGTGGCGTTCACGAGCTCGTAGTAGCCATAGGTGTGCTCGGTGGAGCAGGCCGGACCGAATGGCAACGGCTCGCCGATCAGGTGAACCGTCGCGTCGTTTGCGTTTAGCTGGCTGATGTACGGCGCGACGAATGCATCGATCTGGGTTTGCTGGGCTGGCGAGGGCTGGAGATTGCCTTCGCCGAGGATGCCCGCGTCCTTGATCTCCTGGGGCTTTTCATCGGTGACGATGATGAACACGAGCTTCGCGTCCTCGCGGATCATCTGAGGATCGGCATTGTTGCGAGGCATGTGGCGCATCATCGCGTTGCGCATCTGGGTGAGTCCGTCTTCGCTGCCGCCGTCGGCCGCGTCGGGGCCCGAGGGATCGTTGATAGCGTCCTTGAACGCCATCAGCTCGGCCGGCAGCAACCAGCGGTCACCCGTGCCACCGACCTGGCGAGAGGCAAAGATGCCGTTCTTCACGTCGTCCAGGTCAGTGACTCCCATACGGAAGTCGAGTCCCGCCGCCACGGCCTTGTTGAAGAACAGTGTGGCGTTGTTCGCGATGTTCGTCCGGAAGGGGCTCGTCGAACCCGACTCGTCGACGACCCAGATGATGTCCGCCTTTGCCTGCCGCGAGATCAAGAACTGCTCGCACCCGATCTCCTCACCGTTGCCGGAGAGCGCGATGCCCGTGCCGTTGCTCATGTCGTTCAAGTGGAATGTCGTCCTGCGCGTCGGATCGTCTGCGTGTGTGGTGCGCGCGACACCACCGACGAACAGCGTCTGCAGCTGCTCCGCGCGGCGAATGGCCTGCACCTGGAGGATGAACTTCGTGTCCGCCGCGCCGACCCAGCCCGCATTCGGGAATGTGATGTCCGAGCCCGGACGCCCGAGGGCCGCCGCGGTCACGATCTTGCGCAACGCCGTGACGTCGAGCTGCTGCGACGTCGTGAGCTCGATCGTCGTACCGAGCACGGTTTCGAAGCCATCGAGCGAGGTCGTATTGGTGCCAGAGGCTCGCACGGTCACGGTACTGATGAACGGAGCGTTCTCGAGGTTGAGAACCAGCGTGCCGATCTCACTCACCGCCGAGTTCGCGCTCGCCGACCGACTCGCGAGGAAACCGGCAACCTGGGTGTCCGGCGCGATCATGTCGAACGTGTAGGCTGCGTTGAGCATCGTCGGATTGGTGATCGATGGCGTGCCCTCGACCGCAGCGACGTCCATCGCGAGCCGCCAGTTGCTCATCGGGTAGGCGGTCATCGTCGAGTCGATGTACTTGATCGGTTTGAGCCCAAACGGGTTCATGGGAGACGTCGGGTTACAGATCGCCGTACCTTCGAGGTTGTCGTCGACGCCGTCACCGTCCGTGTCTCCGTTGTGGGGATCGGTCTCGCCGTCGGCACAGTCGAGGCTGATGCAATGGCCCAGGCCCACGCCATCGGCCGGCAGCGAGCAGTGCGCGGCAGGCGGACATTGGCTCCCTGACGCGCACTGCAGCGTGCACGTGCCGATGATGCCGTCGCCATTTCGATCCTCGTGGTTGTCGTTCACGCCGTCGTTATCCGAATCGGCGTCCTGAAAGTCGGGCGTTCCGTCCCCATCGGTGTCACGAGGGTCGTCGCACGTCGCTCCGACCTCGTCCTCGTCTGGCAGCGTGTCGCCGTCCGATTCGCCATCCAGGTAGTCAGGGCTGCCGTCGCCGTCGGAATCGCGCGGTGGCGACGCTTGACAGCCCTCGATGCCGTTCGGGATGCAGTCTCCGTCATCGTCCGCAGCCGGATCGCACGCGGGCATCCCATCGCTACTGGGCATGGCGTCCGGCCCCGGCCGCTCGCGCGAGGGCGATCCGCAGGCCGCGGCAAATGCAAACCCAACGATCGCGATCACCGGAATCGCAGCCCCTCGAGAAACGAATTGACGCATAGCGACGCACTCCGTTCGTCTGATGCGCGCGCAAGCTAACACCAATTGCTCGACGAGAAGAAGATACTTTGATGTCAAATCATCCATAAAGGACAACGAGCGCCGACGCACAGATCGTTTGGTCTCAAACCATCTCCAGCGAGCGCAGGCGCACGCGATCACGATCACCCGGTAGCCGACGAACCTACAATTCTCGACTGTCCGCGATTCGGACACGTCATCGATCCCACAAAACGACGCGATCAGCCGTCACTGGTTGGCTCTTCGCAGCGCGTGATATAGGTGCACCGTGCCGTCCCCTCGCATGTCGCCGCTGCTCGTTGCCGCTGTCACGGTCGGTTGCTCGCCGTTCGATCCTGATCTCGGACCGCAGCCGTTCTTCTGCGCAGATCGAGAACCGCGCTGCCCCGATGACTATGTTTGCGTCGAACGCGTCGGCGGCGACAACGTGTGCTTGAGCCAGGGCGTCGTTGCGGATGCCGGCGGGGACGCCAACCTGCAATGTAGTGGCGACACTCTCGAGCCCAACGACACGATCGAAACCGCGACCATGGTCGGGATTCCGGCGAGCAGCGACAGTCAGATGTTCGATGGCGTCGTCTGTCCCAAAGAAGATCTCGACATCTACCGATTAGCTGTCGATGTCACGGGAGAGAGCGTGCGCGCGGAGGTCAACTACGATTCGGCCGCCGGACCACTCGTCGTCGAGCTACTCAACTCCACCGGGATTTCGATCCGAACTGGCACGCCGACGAACAATAACCCAGACAAGCTACGTGCCGATTTCGCCAACCTCGCAGAGGGCGTGTACTACGGCCGGGTCAAGGGGATGGGTAGCCTCAACAACTACGCGATCACGTTCGTCGTCACCTCGGGCGCACTACCGCCCTGACCGGTCCTAGCCAGGCGAGCGGCGGCGCGGCGCGCGCCCCGGCGGCTGTTTCGGCGGCTCGCGCTGCGGAACGGGTGGAATCGGTCGCGCGATCGCTGCGACCTCGTTGACGACGAGCGGCTCGCCGTAGTGCGTGATCTTCATCTCGCCGTGCTCCTTCAGGATGTACTCGGCTCGCTGCCCGGTGACGTTCACGTGCAGGCACAGCTGGTGATGCGAGATCGAGAACGCGAAGCGGGTCAGCCCGTCGGGCAGCTTCGGCGTGAATGCGAGAATGTCACCTTGGTCGCGCATCCCGCCGAGCCCGAACACGAACGCCATCCAGGCGCCGGCGAGCGATGCGATGTGGAGTCCGTCGCGCACGTTGTGCTCGAGGTCCTGCAGGTCCATGAGCGTCGCCTCGGCTGCGTAGTCGAACGCCAGCCTCAGGTGGTCGCATTGGGCCGCGAGCACGGCCTGGATGCACGCAGAGAGCGACGAGTCCCTGACCGTGATCCGTTCGTAGTAGTCGAAGTTGCGCAGGATCTGCTCGAACGTGAACTCGTTCGGGAACGCTGCCATCGCGAGCACGAGGTCGGGCTGCTTCACGACCTGACGGCGATAGAGGTCGAAGTACGGGTAGTGAAGCAGTAACGGATAGTGATCGAGCGGCGTCTTGTCGAAGTCCCACAGCTCGTGATCGGTGAAGCGCTCTGCCTGCGGATGGACGCCGAGCCGCGCGTCGAACGGGATCAGCATGCGATCAGCGGCGGCGCGCCACGCCGCCATCTCGTCGGGCGTGACCCCGAGCTCCATCGCCTTGTCGATGTGTCGAGCGCAGACATCGGCCGCACCGTCGAGGTTTCGCTTCGCCATCAGGTTCGTGAAGATGTTGTTGTCGGCGATCGCGCTGTACTCGTCGGGGCCGGTGACGCCGTCGATGCGGAAGTTGCCCTGCAGGTCGTGGTGGCCGAGGGACCTCCACAGCCGCGCGGTCTTGACGAGGAGATCGACGCCGACGTCGGCCTCGAAATCGTCGTCGCCGGTCGCCTTGACGTACCGGACCACCGCGCTCGCCACGTCGGCGTTGATGTGAAACGCCGCGGTGCCGGCCGGCCAGTAGCCGGAGCACTCCTCGCCGTGGATCGTGCGCCACGGGAACGCGGCGCCGGTATGGCCGAGCGCCTCCGCGCGCGCCTCGGCGGCGGGAAGGATCGCGTGCCGCCAGCGCAGCGCGTCCGCCGCCGCAGACGGGCTCGTGTAGATCATCAACGGGACGACATACAGGTCGGTATCCCAGAACGAGTGGCCGTCGTAGCCGGTGCCGGTCAGACCCTTGGCGGGAATGCCACGCCCCTCCGCACGCGCGCCGGCCTGGAGCACGTGAAACAGCGCGAAGCGCATCGCTTGCTGGAGCTCCGAGTCACCCTCGATCTCGACGTCGGCGTGGTACCAGAACTCGTCGAGGTAGGCGCGCTGCGCGGCGAGCAGGTCGTCCCATCCGGCAGCGCGCGCGGCGGCAAGCGCTGCGGCGGCCTGATCGCGGAGTGCGGGCACCGTCCGCGTCTCGGACCATCCGTAGGCGACGAACTTGACGATGCGCAGCCGCTGCCCCGGCTCGAGCTCGTCGATGATGACGAACCGCGCCGAGTCCTCGGAGACCTCCGACGTGGTCCGCAGTCGGTCGGTGCCGCTGACGATGTGGTCCATCGCCGACGCGACACGCAGGCCGCTCTTCTTCGTCCTGTGGACGAGCGCGGCGACGGGGCCGCCACAGAAGTGCACCTCGCCCGCGAGCGGCGACTCGATCGCGGCAGCGACGCGCGGATCGGCGGAGAGGATCGGCACCGGCTCGTTGGCGACCAGCTCGGACTGGACGACGACATTCGCCGGGCCGTCGAGCGGCTCGACCTCGTAGGTGATGCCGACGATCGCACGGTGGGTGAACGACACGAAGCGCGTCGATGTCACCCGCATCGTGCGATGCGCAGGCGACACCCATTCGACCGTCCGGTGCAGCGTGCCCGCGCGCAGGTCGAGCACGCGATCGTGTGACCGCAGCTCGCCGTAGCGCACGTCGAACGGCTCGTCACCGACGAGCAAGCGGAAGATCTTGCCGTTGGTGACGTTGATCATCGTCTGGCCCGACTCGGGCTGCCCGTAGTTGGTCTCCGCGTACGGCAGCGGGTGGAGCTCGAACACGCCGTTCAGGTACGTGCCCGGCAGGCCGTGAGGCTCGCCCTCGTCGAGGTTGCCGCGCAGGCCGATGTGTCCATTCGACAGCGCGAACAAGGATTCGCTCTGCGCGAGGAGCTCGAGGCTCAGCGCCGTCTCGTGAACGCACCAGGGCTCGACGGAGAGCGAGGGATGCGAGATCACGCGGCCTCCATCAGGTCCGCGAGGTCCTCGACGACGATGTCGGCGCCGTGCTGATGGAGTGCGGGCCCCTGCCCGACTCGATCGACGCCGAGGACGTAGCCGAAGTGACCCGCGCGCCCGGCTTCGACGCCGGCGAGCGCGTCCTCGAACACCGCCGCACAGTCCGGGTCGACCGAGACGGCGCGCGCCGCCGCGAGATAGGTATCGGGGGCGGGCTTGCCTGCGAGATGACGCTGCTCGGCGATCAGGCCGTCGATGCGCACGTCGAACAGGTCGGCGATGCCGGCGGACGCCAGGAACTCGGGCGCGTTCTTGCTCGAGCTCACGACCGCCGTCTTGAGTCCCGCCTCGCGCGCCGCACGGACGTAGCGCACCGAGCCCTCGTAGGTCGCGACGGAGTGGTCGTGGACGAGCTGAAGCAGGAGCTCTTGCTTGCGACGGCCGATGCCGCGAACGGTCTGCGCGCCCGGCGGGTCGGCATCGGTCCCCTCGGGCAGGTCGATCCCGCGCGCGGCGAGGAACGATCGCACGCCGTCGAGGCGCGGCTTGCCGTCGACATAGTGGCTGTAGTCCTGAACGATGTCGAACGGCACGAACGGCTTGCCCTGCGCGCGCAGGAGCTCGTCGAATGCCTGCTTCCAGGCCTCGGCGTGAAGCCTCGCCGTTCGCGTGAGCACGCCATCCATGTCGAACAGGCACGCGCGAATGCGCGACGGAAGCCCGAGCTTCGCGTGCGCGGTCGCCGCGCCCCCGAGCACGAAGCGCTCGACCGCATTGGCGAAGCCTTCGTCCTCGTTCGATGTCGTGACGAATCGTGCGCAGCGCTGCACCTCGGGGGTCGCGTTCCCCATCGCGATGCTCGTGCCCGTGAGCCCGAACATCAGCACGTCGCTCGGCATGTCGCCGATCGTCGCGATCTGCGACGTTGGCACTTCGAGCCTCTCCGCCAGGTTGCGGACGACCATCCCCTTGTTCGCATCTGGATGCGTGACGTCGAGGTAGTAGAGCTGCGAGCGTGCGACCGTGGCGTCGCCGCCGATCGCATCGCGCAGCCCGGACTCGCAGTGCGCGACCAGGGCGTGATCGTCGCTGACACCGACGACCTTCACCGCACCGTCGAGGACCCTGCACAGGTCATCGATGACGGTCGGTGCGAACTGCACGACCGACTGCTCGCGTGCGACGTGTGGCGCGTCGAGGCTGCGCACGAACCAGTCCTCGCCGCGGTACACCCAGACGTCGAGGCCAGCGCGGAGGAGCGCGTCGACGGCGTCCGCTGCGACAGCACGCGAGAGCGTGTGCTGCTCGAGGACGACCCGGAGGTCGGGCTCGAGGATCATCCCGCCGTTGAGCACGGCGACCGGCGTGGTCAACGCGAGCGGGCCGACGAGCATCGATAGACCGCGCGGTGGGCGACCGCTCGTGATCGCGAACTCGATGCCGCGAGCGCGGAGGTCGCGAACGGCATCGCAGGCGCGCGCCGTCAACACCTTGGCATGCGTCAGCAGGGTGCCATCGACGTCGGCAAGCAGGAGCTTGATGTCGTGCATCACGCGACCGCGGTCCGTTTCTTGTCGACCGCTTGCATCAGCTTCTCGAACGAGTGCGAGAACGATTCGACACCCTCGACGGTCAGGCGGTCCGTGATCTCGGTCAGCGAGATTCCGAGCTTCGGCAACGCGTCGAGCACGGCGCGTGCTTCGGCGAGGTCGGCCTCGAGCGTCGCGGTCACCTTGCCGTGATCGCGAAACGCACTCAGCGTCGCCGGCGGAATCGTGTCGATCGTCTCGGGCCCGATCAGCGACTCGACGTAGAGCACGTCGGAGAACTGCGGGTCCTTCGTGCCCGTGCTCGCCCACAGCAGGCGCTGGGGCCGTGCGCCCTTCGCTGCCAGCGCCTGCCAGCGCGGCGTGCGAAGGAGCTCCTTCCAGTCCTGATAGGCGAGACGCGCGTTCGCGATCGCGACCTTGCCGACGAGCGCGGCGCCCTCGGGCTTCTGGCGAAGCAGTCGATCGACGGCTGTGTCGATCCGACTGACGAAGAAGCTCGCGACGCTCGCGATCTTGTCGAGCTTGCCCCCACGCGCCGCGATCGCCTCGAGTGCGTCGAGGTGAGCGCCGATGACCTGCGCATAGACCGCTCGCGAGAACAGGAGCGTGATGTTGATGTTGATCCCTTCGGACAACAGCTGGCGGATCGCCGGGATACCCGCCTGGGTCGCCGGGATCTTGATCATCACGTTGTCGCGCTCGACCCTCTTCCACAGCCGGCGCGCCTCGTCGATCGACCCGGCGGTGTCGTTGGCGAGCAGCGGCGACACCTCGAGGCTGACGTAGCCGTCGGCGCGTCCGGTCTGGTCGTAGACCGGGCGAAACACGTCGGCGGCCGCGCGAATGTCCTCGAGCGCGAGCTGCTCGTAGATGTCGCCGGCACTGCGATTCGGCATCCGGGCGATCGCGTCGGTGTAGTCGTTCGACTCGGCGATCGCCTTCTCGAACAGCGACGGATTGGACGTGACGCCTCGCAGGCCATCGTCGCGAATCAGCGCCGCGAGCTGCCCCGATTCGATGAGCTGCCGGCGGATGTAGTCGAGCCAGACGGACTGGCCGAGTGTGTTCAGATCTTTCAAGCTCATGACGTTTTCTCCTCCTTCGAGAGTCCGAGCAGCGCCAGCGCGCGGGCCACGACGTTCTCGACGGTAAATCCGTACTCCTTCATCACGACGCCACCCGGTGCCGACGCGCCGAACCGATCGACGGACAGGATGTCGCCGCTGGGTCCCACCCAGCGCTCCCAGCCGATCGAGCGTCCCGCCTCGACGGAGAGCCGCGCGCTCACGGCCGGAGGCAACACGCTGGCCTGGTACTCGGCGCTCTCGGCGGCAAACAGCTCCCACGACGGCATCGAAACGACGCGCGCGCGCACGCCTTGCTGGCGCAGCACGCGCTCGGCGCCGACGACGAGCGACACCTCGGAGCCCGTGCCGATCAAGATGATCTGCGGCTGCGTCTCCTCGGGATTGAGCACGTAGGCGCCGCGCCGCAGCCCATCGGCGGGCGCGTAGACGCGACGATCGAGCGTCGGCACGTTCTGCCTCGTGAGCACGAGCGTGAGCGGCCCATCGGTTCGTTCGAGCGCGACCTGCCACGCGCAGCGCGTCTCGTTCGCGTCGCCGGGCCGCAGCACGATCATGTTCGGAATCGCGCGCAGGGCGAGCAGCTGCTCGATGGGCTCGTGCGTCGGGCCGTCTTCGCCGACGGCGATGCTGTCGTGCGTGAACACCCAGATCGCGCGCAGCCGTGCGATCGCCGACAGCCGGATCGCAGCCCGCATGTAGTCGGAGAACACGAGGAACGTCGCGCCGAATGGGATGAACCCGCCGTGATAGACGAGCCCGTTCACGGCGGCGCCCATCGCGTGCTCGCGCACACCGAAGTGGATGTTGCGGCCGGCATAGCCCCAGTCGCCGCCAACCACGCCTTGCGCGCCGTCGTGCGGACGCAGCGGCGACTCGAAGTCGCCCTGCCCCTTCAGCCACGTGAACGTCGACGGATCGAGATCGCCCGAACCACCGACGAGCTCCGGCACCGTCTTGGCGGTCGCCTGGAGCACTGCCTCGGATGCCTTGCGTGTCGCGATGCCCTTGGCGTCGGCGGGGAACTCGGGAAGGCTCGCGTCCCATCCCGCCGGCAAGCGATAGGCGAAGCGCCGCTCGATCTCGTCGGCGAGGTCCGAAAACTGCTCGCGGTACGCGGCAAACTGCCGCCTCCAGGCCTCCTGGGCGATCGCGCCTCGCTCCATCACCTCGTGAAAGTGGGCGAGCGCCTCGGGCGGCGTCAAAAACGGCGGCTGCTCGGGCCAGCCGAGGTCGGCCTTCGTCTTCTTCACCTCGTCGACACCGAGCGGGTTGCCGTGGGCCTCGAACGTTCCCTCCTTGTCGGGCGCGCCGTAGCCGATCACCGTCTGGACGATGATGATCGACGGCCGCTCCTTGTCGTCGCGCGCGGCATCGAGTGCGCGCGAGATTGCCGCGAGGTCATTGCCGTCGCTGACGCGTTGCACGTGCCAGCCGTAGCTCTCGTAGCGAGCCGCGACGTCCTCGGTGAACGTGATCGAGGTCGTGCCCGACAGCGTGACCCGGTTCGAGTCGTAGAGGACGATCAGCTTGCCGAGCCCGAGATGCCCGGCGAGCGATGCGGCCTCGGCCTGCACGCCCTCCATCACGTCGCCGTCGCTGGCGAGCACGTAGGTGTAATGATCGAAGACCGTGAAGCCGGGGCGGTTGTAACGCGCGGCCAGATGGGCCTCGCCGATCGCCATGCCGACGGCATTGCCCATGCCCTGGCCGAGCGGTCCCGTCGTAGCCTCGATGCAGTGGGTCAGGTGACTCTCGGGGTGCCCGGGCGTCAGGCTCTGCCACTGGCGGAACCGTTCGAGCTGCTCGAGTGTCATCTCCTCATAGCCCGTCAGGTGCAGCAGCGAATACAGGAGCGCCGACGCGTGGCCCGCCGAGAGCACGAAACGATCGCGATCGATCCAGCTCGGATCGGCCGGGTTGTGCTTCAGGTAGCGAGTCCAGAGCACGTAGGCCATCGGCGCCGCATCGAGCGGCATGCCCGGATGGCCCGAGTTCGCCTTCTGAACCGCGTCGACCGCGAGAAACCGGATCGTGTTGATCGACAGCTGATCGAGCTCGCTTTCGTTCACGATGTCCTCCTTCCATTGACGCCGAGCAGGTCGACGCAATCGACCGGCACGAGCTTCTGTGCGTCGGCCGGTCCCCACCCGCCCGGCTCGTAGAGATGGATCGGCGCGACGTCGCCAAGCACCGGATCGACGACGCGCCACTGCGCTTCGATCGCGTCCTGGCGCGCGAACAGGCTCGGATCGCCGCGCATCGCGTCGCCGAGCAGCCGCTCGTACGGCAGGACCTCGCGCGCCGGGTCCTCCGACGCGAGCAGCTCCTTCACCTCGCCGACCATCCTCTCGCCGGGCGCGATGCCTGGCCGCCGCACGCGCATACCGAGCGCGATCGCCACCTGCGGGCCGAGGCGAAACCGGAAGTAGTCCGGGCACGCGACGTTCTCGCCGAAGATGTCGCGCGGCGGTCTCTTCAGCTGCACCTGCACCTCGGTGACCGTCGTCGCCATGCGCTTGCCGGCGCGAATGAAGAACGGCACGTCGGCCCACCGCCAGGTATCGATGCGCAGCTGCGCGGCGACGAACGTCTCGACGGTCGAGCCCGGAGACACGCCACGCTCGTCGCGATAGCCACGGTACTGGCCGCGCACGACATGCGCTGGATCGAGCGGCTCGATCGCCTTCAGCAGCCGTGCCTTCTCGTCGCGGATCGCCTCGACGTCCTGGCCGACCGGACCGTCCATCGCGAGGATCGCGGTGATCTGCAGCAGGTGATTCTGCAGGACGTCGCGAATCGCCCCGGTCTCCTCGTAGAAGTGGCCGCGTCCCTCGACGCCGAACTGCTCGGCCATCGTGATCTGCACGCTGCTCACGTGGTCGCGATTCCACAGCGGCTCGAGAAACGAGTTGGCGAACCGGAAGTACAGGAGGTTCTGCACCGGCTCCTTCCCGAGATAGTGATCGATGCGAAAGATCGCCGACTCGGGGAACACGTCGTGGAGCAATCGGTCGAGCTCGCGCGCCGACGCGAGGTCGCGGCCGAACGGCTTCTCGAGCGCGACGCGCGCGTTCGCCGTGCAGCGCGCCGCACGAAGCCCCTCGATCGCGGTCGCGAATGCGCTCGGCGGAATCGCCAGGTAATGCAGCGGCCGCTGCGCGCTGCCGACCGCGCGTTCGAGCTCGGCGAAGCTGCGCGCGTCGTTGTAGTCGATCGCGACGTAGCGCAGGAGGCCCGCCAGCTTGTCGAACGCGCCCGGATCGAGCGGGCCGGCGTTCTCGAGGCTCGCGCGCACGCGCCGGCGCATGTCGTCGACGCTGCGGCGCTCTCGTGCGACGCAGACGACCGGCACGTCCAAGCTGCCGCGCCGCACCATCGCCTGCAGTGCCGGAAAGATCTTCTTGTAGGCCAGATCGCCGGTGGCCCCGAACAGGACCAGGACGTCCGAAGTCGGTTGCGCGGTCATGGCCGCTTCTCCTGGTGCCCGCCGAACTGGAAGCGGAGCGCCGACAGCAGGCGGTTGGCAAAGTCTTCCTCACCGCGCGACGAGAACCGTTCGCCGAGCGCGGTCGCCAGGATCGGCGCAGGCACGCCCTCGTCGATCGCGGCCTTGAGCGTCCAGCGTCCCTCGCCCGAGTCGGACACGCGGCCCTCGAACTCGCTCAGCTGAGGACTGCGCTCGAGTGCGGCGGCGATCAGGTCGAGCAGCCACGATGCGACGACACTGCCTCTCCGCCACACCTCGGCGATGTCGTGCAGATCGAAGTCGTACTGATACAGCTCCGGCTGATCGAGCGGCGTGGTCTCGGCGTCGACGGAGCGCTGCGCATTGCCGACGTTGGCGTGGCGCAGGATGTTCATACCCTCGGCGTACGCGGCCATGATCCCGTACTCGATGCCGTTGTGGACCATCTTGACGAAGTGCCCGGCCCCGCTCGATCCGCAGTGCAGATAGCCATGCTCGGCGGTCGACGGTTCTCCAGTGCGCCCGGGCGTCCGCGATGCCGCATCGACCGGCGGCGCGAGCGCGGCGAAGATAGGATCGAGGCGCTGCACGATCTCGCGCTCGCCGCCGATCATCTGGCAGTAGCCGCGCTCCCTGCCCCACACGCCACCCGAGGTGCCGACGTCGACGAAGTGAATCCCGTCGGCCGCGAGTGCCTTCGCACGCCGCAGGTCATCGCGATAGTGCGAGTTGCCACCGTCGATGATCACGTCGCCCGGCGCGAGCAGCGGGCGCAGCGTCTCGATCATCTTGTCGACGCCCGCCGCGGCCACCATCAACCAGATCGCGCGCGGCGCCTCGAGCTTCGCGACGAGCTCCTCGGCATTCGTGACGCCGACGGCACCTGCCTTCACGAGCGGCTCGATGCGCTCGGGGTGGCGATCAAACGCGACGACCTCCTGGCCCGCGTCGAGGAGCCGGAGCGTCATGTTCGCGCCCATCCGACCCATTCCGATCATGCCAATTCTCATGAGCGTTCTCCTTCCGCGTCGCGCGTCACGTGACGGATGCCGTCATCTCCCGCGATGACGACATCGGTCGCCAGATCCACGAACAGCCCGTGCTCGACGATGCCCGCACGGTCGGCGAGCACCCGTGCGAACGCGCGCGGATCACCGATCGGCCCGATCTCGCAGTCGAGGATCAGATTCCTCTGATCGGTACGGAACGGTTTGCCATCCGCGTTGCGCCGGAGCCGTGCCAGCGCGCCGAGCGACTCGATGAACAGCGCCTGCGCGCGGCAGCCAAACGGCACGACCTCGATGGGCAGCGTGCGGTTCGTGCCCAGCGCCGGCGACAGCTTCGATGCGTCCACGACGATGATCTCGCGCCGGCTCGCCTGCGCGACGATCTTCTCGAGCAGCAGCGCGCCGCCGCCGCCCTTGATCAGCGCGAGGCTCGGATCGACCTCGTCGGCGCCGTCGATCGTCAGATCGACGACCGGGTGTTCTTCGAGTGTCGTGAGCGAGATGCCGAGCCCCGCTGCGGTCTCCGCAACCGCGCCCGAGCACGGCACCCCGAGGATGTCGGACAGCTGTCCGCTCGCGAGCAGCCCGGCGATCCGCTGCACCGCGTAAAGTGCCGTCGAGCCCGCACCGAGACCGACGACCATTCCCGATCGAACCCATTCGGTCGCACGCTGCGCTGCCGCTTGCTTCCACCGCTCGCGGCGGTCCGACTCGATCGAAAGATCCAGCAAGGTCACGGCGTCCTCTACAACCACAACGTCGTGCAGCATCGTGCGTGCCACCGAGGTCGCCGCTGCGACGGCTGTCCGGCTCGCCCCCCGCGCGTGCACGCTCGACGAGATCGAGCCGCGCACATCCAAAGTCCTCGCTCAGTCGAGCGTGATTGCGTCGAACCGATCCGCGACCGCCGCCGAAGTGGTCAGGCGACGGCGGGCTCGGGCGGCAACGGCACGATGATCGGCGTGAGCAACTCGATCAGGACGCGACGGCGTGCCTGGGCCTCTTCCGCAAGAGCATCGTCCACCGAGGCAGAGAGCTGGATATAGAGGAGGTCGCCGACGTC
>JABFXX010000672.1 GCA_013368795.1 Kofleriaceae bacterium
ATCTCGCCGCCGACGATCGTCATGATCGCCTTGCGCTCGAGGATCGTCGCCGGCTCGAGCTTGCCGTCGAAGATCGTGATGTCGGCGCGCTGGCCGTAGGTGCCCTCCGCGAACGCCGCGTACGCGGCGCCCGTCGTGAAAGCAGCGACGGCCTCGTCGAGCGTCATCTTCTGGTCCGGATACCATCCTCCGGCCGGTTGGCCCTTCGTATCGGTGCGATTGACCGCGGCGTGCAGGCCGAGCAGCGGCGAGACCTCCTCGACGGGAAAGTCGGAGCCGAACGCGAGCGGGATCTTCTGGTCGAGCATCGTGCGCCACGCGTACGCGCCCGCGATGCGCGCCTTGCCGACGCGCGCCTCGGCCCACGGCATGTCGCTCGTCGCGTGCGTCGGCTGCATCGAGGCGATCGCGTGAGTCGCGACCATGCGCGGGACGTCCTTGGCCGCGATCACCTGCGTGTGCTCGATGCGCAGGCGGTGCTCGCCGGGGTGCTTTTTCTCGGCGGCCTCGTACGCGTCGAGGACGGCGCCGATGCCGGCGTCGCCGATCGCGTGGATCGCGGTCTGCCAGCCGCCGGCGACCGCCGCGTCGACCGACGCCGTCAGCTTCGCGGGCTCGGTGACCCACAGGCCGCGGTTGCCCTTGTCGTCGTCGTAGTCCTCGTACAGGCGCGCGCCCCGCGAGCCGAGCGCGCCGTCGGCGAAGAACTTCACGCCGGGCATCGCGAACCGGGTACCGTCCGCGGCGATCGGCTCGCGCGTCCGCAGCGACTCGGGATCGACCGAGCTACCGGAGAGGTACGCGGTCACGCGCAGCGGCAGCCGCTTGTCGTCGGCGAGCTTCTCGTAGACCTCGACGGTCGCGTCCTCGATCCCCATCTCGTGCACGCCGGTGAAGCCGAGGCCGACGGCCATCTTCGCGGCGGCGAGGATGCGGCGCTCGCGGACCTCGGGCGACGCGACCGGCATCGCCTTGTCGACGAGCAGCGTCGCGTTGTCGACGAGCACGCCGGTCGGCTCGCCGCTGGCGTCGCGGACGATCTTGCCGCCCGGCGGATCCTTCGTGTCCTTCGTGATCCGCGCGGCTGCGAGCGCGTTCGAGTTGACCCAGTACGCGTGGCCGTCGACGCGCTCGAGCAGGACGGGCCGATCGTTCACCACGGCATCGAGCGTCGCCTTCGTCGGAAACTGCTGCCCGGGCCAGCGGTTCTGATCCCAGCCGCGGCCGACGAGCCACTCGTTCGGCGAGCGCTTGGCGGCGGCGTCGTCGACGACCTTCGCGACCGCGGCCTCCGAGTCGAGGCCACGCACCGACACGTTCTCCAGATCGGTGCCGAGGCCGTAGAGGTGGCAGTGCGCGTCGGTGAGGCCGATGACGACGCTCTTGCCCCCGAGATCGATCGTGCGCTTCGCCTTCGCGGGCGGCTCTCCCGCGATGATGCGGTCGCCCGCGATCGCGAGCGTCGTGCGGTGCCCCTCGGGCGTGAAGATGTCCCCGTTCACGAGCACGAGGTCTGCCTCGACCTGCGGGCGAGCGGATTCCGTCGAACGCGGACCGCCGCACCCGATCGCGAGGCTAATCAGTAAGGCCGATCGCCAGATAGACCTGGAAGTCACGAGCTTCCAGACCATACCCAAAATCGAGGCCGAGGAGGGGCAACACGATCTGCCGCAAATAGAAGCGCGTGCCCACACCGACCGAATTCTTGAATCCGTCGAGCCCGCGCACTTGCGAATTCGGCAGGTAGTTGCGCTGTGGATTGCTCGTCCGGAGGAACGTCGTGTACGCGGAATCGAAGAACGTCAGCGCACGGACGCTGAAGCCGGCGACCGAGAACACGGGCACCGAGTACTCGAGGTTGGCGAGCGTGCGGAAGTCGCCGCGAAACTGGTTGTTGAGCCAGCCGCGCATCGACGTGCCGCCGGTGAGCAGCTCCTGCTGGAACGGCAAGTCGTGCCCGTACTGCACCGAGCCCTTCAGCACGAGGTTGTGCCGCTCGAGCACCTGATACGCCTTGAACGCGTTGGCGCTCGCGAGCCACCAGATGAAGTCCGAGCCGAGCGACGGCAGCGCGTGCTCGAAGCTGACGTGGTACCGGGTGCCGGTCTGCACGCCGTACCAGTTCGCGCGATGATCGATCGTGAGCGCGAGCTCGTTCGAGATGTCGTAGCCCTCGGCGCCGGGCTTCGGCAGGTTCAGCGGATCGGCGCCCTTCATCACGTCGTCGGGGCTCGCGCCGTCGACGAGCTTGACGTCCTTGTACGCGACCTTCGCGCCGCGGATGCGCGCGTCGAGCTTGAGCCCGCGCACGATCTCGACGCCGAGCGTGGCGCCAAAGTTCAGGTAGTGGATGCGCGACTCGCGGACCGGCCGCACCGCGTTCGCGCCGTCGCCGTCGATCAGGTAGCTCTGCGGTGCCGAGTATTCGATGTTGCGGGCGCTCTTCAGATACGTGTCGACCTGGCCGTAGAACCGCGAGCCGCCGATCGCCGGCACGACCCACGCGCCGACGAAGAACGAGTCGCCGGTCGCGAGCTGACCGTAGAGCAACAGCTTCTGGTTCTTGCCGCCGAGGTTGTTCTCACCGTAGCCGACGCCGAAGCCCTTGTTCGTGGGCTGGTTGTAGAACGCGGGCGCGATCACCCACGAGTGTTTGTCCTTGGCGAGGATGTGCACCGCGACGCCGCCGTCGGCCTTGGTCCAGTAGACCTCGACGTCCTTGAACAGGCCGCTCGACACGAGGCGCGACTTCACGACCTCGACCATGTCGGGTGTCCACGTCTCGCCGATCTCGAGCTGGCTGATCAGCTCGACCGTCTCCGACGTGGTCTTCTCGTTGTCCTCGACGACGATCTTCCTGATTGCCGCGCCGTCGGTCGGACTCTCCGCGCTCTGCAGCGGCTTCCACTCGTTCGCCTTCACGTCGTTCGCCTTCACCTCGGGGGCGATCGGCGGCGGCGCTGCCCGCGTGGGCTCGACCGGAACCGCGTGTGGGCCGTCGTCTACCGGCTCCTTGGGAGCGTCGGGATCGATCGGCACCGGCACCGCCTGTGGTGTCGGCTCCGGCGTTTCCGGAGTCTGTGCCGACACAGGGCGCGCGAGGCAGGCAGCAAACCCGATCGCGACAACGACCTGACGCACGCCGCGAGTATCGCATCGACGGCATCCGGTGTTAACAACGGCACATGAATCCTGCCGAAGTTGCCACCGCTCTGTTGATCGAGCGCACACTCCAGAACAGCCCGGCGTACCGCAAGATCGACGACCAGCTCTACGTCATCAAGCAAGGCTCGGCTTACGTGATGATCAGCGTGGTCCCGTGGGGTGACAACAAGGCAATGGTTCGCTGCACCTCGCAGCTCGTGAAGGGCGTCGACGTCGACGGCCCGCTCGCGAAGCAGCTGCTCGAGCTCAACTCGCACCTGCGCTTCGGCGCGTTCGCGTGGGAGCCCGACGAGCAGACGGTGCTGTTCACGCACACGATTCTCGGCGGCACGACGCTCGATCCCGAGGAGCTGATGGCGACGCTCCGCGATGTCGCGCTGATCGCCGACGAGTACGACGACAAGCTGATGAAGAAGTATGGCGGGCAGCGGATGATCGATCTCCTCGAGGAAGCCGCAATGGAGCGAATCATGGAGAAGGACCCCAAGGGCTTCCAGTTCGAGTGATCCAATGACCACCAACGACAAGCACGGATTCGGAACGCGCGCGATTCACGCCGGCCAGGAGCCCGACCCGGTCACCGGCGCGGTGATGACGCCGATCTATTACACCTCGACGTACGCGCAGACCGCGCCCGGCGAGCACAAGGGCTACGAGTACTCGCGCACCCACAACCGCACGCGCTTCGCGCTCGAGGGCAACCTCGCGTCGCTCGAGGGCGGTGCGGGCGCGCTGTGCTTCGCGTCGGGCCTCGCCGCGACGGCGACGCTGCTCGATCTGTTCGACGCCGGCACGCACGTGATCGCGGCCGACGATCTCTACGGCGGCACGTTCCGCCTGTTCGACAAGGTGTTCCGCCGGCTCGGCTTCGAGTTCACGTACGTCGATCCGCTCGGTGGTGCCGCGGCGATCGAGGCCGCGATCAAGCCGAACACGAAGCTCGTGTGGATCGAGTCGCCGACGAACCCGATGCTGAAGCTCGTCGACATCGCCGCCGTCTCCACGGTGACGAAGGCGCGCGGCATCACGCTCGCGGTCGACAACACGTTCATGACGCCGTACCTGCAGCTGCCGCTGGCGCTCGGTGCGGACGTCGTCGCGCACTCGATGACCAAGTACCTGAACGGTCACTCCGACGTCGTCGGCGGCGCGCTGATCTTCAAGGATGCAGCGCTGCGCGATCGCGTCGCGTTCCTCCAGAACGCGGTCGGCGCGGTGATCTCGCCGATGGACTCGTTCATGGTCCTGCGCGGTACGAAGACGTTGCACGTCCGCATGGATCGCCACGAGCAGAACGCGCGTGCGATCGCGGCGTGGCTCGAGAAGCATCCGCAGGTCGAGAAGGTCATCTACCCCGGCCTCGAGTCGCATCCGCAGCACGCGCTCGCCAAGAAGCAGCAGAAGGGCTTCGGCGGCATGATCAGCTTCGTGCTGAAGGGAAACCTCGACTCGGCCCGGCGCTTCTTGTCGACGTGCAAGGTGTTCACGCTGGCCGAGTCGCTCGGCGGCGTCGAATCGCTGATCGAGCACCCCGCGATCATGACGCACGCGAGCGTGCCGGCAGAGAACCGGCAGAAGCTCGGTATCGTCGACGGCTTCATCCGGCTCTCCGTCGGCATCGAGGACGTCGCCGACCTGCAGGCGGACCTCGAAGGGGCGTTCAAGGCGGCGAAGTAATGGCACCGTCTCGGTCTGCCGCTCGGAAGAAGGCTGCGCCCCGCGCGAAGGCCGCGGCTCGCGCTGCGGCGCCTCGCGCTGCGGCGCCTCGCGCGAAGGCCGCGCAGAAAGAGGCGGGCAAGGGCAAGGGCAAGGG
>JABFXX010000649.1 GCA_013368795.1 Kofleriaceae bacterium
GCGATCAGTGGCAGCCGTGCTTCGCGCCCTGGTCGCAGGTGCAGTCGATACAGCCATGCGTCGCGCACGTGCCGCACGACCGCGCGACCTGCTTCCGCAGCGCCTCGCGTGCCCGGAAGATCCGCACGCCGGCGTTGTTGCTCGAGATGCCGGCCTCCTCGGCGTAGTCCTTCACGGAGACACCGTCGACCTCGACGCGCCTCAGCGCGGCGGCGTACTCGGGCTTGAGCGTATCGGCGAGCTGGGCGACGCACTTGCACACCACGCGATGTAGCTCTTCGTCCTGGCTCTCCCCCGCCTGCTCTTCGCGTGCATAGGCTTCGTTGCGGCGCTCGGCGGCGGCGTTGCGCCGGTGGTGGTCGATGATCGCGTTGCGAAGGACGCGATAGAACCAACCGACGGCGGTCTCGCGCACGGTGTCGAACTTGTCCATGCTGCGCACGAACGAGTCCTGCAGGATCTCCTCCGCCGTCGCGCGATTGCCGACGCGCTTCTCGACGAACGCGAGGAACTCGCGATGATTCGCGACGAGCGTCGCCGCGATATCTTCGACGGGTGCGGATTCTTCTGGTGCTTCGGTCGCCATGGAAGTCCCCACCGTAGCGCGTAATCGACGTGCGCTGCACGCGCTTTGCAATGATCGCGCTTCATGATCAGGGAGCTCCAGACCGCAGAGATCGACCGCTTGCTCCGTAGCGAGATCATCGGGCGCCTTGGATTTCACGCGCGCGGCAGGACGGACGTCGTCCCGATCACGTACGTGTTCGATGGCAAGTCGATCATCGGCCACACCGGGCTCGGGCACAAAGTGATGATGATGAGAGAGAACCCGTCGGTGTGTTTCGAGGTCGACCACATCGACCGCACCGGCGGCTGGGAGAGCGTCCTCGTCCACGGCGAGTTCCAGGAGCTGCACGACGACGACGCGACGCATGCGCTGGATGCCTTGCTCGACCACATCGCGGCCTTCGAGAGGCTCGACAAGCGACCGGTCACCCACGGGGCCGGCCGCTTCGCTCCGGGCGGCGGCGAACGGCCGGAGGTCGTGTTCCGGATCGCGATCGAGGACAAGACCGGACGCGGCGGCACGATCTTGCAACGAGGCGCGTGAGGACAGGCCTGACCAGCGGCGAGGCAGCGCCCGCACTCGTCCTCGTCGAGGAGGTCCTGGACGAGCATGGCCTCTCGAGCAGCGAAGCAGCACGACTACTCGCGAAGTACGGCCGCAACGAGGTCGTGGAACACCGGCGGCACTCGCTCGCAGCGCAGCTCCTGCGCCGGCTCGCGAGCCCGCTGGTCGCGATCCTCGTCGTCGCGAGCATCATCTCGGGCGCGCTCGGTGACCTCTCCGACGCCGCGATCGTGATGGCGATCGTGCTCGTCAGCATCGTCGTCGAGCTGTTTCAGACCGAACGCAGCCAGCATGCGGCAGAGGCGTTGCGCGCACACGTCGCGCAGACCGCGATGGTCCTGCGCGATGACGCGTGGCGTGAGGTCCCGCGCGCCGAGGTCGTCCCCGGCGACCTCGTTCAGCTCTCGGCCGGCGATCTCGTACCCGCCGATGCTTCGGTCGTCACCGCCAACGACGTTCACGTCAACGAGGCCGCGATGACCGGCGAGTCGCTGCCGGTCGAGAAGCACGTCGGCGAGCACGTGCTGCTGGGCTCCTCGGTCGTCAGCGGAACCGCGACGGCGCGTGTCGTCGCGACCGGCAGGGCGACCGAGTTCGGAGGCATCGCGGAGGTCCTCCAGCGCCGGCGACCGGCGTCCGAGTTCGAGCACGGGGTCGCACGATTCGGGCTCTTCATCCTCCAGGTCGTCGTGTTCATGGTCCTGTTCGTGTTCGTCGTGAGCGCGGCGAGACATCACGGGACGCTCGAGTCTCTGATGTTCGCGGTCGCGCTGGCCGTCGGTCTCACGCCGGAGTTCTTGCCGATGATCGCGACGGTCACGCTGACGCGTGGCGCGGTCCAGATGGCGCACGCCCACGTCATCGTGAAGGACCTCGCCGCGATCCAGAACTTCGGCAGCATGGACATCCTGTGCAGCGACAAGACCGGCACGCTCACGACCGGCGAGATGAAGGTCGAGGAGTACGTCGATTCACAGAACCAGACGTCCGAGCGTCCGCTCCTCCTCGCATACATCAACAGCTACTTCGAAAGCGGCGTCGAAAATCCCGTCGACGCGGCGCTCCGCCGCCACGGCAAGCTCGATCCGATCGATGCCGCCGTCCTCCGGCACGAACACCCGGACATCTCAGGGTTCCGCAAGGTCGACGAGATTCCGTTCGACTTCGAGCGCAGGCGCGTCAGCGTGGTCGCGGCGCGTGGCGAGACAGCGCTGCTGATCTCGAAGGGCGCGCCCGAATCGCTACTCGCCGTCTGCACGCACGTCGAAGCAGGCGATGCGCGGCTCGCACTCGATGACGAAGCGAGGCGACGCATCGATGCGCTGCACGACGCGATGTGCAGGCGTGGCCTGCGCGTCGTTGCCGTCGCGTCGCGCCGTGTGAGTCCGCGCGGCACATACACGAAGCTCGACGAGCACGACCTCGTGTTCTCCGGCTTCCTCGGCCTCGCGGATCCGGTTCGCGACGACGCGCGCGAGGTCGTCGACCAGCTGCGGCGCGACGGCGTCGAGATCAAGGTCCTCACTGGCGACAGCCCGACGGTGGCGCGTCACATCTGCGCGAAGGTCGGCATCGCGACCGACGAGCTGCTGACGGGCACCGAGATCGCTTCGATGTCCGATCCGGCACTCGCTCAGCGCGTCGAGCGCACCACGATCTTCGCGCGTGTCGCGCCGGCGCAGAAGACGCGCATCATGCTCGCGCTCAAGACACGTGGCCACGTCGTCGGCTTCCTCGGCGATGGGATCAACGACGCGCCGTCGCTCCACAGCGCCGACATCGGCATCTCGGTCTCCAGTGCGACCGACGTCGCGCGCGAGGCCGCCGAGATCGTGCTGCTCGAACCGGGACTGCGCGCGCTCGGCAACGGTGTGCGCGCCGGACGCGCCGCGTTCGGCAACATCATGAAGTACCTGCTCATGGGCACGAGCTCGAACTTCGGCAACATGTTCAGCATGGCCGGCGCGGCCGCGTTTCTGCCGTTCTTGCCGATGCTGCCGAAGCAGGTCCTGCTCAACAACTTCCTCTACGACCTCGCGCAGATCACGATCCCGACCGATCGCGTCGACGAGGCGCTGGTTCAGAAGCCGCGCCGCTGGGACATCTCCCTGATCCGGAAGTTCATGATCTGGGTCGGCCCGGTCAGCTCGCTCTACGACTTCCTCACGTTCTACGTGATGCTGAAGGTGTTCGAGGCCGGTCCCGCGCTGTTCCACACCGGCTGGTTCGTCGAATCACTCGCGACGCAGACCGCGGTCATCTTCGTGATTCGCACGAGCGGTAACCCACTGCGCAGCCGGCCGAGCAGGCCGCTCGTCGCAACGACACTCGCGGCGATCACGGTCGCGTGCCTGCTGCCGTTCACGCCGTTCGCCCACTGGCTGGGGTTCGTTCCCCTTCCGCCGGCATACTTCGCGTTCCTCGGCGGTGCTGTGCTCACATACCTCGCGCTCGTCGAGGTCGTGAAGCGCCTGCTGTTTCGAGCTACGGCGCGAAGTCCACGCCGAGGTTCACGCCCGCGTTGACGGCCGGCCCGGGGAACGAGAACTCGCGATCCATCGGGATCGACTTCTTGTCGCGCAGGTGATCCTCACCGTTCGGGAACCACGTCAGGCCGCCGATCAGGAAGTACGAGACCCGCTCGTGCGCATCGATCGCCACGTAGAAGCCGATGCCGCCGCCGTGGCCGAGGTGCGTCGAACCCTTGTAGCCGGCGGTGATCCCGATCGACGAGCGCGGCGTCGGCTCGCTGAACAGCACGTAGACGTCGGCGTTCGCCTGCAGCGTCGAGTAGACGTCGATGTCGGGCGGTTGCGACGTGTCGGTCTGCGAGGTCACGAGCAGCGGCTGCCAGCCGCCGATCACCTGGACGCCGAGGCGCGCGTCGCCGACACGGATGCCACCGCCGATCCCGTCGTAGACGCCGAGCGTCGCCTTCACGCCGAATAGCTTGCCGTCATCCGCACGCGCCGACGACGCGAGCGCTGCTACCACCACCAGTGCACGAACCAACATGGCCGGACGATACTATGCGGCGTGGCCGCGGCGCCGCGTGTGATACCGCACCGCACACGGCAACGACCGGCAACGCGCGCAGTGAAACAATCGTGAGGTGGACGCGCCGCCGCGTCGTCTCCCCTACGATCGGTTCGGGGGAAGTAACAATGAAGAGACTCTTGCTTTGCGTTTTGCTCGTCGGATGCAGTGACGATGACAGCGGCGGCGGTGGCCCGGTCGCCCTCGACAACTTCGGGATGGAGCTCGCGACCGTGAGCTGCAGGCAGCAGTTCGATTGCTGCACCGATGCCGAGATCATGGACATGTACATGGGCATCACCTACGACGGTCACGCGATCATGACCGAGGCCGACTGCGTCGGGTTCGCGAACGCGCTCCTGACGGGCCTCGGGGTCGCGCAGTGGAAGGAATCGCTCGCGATGGGCCGCATCGAATACGACAGCGCCGCGGCGGGCGGCTGTATTTCAGCGCTCGAGGGCCTGACGTGCGACCAGTACAGCAGCGGGAACATCGACGACCTGCCATCGTCGTGTCGTCCGTACCTCATTCCCAAGGTCGGCGATGGCGGCGGCTGCACGCAGGACTACGAGTGCACGAGCAAGAACTGCGTCGGCGCGACCCACCAGCCGAACGGCCCCGATACCGATGGCATGTGCCAGCCGATGCCGGGCGCTGGTGAAGCCTGCACCGACAACTGCGCGGATGGCCTGTATTGCGGGTTCGATACGACGAACGGCAACGAGCTCTGTATGCCGCTCAAGACGGACGGCGCGGAGTGCAGCCTCGATCGCGACTGCGCGAGCGAGTACTGCGACGACACCAGTCGTAAGTGTGCGACCGAGCCGCCGACCTGCACCGGCCAGTAGACCGACGACGTGCTAAGCGATCGCTGGTGGCTGAGCCAGCGACGACGGCGGGTCCGATCGTGAAGTGGGTCGGAGGGAAGACGAACTTGCTTCCCGCGCTCCTCGCGCGCGCTCCCGCGAAGTACGGCCGGTACTTCGAGCCATTCGCCGGTGGCGCCGCGCTGTTCTTCGCGATCGCGCCGGAGCGCGCCGTCCTCGGCGACATCAATCGCGACCTGATCGCGACGTACGCGGCGGTGAAGGCGGATCCCGAGCCCGTGATCACGAGGCTCCGGCGGCACGCGGATGCGCACTCGGCCGAGCACTACTACCGGGTGCGCGACCGCTGGAACACGGGGCGCGCGACGTGGAGCCGGCCCGCCGCGGCCGCGGCATTCGTCTACCTGAACAAGGCCGGGTTCAACGGGCTGTTCCGCGTGAACCGCCATGGCCTCTTCAACGTGCCGTTCGGTCGAAATGCGAAGACATCGATCTGCAAGCCGCTCGTCCTGCGCGCGGCACACGCGGCGTTCGCGAATGCGGCGTTCCGCGCGGGCGACTACCGGACGACGCTCGACGACGCCGAGCGCGACGACTTCGTCTATATCGACTCGCCGCACGTCCCGCGAAGCAAGACGGCGAACTTCACCGCGTACAGCGCAGACTCGTTCGGCGCCGATGCGCAGCGCGAGCTCGCGGACGTTGCCCGGCAGCTCGTCCGCCGCGGCGTGCAGGTCGTGCTCTCGAATGCGGACACGCCGTTCGTGCGCGACCTCTACAAAGGGTTCGCGATGGACCGCGTCAGCTGCCGGCGCGCGATCAATTCCGATACGACGAAGCGAGGCGACGTCGACGAGCTGATCATCGTCGGGAAGCCCGGCTCGAGGCGCTCGACCGACGACGCGTATCTACGTTAGCGGTACATTCGCCGCCGATGATGTACCGCTGTCTCGTCGCGTTAGCGCTCGTTGCATGCAGCAGCCCCGCGCCACGCGCTCCGGCCCGCCCCGCCGATCCACGTGTCGTCGAAACGACCGAAGGGACGATCACCGGATCGATCGACGCGAACGGCGTGCGATCGTGGCTCGGTGTGCCGTTCGCGGCGCCGCCGGTCGGCGAGCTCCGCTGGCGCGAGGCCCAGCCGCCGGCGAAACACGTACCGCTCGCGACGACCTCGTACCGGCTGCCGTGCTCGCAGATTCCGGTCCCGTCGGGTAGCGATTCGATCAGCAGCGGCGGCAAGAAGGTGCCGTCGGCGGAGGACTGCCTCTACTTGAACGTGTGGGCACCGCCGCACGATGCCAGCACGCGTCTGCCGGTGATGGTCTGGATCCACGGCGGGCAGTACCTGCGCGGCGCGACCTCGCAGTACGACGGCGAACAGCTCGCGCGGCTCGGCAACGTCATCGTGGTGACGCTCGCATACCGGCTCGGCCCGCTCGGGTTTCTCGCGCATCCGGCGCTCACCGCCGAGTCGCCACTCCATACGTCGGGAAACCAGGCGTTGTTCGATCATCTCCAGGCCCTGAAGTGGCTGCGCGCGAACCTCCCCGCATTCGGCGGCGACCCCGAACGCATCACGCTGTTTGGCGAGAGTGCCGGCAGCGCGAGCACGTGCGCGATGATGGCGTCGCCGCTGTCGCGCGGCCTGTTCCAGCAGGCGATCCTGCAGTCGACCGCGTGTCCCGAGGACGAGGACACGTCTGCGATCTCGGCGCGCGAAGAGCTCGGTCGCCGGATCGCCGAAGCGCTCGGCTGCAAGAAGGACGACATCCGCGCCGAGCTGGCATGCATGCGGACCAAGACCGATGACGAGGTGATGAACGCGATCCGCCTGGGCAAGGTGCTCGGCGAGGACGGCGGCGGCGTGAACTATCGCTTCGTCACCGACGGAGTCGTGCTTCCGATGTCGCCGCAGAAGGCGCTCGAGACCGGCGCCGTCATGCGCATCCCGGTCATCCTCGGCACGACCGACGACGAAATGGGCCGCTACATCGTCGGCCTGAAGCTCGACAACGTCGACGACTTCCACTCGGTGTTGAAGAAGGAGTGGCCCGAGCACGCGGACGCGCTCGCCGCGGCGTATCCGGTGAACGAGGCCGCGCAAGTGAAACCGCAGATGGCGGCGCTGTTCAGCGACTGGGCGAACACGTGCCCGATCCGCCACGACGCGCGCATGTTCGTGAAGCTCGGCGCGCCGACGTATCTCTATCGCTTCAAGCGCGCACCCGATGTGTTCGGCGATCGCAGCAAGGGCGCATTCCACGGTTCCGAGCTCGCGTTCCTGTTCCCGAGCGTGTTCGCGAAGCACCAGCTCGTCGTGAGCGACGAGGACCGCGTCGTCGTCGAGACGATGAGTCGCTACTGGGGTCGGTTCGCGGCGACCGGCGATCCGAACGGCGACGGCGCGCCGGTGTGGCCACGCTACGACGTCGCGACCGATCCGTACATTGCGCTCGATGCAACGACTGCCGCGGGCGCGAAGCTGCACACGGCCGAGTGCGACCTCTGGGATCGCATCGATCCCTGATCGGATCGATACCCGGTGCTGAGAAGCACCGATAGAGCGTGGTTCTGAGTTTGCACCGCGAACGCTGGTGCTCGAACCCACTGGCTGCGCGCCACCGCACCACCGCAAGCTCTTCGTCCTGAGCTTCGGCGTGGTCGCGCTCGCAGGCGTGCTGACGCTCGCAGCGACGGTGGCGCCCTCGCGATCGGCTCAGCGACAACAAGCATTCGTGCCGGACGACTCGGCCGTGATCCTGCGTGTGCGCACACCTGAACGCGCGGCGCTCGCGGCGCAGGTGGACAGCATCGAGGCCGCCGTCGCAGACGCACGTGACGAGATCGAACGCGCGCGCATCGAGGCCGATCCTCGGTATCTCGGTCGCGCGCAGGCTCGACTGCGGGCGTGGTGGTCGCAAGCGGCGCCGCCCCCGGACGTGCTGCTGCTGCGAGCGACGATCGAGCAGTCGCTCCACGACTTTGCTTCAGCGCGACGAGACCTCGACCAGCTCGTCGCGCGTCGACCTGCTGACGCACAGGCGCACGTGACGCGTGCGGTGGTCGCGATCGTGACGGGCGACTACGCAGCGGCACGCACCAGCTGTCTGGCGCTGGAGCAGTCTGCCGAACCGCTCGTCGCGACGACGTGCACCGCTCAGCTCGACGCGCTCACGCGAGATCCCGCAGCCGCGTACGAGACGCTGACCACCGCACTCGCGGACGGTGGTGGCGAGAGCTCCGTCCGCACATGGGCGAGGACGACACTCGCGGAGATCGCGATCCAGCGCGGCGATCTGAAGGCCGCGCGATCGCACCTCGAGACCGCCCTCCAGGCGGCCCCCGACGACACATATGCCCTCGGCGCACTGGCAGACGTGTTGATCGACTCGGGCGATGCGCAGGAGGCATCGGCTCTCCTCACCGGCCGCGAGTCGATCGATGGCCTGCTGCTGCGGCGAGCGATCGCCGAACGGGTCGCACGGGGCCCGGAAGCCGACGGGTTGGCTCGCGATACCGAGCAGCGATTTCGCGCGGCACACGAACGCGGAGACCGGATCCACCTGCGCGAAGAGGCACGCTTCGCGCTCGACGTCGAGGGTAGGCCCGACAAGGCCGTCCGCCTGGCACTCGACAACTGGGCTGTCCAGCGCGAGCTCGCCGACGCGCGCCTGCTCGCACGCGCAGCCGCAGCCTCGCGAAGTGAGACCGCAGCGATGCCGGTGGTCACCTGGAGTGTCGCGAACGGCGTGCGAGACCGCGAGCTCGAGCACACGCTGGCGACATGGAGGGCGCGGTGAAGAGATTGATCGTGATTGCACTGCTCGCGATGGGCGGCACCGCGTACGCGCACAAGCCAAGCGACGCGCACTTGCACCTGACCATTCACGACCACGAGGTCAACGGCGAGCTCGACATCGCGGTCCGCGATCTCGACGGCGCGCTCGGCGGCTTCGACCGCGATGGGAACCGTGACGTGACGTGGGCGGAGCTCGAGGCCGGAGCGCCGCTGATCGCGCGCTATGTCAGCGAACGGCTCGAGCTGCGATCCCATGGGCCCTGCCCGTTCACGCCGCACCTCGCCGGTATCGTCGAGCTTGTCGATGGTCCCTACGTCGTCGTCGCGTTCGAGGCCACGTGCTCGACACGCGTCCACGCGCTCCAGATCGCGTACCGGTTGCTGTTCGACTTCGATGCTCAGCACCGAGGGCTCGTTCACGTGTCGGGTGCGGCCGAGCACGTCACGATCATTCGCGACGCGACGCCGATCGAGCTCCGAGGCAGCGACCTGTCGATGAGGGCGTTCATCGTCGACGGCATCCTGCACATCTGGCATGGACTCGATCACCTCCTGTTCCTCGCGTGCCTGCTCCTTCCGGCCGTCAGCCGCGGGCAACGCACGTTGCGCGGCGTCGCCGTCGAGGTCCTCGAGATCGTCACCGCGTTCACGCTCGCGCACTCGATCACGCTCATCATCTCGGCGGTCGGCTTCGTCCGCTTCCCGGCGCGCTACATCGAGACCGCGATCGCGCTGACCGTCGTCGCCGCCGCTCTCAACAACCTCCTGCGAGCGGTCGATGCACGCTGGCTCGTCGCGTTCACGCTGGGCCTTGTCCACGGCTTCGGATTCTCGAGCGTGCTCGTCGACCTCGGGTTGCCGTCACACGAGCTCGTCGGCGCCCTGCTCGGCTTCAACATCGGCGTCGAGCTCGGCCAGGCGACGTTCGTGATCCTCCTCTTGCCCGTGCTGTTCGCGCTTCGTCGAACGCTTGCCTATCGAGTCCTGCTCTGGGGCGGATCGGCCGCAATCGCCGTGCTCGCCCTGTTCTGGGCGTACCAGCGCTGGTCGCTGTGATTCATCGAGGAGAAGCAAATGCGCTGTCTTGTCTATGTGTCGATCGCCGTTGCCCTGAGCGCGTGTGGGCGCGACCGCGCAAACCACGCGTCCGCGAGCTCGCCGACCAAGCGTGTCGAACCGAGCCAGCAACTCGCGCCCCTCATCGCGCGTCTGCATTACGAGCAGCTCCACCGTCCTCCGACGAGGATCTCGGCCGAGCGCGTGCTCGACGCGCTCGAACGCGCCGGCGTCGGCGTCAGGGAGCGCCGCCAGTTCCTCGGCGCGACGGTCCGCGCGGCCTACTGCGCCGGCGGGACGACCGCCGACGACATCGCGATCTCGGTCTGCGAGTACAGGACGCCCGCGGCGGCGCTCGCCGGGAAACAGCTCATGGACAAACGGTTCGCCGTGATGGACGCGAATGCCCACCGCGTGGTCCGCGATCGCACGGTGCTGAGTGTCGTCGAGTCCGTCGCAAAGGGCTCGACGACGCGAATCCTCGAACGCTTCGCGGCCATCGAGCCGCAAGAACCAAAGTGAGAGGGAGTGTGACCATGAAACTGCACGTGAAGCTACTCGGCGGCGCGACGGCGCTGGCCACGTTCTTCGTACCGTCTGACGGTTGGGCCTCGAGCCATCGCGAGGCCCCATTCATCACGAAGAACCCGAAGGTCGATGGCACGGACGTCTACGCATTCAATAGCTACCAACCGGGGCGCGACGGCTACGTGACGCTGCTCGCGAACTACATCCCGTTCCAGGATCCGACCGGCGGGCCGAACTTCTTCACGATGGATCCGGACGCGCTGTACGAGATCCACATCGACAACAACGGTGATGCCAAGGAAGACATCACGTTCCAGTTCGACTTCGCGCAGATGCTCGCGAACGGCAGCGGCATCACGCTCCCGGTCGGCCCGGCCGGCGATACCCAGAACGTCGCGGTCCCGTACATCGCCATCGCGCCGATCTCGGCCACCGAGGACACCGGCCAGAACCTGTTCGAGACGTACACGGTCAATGTCGTGCACGGTGATCGACGGACCGGCAAGAGCCAATCCATCGCAGCCGTCGCGGGCGGGACGACGTTTCGCAAGCCGCTCGATAACATCGGCTTGAAGACGATCCCCGACTACGACACCTATGCGGCCGCGTTCATCTACGACGTCACCATCCCCGGGTGCACGCCGCCGAACGGGACGAACGCGCGCCTGTTCGTCGGGCAGCGCAAGGAGAGCTTCTCGGTCAACGTCGGCCAGATCTTCGATCTGTTCAACCTGCAGCCGAGCGGCACCGGCGGCAACGTCGCGAACATCCTCGGCGCTCAGTTCCAGGGCTTCGACGACCTCGTGTCCAAGAACATCACCACGCTCGCGCTCGAGGTCCCGGCGTCGTGTCTCACGACCGATGCACAGCATCCGACCATCGGCGTGTGGTCGACCGCGAGCGTCCGGCAGGCTCGCGTCATCAACCCGACGCCGACGTTCGACAACCCGACGCGTGAAGGCGGTCCGTGGGCCCAGATCTCGAGGCTGGGCAACCCGCTCATCAACGAGGTCATCATCGGCCTCAAGGACAAGGACAAGTTCAACAGCAGCGAGCCGCAGAACGACAAGCAGTTCGCTGTCTACGTCACGAATCCCACGCTGCCCGAGGTCATCGAGCTCCTGTTCGGAGGCGCTGGTGTCCGCGCGCCGGACCTCTTCCCGCGCGCCGACCTCGTGGCCACGTTCCTCACCGGCATTCCCGGCGTGAACGAGAATGGCGCGACCGGAGAGATGTTGCGTCTCAACACGTCGGTGCCGCCGACGAGCCGCTCCGCACAGAACACACTCGGTGCGGCGACGTGCTTCGATCCGGCGAACGCGGACACCAATGCGCAGCTGAACCTGTCGCGCGCCGGCTGTGATCCCGCGGGATTCCCGAATGGCCGGCGCCCCGGCGACGACGTCACGGACATCGAGATCAGGGTCGCCATGGGCTTCCTCCTGAACACGACCGTTGCACCGTCGGGCCAGCTGCCGTTCGTCGACGGCGCCGGTACCAACGCGCTCGTCTTCGAGGATGCATTCCCGTATCTACGCTCGCCGAAACCCGGTGCGCCGCAGGTTCCGCCTCCGGGCGATCCGGTTCCCGCCGCCGACGCAGGAGACCTCCAATGAAGACGGCATTCTTGATCCTCGGGCTCGTGTTTGCTGCCGCATGCGACGACAACGACAGCTCCGACACGTCCGGCCCCGGAACGGGAAGCGATGATCCCGAGAACTTCACCGCGTTCGTCATCGACATGATCGAGCAGCATACGGACGCGGTCTCCGCGCCGATCGCGTTCGGCGTGTTCGCGGAGCTTCCGGATGACGACACGAACAACGTGCACGCATACGACTCGCTGTTCTGAGCCGCCGTTGCGTTCAAGCGCACCGCACGATCGCTGCCTACGCTCGACGCTGTGAGCCACCAAGACGAAACCCTCAACCTCCTCGTCACGCACACAGCATGGGCCAACCGGCAGCTGTTCTCCGCCCTTCGCGCCGTCGATTCGTTCGAGTCGCAGAAGGGCGCAGACTTGATCGTGCGCGCCCTCGATCACATCCACGTCGTCAGGGCGATCTTTCAAGCGCATCTCCGGGGCGTCTCGCACGGCTTTCAGGCGCCCCAGCGGGCCGTGCTGCCCTCGCTCGACGAGCTCGATCGCGAGTTCGACACCATCGATCGCTGGTACGTCGACACGGTCGCATCTCTCCCGGCGCAAGAGCTCGCACGCCCTCGCGAGGTGCGCTTCACCGACGGCAAGGTCGTGACGATGACCGCCGCCACGATGATCCTCCACGTGGTCACCCACACGGTCCATCACCGCGGCAACATCGATGTCGTCATGCTGCAGACCGGCATGCCGCGCCGGCGGGACGGCTTCCCCGAGTTCGTCGTCAGTCGAGCGTCCGCCACCTGACCGAGCGCAGCCCCTGCGACGGCCTGATGCCGAACTGTTCGCGGAACACGCGGCTCAGGTGGGCGCTATCCGCGAAGCCAGCGGACGCTGCTGCGGCACTCAGGCTCGCACCCTCCTCGACAGCGGCGATGGCGCGCTGGACGCGCTTCCACCGCAGATATGCCCGCATCGGCAGCCCGATGTCGCGCGTGAACGCATGACGCATCTGGCGTGGCGAGAGGCCGGCCTCGTGCGACAGCTTCGCGAGGTCGACGCGGTCGGCACCTTCGAGGTACGCGCACATGCGGCGCGCGGCCGGATGTCGCGGTCGCGGCGGCCGATGCACGTCGACGGCGGACACGATCGACGCGATGAGCGCGCGTGCCTGTGCCGGTGTCGGATCGCGCGGCACGCTCAGCCCGATCGCGTCGCGTACCCAGGTCGCGCACCTCGGTTCGGCGTCGCGCGCCAGTGCGCGGCTCGTCACGTCGTCTCCGTCGAGGAACAGCAGTGCAGCATGACTGCACGCGCCGTGGCCGTGCCGCAGACCTGGTGGGATGACGGCCACACAGGTGCGGATGCGACCACCCGCACCGTCCTCGACGTCCACGCCCTGCGGCGCGACGAGGATCTGGGCCGCGTGATGCGCGTGCCGCTTCGTCGCGACGAGCTTGCCGATGTAGAGCATCCGCGTTCCCGATACGAACGCCGTACCGTCCAGCTGTGCCGGTGCGCTTGCAGATGTTGCGGATGCCCGCCGGCCCATCAGCTCCCACCGTAGCTCGGCATTCGCGCCCTGCCACGTCGGCACTACGCCGACCTGCGCGTTCTCATGCCGCTGGCAATGCCGTTGCAGAAGCCCTTGGCATGAGACGAATCCTCTGCCCCGTCGACTTCTCGCCGGGCTCGGACCGAGCGATGCGCGTCGGCGTCAGACTCGCGAATGAACACGACGCCGAGCTCGTGCTGTTCCATGCGTGGCAGATTCCGGCGACCACGGGAGACTACGCATTTGGAACCGGCGTGGTCGCGGACCTCGGCGAGGTCGCGCAGGAAATGCTGGATCAGGAGGTTCGCCGTGCGACAGAGCTAGGCGCGAAGAAGGTCACGGCAAAGCTCGTCAGTGGCCCTGCCTGGTCGATGATCGTCGAAGAGCTGCAAGCAGGCTCGATCGATCTCGTCGTGATGGGAACGGAAGGACGCACCGGGCTCCGGCGCTTCCTGCTTGGCTCGGTTGCGGAGAACGTCGTGCGTCACGCGCCGTGTCCGGTACTGACGATCCGACCCGAAGGTGAGCTCGCACCCTTCAGGAAAGTCCTGGTGCCCGTCGATTTCTCCGCGGGCTCGCGCTACGCGATGGAGGTCGCCGCGGAGATGATCGCCCGTGACGGCACGGCCATCACGCTGCTCCACATCGTGGAGATTCCCGTCGCGTATCGCGGCAGGTCGACATTGCCCGGTGCGGTCGAGGCCCTCGACCAGCGTGGGGCCGAGATCCTCGATGGCTGGGCTGCGGCGCTTCGCGAGAAGGTCACGGTCCCGGTCCGCACGGAATGGCACATCGGATCGCCTGGCACAGAAGTACTCGCCGTCCTAGACGCAGATCGCTCGTATGACCTCGTGGTCACCGGCAGTCACGGTCGCACGGGCTTCCGCCGGGTGCTGATCGGCTCGGTGGCAGAGAAGATCGTTCGCTACGCCTCGTGCCCCGTGCTGGTCGCGCGCCAGCGGGAGACGGCGGAGTCGTCGTGATCGCGCGCTCGGCGACCCGCGCATACTCGGTTCTCGGGGCGTTCCTGGGAATCGGTGCTCCGCTCGGGTTTCTCGCGTTGCGAGAACTGGTCCTGCGCAAGAAGGATCACGTCACGGTTCGTAAGGAGCTTCGCCAGGAGCGCACGGCGTACTCGTACATGGCACTGGCGACGCCGCTCGTGTTCGGTGCGTTCGGCCTCCTGCTCGGCCGCCGCCACGAGAGGCTGCGCAGCGCTCAGGAGCAGATCAATCGCATGCACGAGGAGTTCTGCGCGATCGCCGCGCATGACCTCCGCAATCCGATCACGGCGCTCCAGCTCCGGCTCGAGACGCTGCGCGAACGGATGAAGGATGGCTCGGCGAACCTTCCCGCCGAGGCGCTCGAGAGGCTCGTGACCAACACGCGTCGCCTCGATCAGCTCGTCAGTCAGCTACTGGACGCGACGCGGATCGACAGCCGGAAGCTCGAGATCGCGGCGGTTCCGACCGCGCTCCCCGAGTGCATCTCTCCGATCGTCGATCGGTTGCGGATGACCGTCGGCAAGCATTCCCTCGAGCTCGCGATCGAAGGCGCACCACCCGCGGTCATGGCAGACCCGTCGCGCCTCGATCAGATCCTCACGAATCTCGTCGACAACGCCGCGAAGTACTCGCCCGACGGAACACCGATCCGCATCGCGATCCGCCCCGAACAAGGCGGCGCCACGCTCAGCGTCACCGACCGCGGCTTCGGCATCTCGAAGGACGAGCTCCCCCACGTGTTCGAGCGCTTCTATCAGAGCAGCCGCGCGCGCGCGAAGAAGTCGGGACTCGGGCTCGGCCTCTACATCACGAAGGGTCTCGTCGACGCGCACGGCGGCAAGATCTCCGTCGCGAGCCAGCCGAACCGCGGCAGCACGTTCGCGGTGTGGCTGCCGCGGGCTACCCCGGGTTGATCGGCAGCGTGAACGTGAACACGCTCGAGCGGTCAAGCACTCTCGCGATCCAGCAGCGCTGACCCATCGCTCGCTGATTCGGAGAGCGAGGACCAACGATTGATGCCTTCGTTCGCGAGAGACTCGTGCATGCCGGCGTGCCCCTTCGTCAACACGCAACGACGACCGTCTTGCTGGTTGTTGCAGAACTCGGCCGTCGCGCGCTTGCTGCGCTCGTAGATCGCGATCAATTCGGGGACGCCGTCACTCGGCTCGTTCATTCTGCGCGAGCAACGTGCAAACCACGTGCACCCTCGCAGCCAAGGGCGTTCGGCGCGTTGTTGCGACCGGCAACAGTTTTGCTTGTCACGCGCGCGTGATCGAAGCGTCCCCCGTTCTGGCGCATCACGTCCTCGAGCTTTGGGATCCTCGGGCGGCACTTGTCACACTTGCTCGAGGTGTCCTCCGCCGCGCGCCATTCTCGAGGGACACGCGGGTCTGGTTCGTGCTGTGGCCCGCGATTCCCGAGCCCGCGCTGTACGTACCCGTCGCGTGACGAGGCCGCGGGATGTCGCCTCGCCAGCTGTACGGTCGCCTCAAGGCCGACTTCGATCGCCTCGAGCAATCCAACGCTCAGCGAGGTGAGTGGTTACAGCTCTCGTATCGGCTGATCGAAACGACGATGGCGTGTCAGGAGCTCGTGATCGAAAAGCAGAAGGTGCTGCTCGCGTACGCGCGCGGCGAGGCGGACGCCGAGGCGTTTCGCGATGCGCGACAAGAGTCGCGGGATGCGATCCAGGTGCTCGACAAGCTCGCCGAACTGCATCAGCAGATCCGGTGGCATCTCCTTTCCTGAGCTTGCTGGTTATGGCTGTTTCCACGTGAACGTCTGGGACGCGCGATAGCCTTGGTGCTCATCCTGTTCGTGCCCCTTCGGCCTCATGCAACGCGTCCCATCGCGCTCCGCACCACATAGCTCTCGTGTCTTGCGATCGTCCGTCGAAATTGGTGGAGGCAAATCGTTGTTCATCCTGTGCTCCGTGCTTGCTTGGCCTGTAAGCGCGACCATCGGCCACAAATGCCGAAGGCATCGCGCGATGCATGAACGATCTCGTTCGCAGTCGTCGGATCACGCCCGACCCGATCGAGCAGACGCCCGAAGGCGGCCCACCGGTCGCCGACATGAGCTCCGCATGCACGCAGGTACGCGCACGCACGATCGAGCTGCCAGAGGTCGCGCTGAAGGTGACGACGTATCCCGTCGTGCAATAGCGTCGACCGCTCCATGACGTACAACCAGCCGAGCGCGTTGGCGACGGTCGGAAAGATCGAGATCGTCGGGCATGTCTCGATCGTCGCGACCTGTAGAGGTGTGACGCCGAGTGCCAGCAGGTCCTGAGCGATCAGGCCGGCGCGCATGTGCTGGCGGAAGTCGAGGAGCTCGAGAAGCCCCGGTGTGTACTTGCACGCACTCTCGAACGGCGCCACCAGGCCGTATGTGCGGATCAATGTGGCGACGTAGTCGGCGATGCCGACCGAGGGTCTCAGCAGAGCAAGCCAAGGCTCGTCGACATCGGCGTGGTACTGCCGTGTCGCAAGGTTCAGCCGAACAAGCAGGCTGCTGACCTCTTCCACGTGGGGCGAGCCGCACTGCAAATCCCGTTCGCAACATCGGCCTGGCCTACTCTGGAACCCAGGAAATTCTAAACGTGCGCTGTCGCCACGACGCGCGAGAGAGCGCGGAACGCGAATGCCGAGCGTGCGCGCAAGAAGCGACCATCTGCACGTAAGCTCTCATACGCGGACGCGCCTACCTTCTGCATGTCGTTTGCACTCGTGGGCGCTCGGTGGTGGAAGCGTTCTCGTCCAGAGTCATGCGGGTGAACGTCGCGACGCACGAGTACCACGCGTCCGCCGACGAAGGATGGTTGGCCCTCCGGAGCGATCGCGTCCGGCGACGCGACTACGTCGAGCAGCTCGTCCTCACGTTCGGGTTCCAGAGCGGCGTCGAGAGCGCACTTGCCTACACGCCGGGGATGCGTGCTGCGATCGATCTCCGCGCCCGGTCTCGCGCCGGTCTCATCGCGCAGGACCTCCTCGACATCGGAATGCGTCCAGCCGACATCGCGAGCCTGCCCCAGTACGAGGTCGAGCCGTTGGAGGACGTGGTCGAAGGGTTGGGTTGGATGTACGTGCTCGAGCGCTCCACACTTCACTTCGACGCCATTCGTCGCGCGATGCATCGCTCGTTTGGTTCGGGTCTGCCGACGGCGTTCTTGTCTGCCTACGGAGGCGAAGGGACGTCGAGGTGGCAGGCGTATGGCCACGCCCTCGACTCGGTCTGCCGCGACGATGAGTCCGTGATGTGTTTGATCGCGGCCTCTCGTGGCGCGTTCCGTGCGCTCGGGCGATGGACGCGCTCGACGCGTCCGAGGCTTCGAAGCGGTCTCGCAGCTGGCTAGTCCGTTCGGTGACGACGTGGCACTCGCGCTCACCGAGCGCATTTGCACGTGGCAATTCGGTCATTCCATCGGCATGTCCACGGCTTTTCCTATTGTCAGACCGGGAGCCCGCGCCTAGTGTGACCGCGTGACCGGGTCGAGAAGTACGCGACCTCGACGGAAGACCGGCACCAGCGGACATCCGCTCGGGACGCCCAACAAGGGCCTGTCGCCGAACACGGGACCGCTGGCGACCGCAGCCTGGCTGCTGGCGCGAGGGCTCCTCCCTCACGTTCGCAGCTGGCACGTTCAGGTCACCATCGGGACGTCAGATCCGGTCGTCGATGAAGACGCCGCGACCTTGTTCCGCGTCGAGCTGTTCAGCGAGGAATGGGGCTTCTGGTTCCGCCACGCAGGAAAGTCGTCGTGGATCCGCGTGACAGACTTGCCGTTCGTCCACGGTCGTGACGATCACGATCTGCTCGCCGAGACGCCTTCGCTCAAGAACATCGGCGTCCTGTTGGGGACGCTCGAGCGTCGCTTCGGCTTCGAGATGCAACCGCGCTGCGCATTGCTACGCACGAATCTGGTCGGCGCCGAGATCGCTATTCGCAACTGGCTCGCTGCGCTTTGAGGCAGTTCGAGCCAGCCTACGTGCGCACCCAGATGCGCAGACAGTGCGCCTAAGAGCACACTGAAATCGCGCGCGGCATCCCCATATGATGTCGAGACTCGACGTTCGTCGAGGCAGTTTGACAAACGTTTTATGGGGGTGTGTACCGATGTCGGGATCTGTTTCGTCACGGGTGGTTTGTGTTTCTGCGCTGCTGTCGCTGGTTTCGGGATGCAGCGTCGACGTCGACGAGATGACGGCAACCCTGTCGCAGGAGAGCGCGAATCCGCACGGTGTGAAGACAGAGACGATCTGCTTTACAGCGCACAATCCGGGCGACCCGGGGGCGATTTCGCTGACCGGCACACGGTTCAGCAAGCGAAGCTTCAACGCGATGCAGCCGGACGATCGCGTGATCCTGCTGCTCCACGGCGCCGTCGAGACGCGTGAGATCTTCGACGGCGGCAAGGCAGGAGTCGGCGAGGCCGGGTCGTTCGCGCGCCTGCTGGCAAAGCAGGGCTATGTCGTGGTGACGGTCGACCGTGCAGGCTACGGCGACAGCCCCTACCTGCGCGGCCCGGGTGCTGGGTTCGGGCTCAATTTCAACAGCTACGTCGAGATGACGCACGAGATCATCACGCAGCTCCACGCTGGTACGTACACGACGAAGACGGGTGAGAGCTGCGGCACGGGACCGCAGGTCGGCGTCGCCTCGGAGAGCGTGATCCTTGGAGGACATAGCATCGGTGGCGGCGAGGTCATGCTCTACGGATCGCGCTACCACGACATCGACGGCCTGATCTCCTTCGGGTGGAACAACATCGGTGCCGCATCGATTCCGACGGGGTTCTTCGTGAACTGGATCGTGCCGCAGATCCAGCAGGGCAAGGACTACGTGACGTTCT
>JABFXX010000556.1 GCA_013368795.1 Kofleriaceae bacterium
CGAGCGCGCGGCGGTACAGCATGAGCGGGGAGGGTACTTCGCGAAGCAGGTCGTGACGACGCGCGAGCGCTGCGCCGAGCTCGGCCATGCGAGGTCGAACGCCGCGAGCTCGTCGGTGACGTCCTGGTGGAGACCGCAGCGCGCCTCGATCGCGATCGCCGCGGCTTCTTCGGCCATCTGGCCCTGGCCGAGCGTCTCGCGCTCGTAGGTGCGGATCGCGGCAAGCGCGGCGGCGGGGGCGTGCTTGCGCAGCGACGCCATCGCGAGATCGATCAGCTCGACCTCGCGCGACAGCGAGACGGGCTCGGCAGTCGGCTCCGGCGGCGGTACGTCGATCTCGATCGCGGCTGGATCGATCGAGCGATGCGGAGCGCGCGCGCGCGAACCAGCAGGCTCGAACGTGACGCGCGGATTGTCGTCGCGCGCGACGGAGCGATCGACGGTGCGCGGCTCGTCGACCTCGAGCGGCGAGGACATCGAGAGTCGCGGCGCATCGCTCGCGCGTTCGCGCGTCGCGAGGACCGTCGCGGTGACGGCGCCCCCGACGAGGAGGAGCGCGCCGAGCTTGAGGAGGAGCGACTTCGAGCCGGCACTGGCGGCGGCCGGGACGATCGCAGGAGTCGCGGCAGTCGCACTCGATGCGGCGGTGGTTGCGCCGACGGCGCCGGCACCGGCTGCGATCGACGCGGCGACCTTGGCGCGGACACGCGCCGCGACGGCGGCATCGGGCGTGAGGCCTTCACGCGCGGCGGCGAGGAGGGAGCGCGAGAGGTCGGTCACAGCGTCACCTTCGTGCGGACCGCGAGCTCGAACGCGTTGCGCGCGAGACGCAGCCGCGAGTAGGCGGTGTTGAGGTTGATGTCGAGCATGCGCGAGACCTCGGGGACGGACAGGCCTTCGAGCTCGACGAGCGCGAACACGATGCGCTTGTCCTCGTCCATGGTGTCGAGGATCGACATGACGGTGGCGGCGGCCTGTGCGCGCGACAGCGCGGCGAAGGTGTCGGAGGGGCCTTCGGGCTCTTGCTCGAGCGTCTCGACGTCCTTGTGTTTGCGGCGGTGCGCGCATGCGACTCGGCGCGCGATCGCGAACAGCCACGTCGTGATCGCGGCACGGCCCTCGAACTCGGGGAGGCGGCGGTGGACGACGACGAAGACATCCTGCGCGGCGTCTTCGAGGCCGGCATCCGGAACGCCGAACGTGCGCAGGATGCGCCACACGAACGCGAAGTGGGCGGCGTAGACGTCGTCGAAGGTGGGCACGGCGTGACGCGCGTCGGCGTCGAGCACGTGTGCGGTCGCCGGCATGTCGAGCGTTGGTGTCGCGGTGGCGGGGAATCCGTCACGCGCGATCGCGAGCAGTGCCTTCATTGAAAGCCAACCTCCAGGCCGACGCTCGTGCGGACCGACATCGGCGACGGGGCGTAGACGATCATGCCGTCGCCGAGCGAGAAGCGAACGCGCTCGATCGCGAGCATCGTTTCCGTCGCGCCGACGAGGCGAGCGTAGCGGTTCATCTGCCACGCGATGCCGAAGCCGGCGCCGGCGGCGAGCCAGCGGCCGGACTCGAGCTGCTGGGTGGGGAGCACGATGTTGTTGCCGTGCATCGAGCCGCCCTCGGCGGCGACCCAGGCACGGATGGGGATTTCGGTCGGCCGCCAGCCGACACGGACAGCGGCGGTGTCGAGATCGACGTCGACCTTGGCGGGCGCGCCGTCGTGGAACTGGGCGGCGCTCATGACCCAGCGCGTGCCCGCGACCTCGGCGAGCGTCGTGTTGAAGCGCATCGTGAGCGCGAGCTCGCCGCCGAGACCGACCTTGGGAATGATGCCGATGCCGCTGACGCCCGAGAACCGGGCACCGATCGCCCATGCGCGCGGCGGACGGGCGGCGCGGACGAGGTCGGGGATGAACTTCGCGGCGTTCGCGGCGACCGACGTCGGTGGCGGAGGCGGATCGTCGATGTCGTCGCGGATGGCGACCTCGCGCCGCACGATCGCATCGGACGCGGCGCGCGCGATCACGACGGCGACTGCATCGGCAAGCTCGCTGCAGTTCTTGCTCTTGAGCGTGCGCATGTCGTTGGCGACCGTGACCGCGCGCAGGTCGATCCGCGCGATGTAGCGGTCGCCGGCATGGACGACCTCGACCTCGATGCCGACCGGAGCCTCGTCGAGCGAGCGCTCGAGGCGCGCCTCGATCCGCGTGCGCAGGCTTGTCGCGTCGGGGCACGTCGCCGGCGCGTTCCACGCGAACGTCGAGGGCGCGGCCTGGACCGCGACCGCGGTCGTCGTCGTCGGGGCGATCGCGGGCGCCGACCTCGAACGCGGCACGCGGCGGGCGAGCGAGCCGCTGTCGGCGATCGCGCGCGATCCGGCAAGCGTGAGCAGCGCGACGGTGACGATCCGGACGAAGTTCGGAGCAACGATCCGGCCGAGCATGTGTCGGCGACACGCGCTCGCGGAGCGAGTTGCCTGAGGACATTCGTCGCCAGCGCCGTGCACGGTCCCGGAGTTAGTGCCGGAACCAGGCCAGATCCGTCACGGCGTAACTACGCGAGATGACGTGAGTCAGCGCAACGACGTTGGCAGGTGGGCGGTGAGCAGGTCGACCACGGTGGCAGGCGCCTCGATGTGGAGCCAGTGGCCGGCGTCGATCGTGTGGACCTTCAAGTGAGGTGGCAGGTCGGGCGCGGCAAGCCGAGCGCGGTCTTCGTCCGACACGGTCGCCGAGCGCGCCGCGATCACGAGGCGGACCTCGCCCGGGAGCTTCGGGTCGAGCGCGATCGACCACAGATCCTGCCGGCAGTAGTCGAGCAGCATCTCGCGCAGCGCGACGAAGTCGAACCGGATCGACATCGCATCGCCGTCGGGGACGAGGTTCATCGCGAGCCACTGCGCGAGCGGCAGCCCATGACCGTCGGCGACGATCGCGGCGATGAAGTCGTCGCGCTTGGCCCACCGCCGCGGCAGGCGCTCCAGCAGGGACAGGATGCGCGTCACCGTGTTGGCGGGATTCTCCTCGTCGGGCGAGCGAGGGCTCGGGCTCGCGTCGAACACCCACGTTTGCTGAAGGGTCGGCGGCATGTGCGCGCGCGCAGCGAGCACGACCTTGCCGCCGAAGCTGTGGCCCGCGAGCGCCGCGATCGTCGGCATCTCGTCGACGAGCGCACGGATGTCGTCGGCGCAGGCCGCGAGCGTGTGCGGCGGCTCGCCGGCGTCGGAGCGACCGTGCTGGCGTAGATCGACGAGGACGATGCCCCAGTCGGGCCGCGCCGTATGGACCTTGCGCGCGATCGAACGCCAGTTGCCGCCAGATCCGAAGAACCCGTGCGTCATCAGGAGATGGCGCCCGGCGTCGGCCGGACCGATGACTTCGCGATTCAGGCGCGCTGGCACCTGCGCGTGATACCACCTTCGTGGCACGGTCGGCACATGGTCCGAAGGACGCTCGCGGCGGCCGGCTTCGACGTCGTCCAGGCGTTCGATGCGGCCGCATGCGCGCGCGAGCCGGGTCTCGCGATCCTCGGCGATCCGGCGCGCCGACGCGGCTACCTCGTCGGCAGCACGCGCGCACTGTGGCCGCGCTTTGTCGCCGCACGCGCCGCGGATCCCGCGCTCGATCGCGATCCGAATCCGATCGAGCGCTTCACCGTCGAGACGATCGATTGGGTCGCCGCGAGCCTTCCGGACGCGCGCGTGTTCTACACGCACCGTCAGTACGACGGCGCGTTCTTGCCGTTCCAGCGGCTCGCCGTCGCGAGTGGGCTCGGCGCACTCGCGCCGACGCACCTGGTGATCCATCCGATCTATGGACCGTGGTTCTCGCTGCGCGCCGCGATCGTGTGCGCCGGCGAGCCCGAGACGACGAGCGCGCCGGTTGCGCGATGCTGCGAATGCACGAACAAGTGCGGCGATGCATTTGCTCGCGCGATCGCGGCGACGACGGATCGCGCGGCGGCATGGCTCGCGGTTCGCGAAGCGTGCACCGCCGGCCGCGACCATCGCTACACCGACGAGCAGATCGCCTACCACTACAGCTTCCTGCGCTAGCTCCCGCGTCAGATTTGGTAGGCCCGGAGACTGGAGACTTCGAGATGGGGGAACGCCTCCACGCGACGCCGCCCGCGATCACCGTCGGTTCGCGCGGTTAGCCCGGGCCTATCGCTTGCACACACTGTCTGACGTGCGCGTCCTGCTAGCGATGTTGTTGGTCACCGGCTGTGCTTTCGAGCACGGGGATCTCCCGGAACCGCCGGACGAGGGTAGCGGCTCGTCAACGGGCAGCGGTAGCGGCGGCACGACGCCGACGCCGCGCGTCTGCAAGTTTGCCGACCCGTCGCTGCGGCTGTGCGTCGAGTTCGACGACCGCGTCTACGATCCGGTCGTCCACGACGCGTCATCGGCACAGATGGACGCACTCTCCGACAACATCAACGAGTGGCAGCGCGGCGGTTCGTACGCGGCGCAGGTCGACTGGAGCTCCGATCTGCGCGTGCCCGAGACGCCGAACCTCGACATCGCCGGTGCGCTGACGATCGAGATGTGGATCGCGCCGGGGTTCGATCAGGACGCGTACCTCTTGCGCAACGAAGGTCAGTACGCGATGAGCCTCGACGACGACGGTCACGTGCAGTGTCAGATCAATGGCACGACCGCGACGACGCAGACGACGATCCGGAACACGACGTGGGCCCACGTCGGCTGCACCTATGATCAGAACCGGATCAAGGTGTGGATCGACGGCAAGGTGCAAGGCTGCCGCGATTTCACGAGCGCCGTGTCGACCAACGGAACGAACGGCACGCGCATCGCGCCCGCGTGGGTCGGTGCGATCGACGACATCCGCATCAATGGCCGCGCCCTGTCGCTCGCGGAGATGTGCGTCCGCGCCGGCACCCCGGCCGGCTGCAACGACGACTGCCCGGCGCCGACGTCGACCGGCGGCAGTGGC
>JABFXX010000303.1 GCA_013368795.1 Kofleriaceae bacterium
ATCATCATGAAGCGCATCGTTGTCTCCTTTACCCGGCGACGACCGGCCTGCAGGGCGATCGACGGCGGTGAGGAAATTTTTGTAACTCCTGGAAACTACAGCGGTCCAGTCGGCTCGTCCGGCAAGTCGGCGAGATTCTGCGGGGAGCGTGTCGATCCCTTCACGGCTCGTTCGTCGCCCTGGAAACAACAGGAGATAGACGATGAAGTTTCTCGTACTGGTCAAGGCCACCAAGGATTCCGAAGCAGGCGTTCATCCCGAAGAGAACGTCATCATGGAGACGATGCGCTTCAACGAGGAGCTGGTGAAAGCGGGCGTCCTTCTCGACGCGGGCGGGCTCTGGCCGAGCAGCCAGGGCAAGCGCATCCGCGTCGAGGGCACGAAACGCCGGATCATCGATGGTCCATTCAGCGAGACCAAGGAGCTCATCGGGGGCTACTGGATGCTGCAGGCGAAGTCGTTCGACGAAGTGGTGGAGTGGATGAAGCGCTGCCCGACGCTGAACGCGGACGGCAGCGAGATCGAGATCCGCCGCCTCATCGATGTCGGCGACTTCCCCGAGGCGGGCGAAGAAGTGAACGAGACGCACGAGCGCCTCGAGGCCCAAGTCAGGCGGTAGCGATCACGCCGGGCGCAAGGTTTCTTCAGAATCCCTGCCGAACGCCCGCAACATATCGGTCGCATCGTAGACCCATGGCAACATCGAACTACGACGTGAACGTTCAGCTCGCGCTAGCCACGACGGCGGAGCACGAGGGCGACTTCGGATCCGCGCGCACGTTCCTGGCGGAGGCCCGTCGGCTGGCCCGCGCGGACCGCGCCGCGAACGCGCAGGTCGGCTCGTTCGTCGCGCGCTTCCTCGGCCGCCGGCTGCTCGCCGCCGTGCTGTGAGAGCTACGATGCGGTTCACATGCGCGGCGACGCCGAGTTCACCTCGATCCCGATCGTGGACGTCGCATCGCTGCGCGCGGGAGACCGCGCGGCCGCCATCGCCGCCCTCGATGACGCGTGTCGGCACTGTGGCTTCTTCTACCTGACAGGCCATGGCATCGACGTCACCGGACTCGAGGCACGAGCGCGTGAGTTCTTCGCGCAGCCGGTCGCCGCAAAGCTCGAGATCGCGATGGCGCGCGGCGGCCGTGCGTGGCGCGGCTACTTTCCGCTAGGTGGCGAGCTGACGTCGGGCGCTCCTGACTGGAAGGAGGGCATCTACTTTGGCGCCGAGCTGGCCGACGACGACGTGCGCGTCAGATCGGGAACGCCGCTGCATGGCCGCAACCTGTTCCCGCGCACGCCGGCAGGGCTCCGCTCGGCGGTGCTCGCGCATATCGACGCGTGCACGCAGCTCGGCCACGTCGTGATGAGCGCGCTCGGCGCTGCGCTGGGGCACCCCGAGGATGCATTCCGCACGCGCTACCTCGCAGATCCGCTGACCTTGTTCCGGATCTTTCACTATCCCGCGCCACCGGAGCAGACCTGGGGCGTCGGCGAGCACACCGACTACGGCCTGCTCACGATCCTCGCGCAGGACGATTGCGGTGGCCTCGAGGTCCGATCACGCGATGGCTGGGTCGAGGCACCGCCGATTCCGGGCGCGTTCGTGTGCAACCTCGGCGACATGCTCGAGCGCCTGTCGAACGGTCGCTATCGGTCGACACCGCACCGCGTGCGCAACCAGTCAGGTCGCGATCGGTTGTCGATGGCGTTCTTCTTCGATCCAAGCTTCGACGCGGTCGTGCCGACGCCTGCGGACTTCGTCGACGATGTGGTCGAACGCTGGGATGGGGAGAGCGTGCGCGCGTTCGAGGGGACCTACGGCGAGTACCTCGTGCGCAAGGTGTCGAAGGTGTTCCCCGAGCTGCACGGCGAGGTCCTGGCCAGGGACTGATCAGGTCGCGAGCCAGTCGCGGAGAACCGGATATACCGACGCACCGAGCAGCTCGATGTGGCCGGTCCCGAGCGCGATCGAGCGGTGCGCCTCGGGGTACGCGAGGCAGAGCTCGGGCCGCACGTGGACCCCGAGCGCGCTGTCGACCGGAACCATCCCGTCGCTGCGGAGCCGCGGGCCATGCTCGGTCGATAGCGTGCCGGCGAGCGCGTAGAAGCGGACGCCGTCGGGCAGGGTGCACGCAGAGCGCGGGTCGCGACCATGCGCGAATCGATCCCGTCCCTGCCAGTGCTCGTCGAGCACGTTGCCATACCTGAGGTCGGTGACACCCGCGCTGCGGATCCGGCCGAGCGCACCGAGCGGCGCGGTGTACGCGCTGACCTCGAGCAGTCGATCGATCCAGTTCCCGCCGCGCTCGAGCGGCGCGCCATGGTGCGGAGAGCCGAGCGTGATCATCGCGCGCAGGCGGCCGAGCCACCGATCGCCGCGCACGTCGGCGGCGTGACAGGCGCTGCGCGCCACGAGTCCGCCCATGCTGTGCCCGAGGAGCACGAGCTCGTCGACATCGACCGGCCATGCGGCGACGAGTGGCTCGAGGAGTGCCGCGAGCGCCTGGCCGTTGGTCGAGATGTGGAGGCCGCTGTTGTAGCGAACGTACAGCGGTGTGTAGCCGAGGTCGCGCGCGAGCGCGGCGCCGTGATCGTGGCCGGCGCGCGTGAACTGCGTATCGGTCATGCACGAGCCGTGGACCAGGACGACGAGCTTCGAGCTCGCCGCGGTGAGCCCGGCAAGCTCGACGACGCGGCCTGCATGGCGGAGCTCCATCTCGATCGCGAGCGGATTGGCGGTCTCGTGCAAGTAGTCGCCGAGCACGCCATTGAGGACCGCGAGCACGATCTCGCGCTGGGTGCCGGCCGGGCTCGCCTCGATCAGAGGAGCGAGCTGCGCGAGCGCGACGTCGAGGCTGCTGCCGACCAGCTTCGTGATGCCCTGGATCGACGCGTAGACCGCGCGGGTGGCGAGCCGTGCCGGGATCGCGAGGGGCCGACCGAGCAGCGTGGGGCCACTCGCGATCGTGACGTGCATCTTCTCGACGAGCGCGGTGACGCCGCGCGTGGCCTCGACCGCGAGCCGGGTGGCGCCGCGGAGCTCGTCGATGTGGCTGCGCGGCTTGCCGGGCATGGCCGCACCATGCCACGGGCTCACGCGCGAGGATCGTTCGGCATCGCGGCAAGCTGCGCGAATCCTGCTCGGATCGAGGCGAGCAGCGCCTCGTCCACCACGTTGCCGTCGCCGTCGAGCTTGGCGCGCGAGAATACGTGAGCGCCGCCATCGACGAGCCGCATGCTCATCGTGCGCAGCACCTCCGAGAACTGGGCGTGCGCGTGTGCGGCTCCGCTGGGAGAGGCGCTGATCAGGAGAACCGGCTTGTCGATCGGCTCGGTCGCCGACACCAGCCAGTCGAGGGCGTTCTTCAGGGAGCCCGGCATGCCGTGCGCGTACTCGGGTGTCGTGATCATCAGCGCCTCGCACCGCCCGACCGCGGCGCGCAGCTCGGCAACCGGTGCGGGCAGTGGCGGGATGTCGAGGTCGGGGCTGAAGTGCGGGAGCGCCGCAAGCTGGTCGTAGGTCTCGAGCACGATGGTGGACGGCGCGAGCCGTGCGGCGGCGCGTACGAGAGCCGCGTTCGACGAAGTCGCGCGCAGGCTGCCGGAGATCGCGAGGACGTTCATGCGAGGTGAGGTGTCGAGCGACCGAGACATTACATCTCAGTACGGCGAGCGGAACGGGTACACCGTGACGTCGTCGACGAATCGCAGGTCGGGCACCGCGAACTGATCGAGCACCCAGTTCGGACCGCCGTGCTTGCTGCGCGCGATGATCTTGTCGCCCTTCGAGCTCGCCCATGCGGGGAGCGCGCCCGCGAGCGTTGCCTCGATGGTGACGAGCCGACTCTCCGTGCGGTACTTGCACTTCTCGACGTAGCGCACGAAGCCGGTCACGGGATTGATCGACTCGATGCGGTTGGTGACCACGCAGTCGTAGGGGATCTGCCACGTCAGCTTCTTCGAGCTGGTGAGCTTGTTGTTCTGGACCTTTGCCGACGAGGTGCGATCGCGCCACGTCATCATGACCCACGTCTCGGGAGCCAGCTTCGCTTCGAAGTCGCTGAGCACGCGCTTGAGGCCGAGATCCTCGATGGCGCCCAGGTAGTTCATCACTGCCTCGGCGCCGGCCTGCTTGGCGGAGTGTGCGTCGCCAAGGATCTTCGCGAGATCGTCGACGTCCTTGCCGCCGAGCACGCCGAGGCCTTGGATGAGATCGTACTGCGTTGCGGCCAGCCAGATCGTGAGCTCGCGGTCGCGCGCGGGCTCGACCTTGCGGCGAAGGTAGATGTCGGCGCTGGCTTCGACGACGCGGAGCATGTCGTTTTGCGCGCGCGCGATCGCGATGAGCTCGTAGACCGCGGGGAGCTCGGCGTCGATCGGCTCGACGGTCTGGCGCGCGAGCTTGATGCGCCCCGACGACGGATCGCGGGTGACCGGCGTGATGACGGTCTCGATCAATGCGCGCGCCTCGGCGAGCTTGTTCGCAGCGCGCAGCTTGGCGGCCTTCTCGACGACGGGCGAGACGACTGCGAGGCGCGCCTGGTAGGCGTCCCAGTTCTTCGCGAAGAGGTCGGCCGACTCGTCGAGGATGCGGTAGTACGTGGCGCGCTGGTTCGCGCTCGTCGGATCGGAGGTGAGGCGATCGATCTTGTCGGCGAGCGCAGCAGGGAGCTTCGAGCGATCGATCGAGGCCGCAGCGGATGCCGGTTTGCTCGACGGCGTCGACGTTTCGGCAGGCGCTGTCGACGTCGGAGCAGGCGTACTGCCCGAGGAGAACTTGCCCGACACCAGGCTGCACGCGCCGAGCTGAGTCGTAAGAACCGCGAAGAGGAGACAGGAGCGCTTCATAAGGACCGCAGAGACGCGGCGTGATCGGCGATGTCGCGCGGGCGGTCGCGCAAATCGTGCAACTAGCGATACGCGCTCGGGTTATTTCTGCAGGAGCCGTCGAACGCTGACGTCGACCTGACTCTCGATCAGCCGGAGGATGCTCTCCATCTCGGCCGACTCGATGCGCAGGCGCGCCATCAGCTCGTTGCGCGTCCCTTGTACGAGCGCCGCGCGCGCATCCGCGATCTGACGCGCGGCGGTCGCGCGATGGACGTCATAGATCGCGGCGACCTTGTCGATCGAGAGCCCGTCGATCAGCTGGTACCGCAGAAGCGTCTTCGCGCGCTTGTCGAGTGCCGCGACCGCGGCCTGGAAGCTCGCGCGAAACTCGTTGCGATAGAGCTCCTTGAGATAGATCAGCTCGGGATCCGATCCGATCGCCGCCATCGCGGCAAGCTCGCCCTCGCTGTCGTCGTCGACAGGCTTGTCCTTGCGCAGGAGGCTCAACGTGACGCGCACGGCGGCGATGCGCACGAACGCGAGCAAGTCGCCGGTGCCGCGATACGCGGCGATCCGCGGCTGCGCACCCGGCTCCGCGACGAACAGGTGCGTGAACACGGTGTGAAACGCTTCCTCGCGCAGCGTCTCGCTCGACACCGTCCGGCCGATGATCGCGCGCAGGTGGCTCGCATAGGTGGCGGTGAACGCTTCGATCGCGCCCGCCGCTCCGTGCGCCAACGCACTCGCGAGCACGACGTCCACCATGCGCTCGTCGGCGACCGGCTCGCGCTCGCCGACGAACGCGCGTGTCGCGGCATCGTCCAGCGCCACGCCGGGCCAGGCCGCACGTGCGGTCGCGAGGCGATGTTCGAGGCTCACCTGCTCAGTGTAATCTATCGCGCTCTGCATCTCGACGAGGAGACCCTCTCGGCGCTGATCGCGCATCGGCTCGATGAAGCCGCGCGCGCTCGTGCACACGCGCACCTCGACGATTGCGACAGCTGTCGCGAGACCGTCGCGACGCTCGCACAGCTCTCGGTGATCCCTGCGGGGTCACCGGACACTGCCACAGAGCCCGCGTCCGCCGTGCCGCCAAGCATCGGACGGTATCGGTTGGTGCGCCTCCTCGGTGCCGGCGCGATGGGCGTGGTCTACGAGGCCGAGGATCCGGATCTCGATCGCCGCGTCGCGGTGAAGGTCCTGCGCACGACCGCCGGCGATCTGCGCGGCGAGGCTCGCATGCTCGCGCGCCTCGCGCATCCCAACGTCGTCGCGGTGTACGAGGTCGGCACGAGCGCGGGCCGTGACTTCGTCTCGATGGAGTACGTCGACGGCCAGACGCTGGCCGATTGGCTCGCCGAACGACCGCGCTCCTGGCAGGACGTCGCGCGCACGATCGCCGACGCCGCGCGCGGGCTCTCCGCGGCACATGCGGCCGGTATCGTCCATCGCGACGTCAAGCCGTCGAATTTGCTCGTCGGACGCGATGGTCGCGTGCGCGTCACCGATTTCGGGCTCGCCACGCGCTCGCTCGACGACGATCGCGTGATCGTCGGCACGCCGCGCTACATGGCGCCCGAGGTCAAGCGTGGAGATGCCGGTCACGCGGCGAGCGATCAGTACAGCCTCGGCGTCACGCTCGAGCAAGCGCTTCCGGGCGATGCGCCGCGCTGGTTGCGTTCGATCGCGGCGCGCGCGATGAGGCCGCAACCCGACGAACGGTTCCCCGATCTCGCCGCGTTGATCGCGGAGCTCGAGCGTCCGCGCACCGGACGTCGCATCGTGATCGCGAGCGCTGGTGCCGCGCTCCTCGTCGCGGGCGGGCTCGTCGTGGGCGCGATGCGCGTGGCGGCGGACGAGCCGTCGTGCAACGTCACCGTCGAACCCGCGTGGTCGGCCGAGACGTTGCGCGCACGGTTTGTCGCGAGTGGACGTTCGCATGCAAGCGTGACCGCCGAGCTCGTGCTCGGCGCGCTCGAGCGTTATCGGACGCGCGTGGTGCGCGAGCGTGTCGCGAGCTGTCAGGCAACGGCGTCGGGTGCGCAGTCCGCCGCGCGCCTCGACGCGCATGGTCGATGCGAGGATCGGCTGTGGGCCGAGCTTCGGGCGCGCGTGCACGTGCTCGAGGAAGCGGATCCCGAGACCGTCGACCGCGCCGTCTCGATCATCGAGGCCGCACCGGCGCCCGAGAGCTGTCATGGCGATGCGGCGGTGCGGTCGCCCGCCGGCGATGCGCTCGCGCAGAAGCTCGCGGAGGCCCGCGCGCGGTACGAGGCTGGACAGCCGAAGCAGGCGCTCGCGATGGTCGACTCGCTCGCCGCGCCGATCGATCAGGCCGCGGAGCTCGCGCTCTCCGGCGAGCACCGCCTGCTGCGCGGAGAGCTCCTCGCCGTGGCGGAGGGTACGATCTCCGATGCGCGTGCGGCGGAGACGACGCTGCGCGAGGCGCTCACGTTCGCGACGCGCGCCGGCGACGATCGGCTTGTCGTTCGCGTGTGGGTCGCGCTGCTATCGACAGTCGCAAGCGCACAGGGACGCGGCGCGGATGCCCTGCAGTGGGAGGGCTTCGCGCGCACCGCGCTCGCCCGCGTTCCCGACGACGACTTGTTGGTCGCGGCGATCGATCACGCCGCGGCGCTGGCGCGATTTCCCGGCCAGCAGTGGACCGAGGCGGTGGCGCTGCTCGAGCACAGCCTCGCGTTACGCAAACGCGTACTGGGCGATGCGGTGATCGTCGGCAAGACCGAGAGCGTGCTGTGCAGCGCGCTGATCCATGCCGGTCGACCCTCGGATGCGCAGCCGCATTGCACGCGCGGCGTCGAGATCGCACGCACGGCGCTCGGTGACCATCATCCGCAGGTCGGCGTCGCGATGTTGCCCCTCGCCGAGTCACAGGCGACGAGCGGCGACTACAAGGGCGCGCTCGCGACGAACGAACACGCCGTCGCGTTGCTCGAAGCGGCGCTCGGTCGCAATGACCCGACGGTGAGCAAGGCGCTCAACAACCTGGCCGCGATCCTCGAGCGGCTCGGCGAGACGAAGCGTGCGATCGAGGTCGAGCGCCGCGTCGTCGAGACGCGCCGGATCATCTACGGCGCGGATGATTCGCGCACCGCCATGGCGGAGAGCAACCTCGCGGTCAATCTCGCCGACGCCGGTGCACGGGACGAGGCGCGCGGGCTGCTCGCGCATGCACTCGAAGTGCAGATCCAGAAGTTCGGCGAGGACCATCCCGATGTCGCGACGACGCTCCAGTCGCTCGGCGAGATCGAGCTCGATCTCGGACATCTCGTCGTCGCGCGCGGATACATCGACCGCGCGATCGCAGCGTACGAAGCCAGCGTCGGGCCGACGCACCGCGATCTGATCGTGCCGCTGTGGTTGCGCGGCCGGATGCTCCAGCAGCTGGGCAGGCACAGGGAGGCGAAGGCGGCGCTCGAGCGTGCGCTCGCACTTCCGGAGATCGAGCCGGAACAGGCCGAGGAGATCAGGCGCGTGCTCGCGCATCGCTAGAATGCGTGTAGTAGGCTCGTTCCGTGTTTGGAATTCTTGCGCTCGCGATGACCTATTCCGTCGGCCCCAGCCAGACGTACACCTCGCCGTGCAAGCTCGCCGCGGCGGTGCAGCTGCAGCCCGGCGACGTGATCGAGGTCGAGCCGGGCACGTACAAGGATGCGTGTCAGCTGAAAGCGTCCGGCACCGCGGATCAGCCGATCACGATGCGCGGCGTCGGCGGCGCGCGCCCGGTGTTCGACGCGACGGGCCTCGACCTCAGCGGCAGCGGCTCGGTCCCACGCGCGATCTTTCAGTTCAACAACGCGAGCTACTGGGTGCTCGAGCACCTCGAGCTGACGGGCGCCTCGAACAACAGCAACAACGGCGCCGGATTTCGCGTCACCGCCGGCGGTCACGACCTGACCGTGCGTGACTGCTCTATCCATGACAACCAGAACGGCGCGATGTCCGACGGTCCGTCCACGATCACGATCGAGTCGAGCGACATCTTTCACAACGGCGCGAACGACGGCCAGAGCCACAACCTGTATCTGCAGGGCGATACCGTGCGACTCGTCGGCAACCACATCCACGACTCGGTCGGCGGGCAGAACGTCAAGCTGCGTACGCGCTACATCGAGATCATCGGAAACGTCATCGAGAACGGTGGCAACTACGAGATCGATCTCATCCAGGGGCCGAACACGGCGATGGCCAACGCGAATGCCGTCCTGATCGGCAATCTGATCATCCGGGCGACGTCGGCGGACAACAACACGCAGACAATCCTGTTCGGCACCGACAACCGCAACGACACCACGCCGAGCCGCAACGGCGCGCTGTACGCGATCGGGAACACGTTCGTCCTTCGCAACAGCAAGAACCAGCTGTTCCACGTGTTGACGAGCGCGTCGCCACCCGCGGCGACGCACGTCTACCTCTACAACAACATCGTCCACACGACCGTCGCTGGCGCACAGCTGACATCCGATGTGGCGACGCAGGACTTCATCACCGGCTCGAACAACTTCATCACGACCGGCATCGGCGGCGTCCCGGCGGCGCTCACGGGCACGCTTGCCGGCACGGACCCGGGCTTCGCGGGCGCCGATGACTACCATCTCGCCGCCGGCTCGCCGGCGATCGATGCGAGCCTCGAGCATCCGATGTATGTCGACGGCAGCGGCGCCATGCAGGACGGCACGCCCGCGCTGGAGCCGGCGCCGCCGATCGGCAGCGAGGCGCGCTACGTGATCGGCGCAGGCGTCGATCTCGGCGCATTCGAGTACGGCAACATGCCGCCGGCGGGTGGCGGAGACGGTGGCGTCGGCGGCGACGATGACGGCGCGGGCAGCGATGCGGGTGGTTGCTGCGACGCCAGACGCTCGGCAGGCGAGGGTGCAGGCCTGCTCGCGCTGCTCGTCGGCGCGGCGCTCTGCAGGTCTCGCAAGCGCGCTACGAGCGCTGCGTGAGAGCGGCATCTCCGCGATCGGCGACACGGGCATGGATTACCAGCGTCAGAACTGAAAGCCGCCTCCGGGACCGATGCTGCGAACGGAGTAGTTGCCTTCGTTGCCCGGTGTGGTCGGTGTGGTGACCAGCATGCTCGGATAGTGACCCGCGGCATCCGCGCCTTGCACGTTGGGCTTCCAGGTGTTGCCGACGAGGTAGACGACGTGCGTGAGGGGGCCGTCGGGACTGCCGTACAGGATGGCCGGACCCGGATCGGTCGTCTCGAACTTGTTGTGGCCGGGGCTGGCCGCGGTTCCGAGGTCCAGCGAGTGATTGCACTGGATGAGGAAGCCCGACGACGAGCGTAGCGTCGAGCCGCGCATCTTGAGCGCGCCACAGCTGAACCCCGCAAGGGCCCACCCACCGCCGAGCACGGTGGTGTTGGTCAACGTGAGGTCGCCGTCAATCCACCAGACCGCCGATTGCACGTTCGTCGGCGCTACGTACTGGACCTTGGAGTTGGTGATGGTGAGGCTACCGCCACACGTCGTGATGAGGCCGCTCGATCCCTGGGCGCCGGAGAGCGTGAGTCCGTGCAGCCCGACGCCCGTGGCGGTATTGACCTGGACGATCGGCTGGAAGCCTGTCGTCGAGTACCCACCACAGCTGGTGCCCACGGCCTGCGCGGCGTTCTTCGACAGGATCACGTTGCCCGTGCCGATGAGCTGCTGCCCGTTGCGCGGCATGATGGGCGCGGTCTCGAGCGAGTTGTAGGTGCCCGCGGCGATGTGGATCGTCGCGTTGACGGGGGCGGTCTGCGTCGCGTGCGTGATCGTCTTCCACGGAAGGGTTTCCGTACCAGGGTTGGTATTCGCGCCGGTGGTGACGTTCACGAAGTACTCGCGGCAGCTGACCTCGACGTTGGAGATATCGGCGGCGCCGATCGTACCGCTTCCATTGCGGACGACGCACAGCGTCTGGGTCGGCTGGGAGACAATGGTGACGTTGTACATCTGGCCGCTCGCGACGGGCGTGGCGAACGTGAACGCACCGTTGGCGTTGCGGACGAGCGTCTCGCTGCCGTTCTGGAGCACGAGGTTGGTGCCGAGGATGTTGGAGACCGTGCCGCCGAGCCGGAACGCGCGCGGGGTGCACGCGATCTCGACATCGGTGACGTCGGCGTCAGTGACGATCGCCGTGGGTTGCGTGACCGTGCACTCCTTGGAGATCGGTGCCGTGGGGGATGCCTGCACGGTGACGGTGAACGCCGTCCCGCTCGCGTAGCTCGGCCCGAACATGAACGGGCCTGCGCCGACGCTGATCTCGTCGCCGCCGTTCACGCGCAGCGTCGTGCGCTCGTTGCCGACGAGCCCCGTCACCACGCCGCCGATCCGGTAGCGGTTGGTCGTGCACGCCACGGAGACCGTGTCGACGTGTGCCGTCGCGATCCCCGTCCCGTTGCTGACGGCGCAGGTCTGCCACGGGTTCATCGGATGCGCGAACGCCGTCACATCGTACGCGTCGCCATGCGCGACGGTCATCGCGAACGTGAAGGCGCCCGAGGCGGTTACCTCGAGATCGTCGCCCCCGTTGTTGCGCAGGATCAGCCCGTCGCCCTCGAGGCCGGTGACCGTCCCGCCGAGCGTGTAGCGATCGGTCTCGCAGCGGACCTCGATCGAGCTCACGTCGATGGCGGCGATGCCGCTGCCGTTCACGATCGTGCACGCCTGCACCGGGTTCGCCGGCTGCCCGATGACCGTGACCGCATAGGCGCTGCCCGGGGCGACGCGCGCGGGGAACACGAACGGGCCGTTCTCGGTGATCGCGACCGGATCGCCTCCGTTGTTCGCGAGGGTCAAGCCCGTGCCGGCGAGTCCGGTCACCGTGCCGCCGATCGCGACCTCACCTGGCTGGACCCCGCCGTCGTCGACGATGTTCTGCTTGTCACCACACGCGGCGAGCGCAACTCCCAAACACCAGAGCCATCGCAACATGACCCCATGATCGCGTAACCGGCAGCTGCGCTCCAGACCCGCTGGTGAGAGATGCGTGAGTGCCTGATCCGCCGAAGCTGCGGAGCTTGGCGATCGCGGGCATGACACGAGACTCGCGGCTCTCAGGGAGCGAACAGCTTCCAGTGCCCCTCCGAGACGACCTCGACGGTGCCGTCGGTTACCTTCAGCGCAGTTTGATCATCGATCGCGTACGTCGACACGGGTAGCCGCGCGGCCCACTTCTCTGCGTTGGCCAGGGAAGCGTCCGGGTGATCCTCGTGATCCAGGTGTGGAATCAACGCAAAGTCGACGAGTCCCACTCCCCGAGCTGTGACCAAGATCCTGCTGACTTCTCCTTGGGGCGTGGCGAACACGATGTCTTCCGACGTGAGCGCCTCACCGCTGCCTTTGCGTCGATCACGGTAGGTCTCGCTGAAGGTGGCGCTCGCCGCCATGCTGCCGGCGCTCACGCCCACGTAGACGGTCTGCCGCAGCGACGGCAACAGGTCTGCCAGTCCCGACTGTCGTAGCCAGTGAGACAGATACAGGGGATCGCCGCCGAAAAACAGCAGCGCGTCGGTCTCCTGGACCATGGGAATCCAAGCTTCGTCATCGATGCTGGGCAGCGCGGTCAGCTCCAGCACGCCCAATGACTTCCAACCCAATCCGCATAAGGGGCCGCCCGCTTCTCCGCGGATCGCCCGCCCGGCCACACGACCACCGCCAGGGAACGGGTAGATCGCGGTGGGAACGATGAGGGCGCTGGACTCGGCAATCGGTTTGCCCAGCAAGTCGACAAGCGCGTCGCGGATGCTGGTGTTCCTCACGCCAGCGGAGGTGAGCAGAAGCCTCATGCCGACCACTATCGCATCGCCTCGCTCGCGGTGCGGGGCTTCGCGATAACGTGGCGCCGTGACGCAAGACTCGTCGCTCGCGCGTTGACGACTTCGAGCACGGGCGTCGCGGCGCGCGCGATCCTGCTCATCGTTTGCGGAGCCATGCGCCCGTGCGCTCGAGAAGCTCTTCGCCGACGTCCCGACGCACGTCCTTCGCCAGGTCCTCCAGCGTCACGCCTCGTAGCTCGTTCCGCCAGGCTTCGTCAGCGCGGTACATGACGCGCGCGATCGCGCACGTGCCACGCGGCCGACGCGTCGCTCCCTCGAGGCACGGATTGTTCGCCCGGATCTCGGTGCACTGGAACGTCCTCTTGCGGCCCTCGATCGCCTCGACGATATCGAGGAACGTGATCGAGCTGGCAGGCCTTGCGAGACGGTACCCGCCCGTCGGGCCGAGCGTGCCGACGACGAGCCCCGCTGTCGCGAGTGCCTGGAGCGCCTTCGAGAGGTACTCCTTCGGTACGCCGTGAAGCTCGGCGAGCGCTTTGGTCGAAACCGTCTCGCCAGCCTCGAGCCCGCTGAGCACGGAGCAACAGTGGATGGCCCACTCGACCTGATTGCGGAGGATCACTATCTGAGATTAGCGCGATCGAGCCCGAGCATCTTGTCGTACGAGCCAGGCGCTGCCCGGAACGCCACGCCGAGCCGATTCCAGGCGTTGATCGTGGTCACGACGAACGTGAGATCGGAGAGCTCCTTCTCCGAGAAGTGCTCGCGCGCCCGGGCATAGTCTTCGTCGGTAACGCCGTGCTCGCTCGGTCGCGTCAAGAGCTCGGCCCACGCGAGCGCAGCCTTCTCGCGGGCGGTGAATAGCGGCGATTCGCGCCACGCGGTGAGGTGGTACAGGCGGAGCGGACGCTCCTCGTGAATCGTGGCCTCCTTGGAGTGCATGTCGATGCAGAGCAGGCAGCCGTTCAGCTGCGAAACGCGGATCCGGACGAGGTCCGAGAGCCGCGGGTCGAAACCGAGCGATTTGACGGCATGCTCGAGGGCAAAGAGGGCTTTCGCCGCGGGTTCGGAGAGCTGGGTGTAGTTGAGACGGCTCATTGCGGATAATTTATGTCCTTAATTGGCGAGCGTCAAGCGGGCACAGCTGCGCAGAGCCGCGGCTGCGTCCCACGGATCATGGCCAAACCTTCGCCATGCTGACCAAGGCTCGAGCAGCGCGGATGAGTCTCGGGCCCTCGACCATCCGCTACAGGTCTCGTACGTCACCGAGGCGGCGTTCGCCGCATCGACGCTCGGATCAGTTGCAGGCACGGCTCATGCTTGCGGCACGAGACATGCGTCCGTCCTCGCCCGAAGCCGCATCGTCCGATGGGGATTTGTCACGAAACACGTCCCGATCTCGTCTAAGGGGCAAAGGCGGTCTTCACATGAACTGGCTTGGTTCAGCTTTGACGAGCTCCGTGGGCAAGAAGGTGGTCATGGCCACCACGGGACTGTTCCTCATCAGCTTCTTGCTGGTGCATGCCACCGTGAACGCGCTCATCTTCTACAACGACGGTGGCGAGACCTTCAAAGTCGGGGCCCATTTCATGGGAACCAACCCAGTGATCCGCACCATCGAGGTGCTACTGGTGTTCGGCTTCATCGTACACATCGTCCAAGGTCTGCTTCTGTGGAAACAGAACCGCGATGCCCGGCCGGTGAGGTACGCCGTGAAGAAGCACAGAAGCCCTTGGTACAGCCGCAGCATGGCGTTGTTGGGCACTCTGCTCTTGTTGTTTCTGGTAGTGCACACGTCGAACTTCTGGATTCCAAACCGCACGAACCAGTTCGTGCACGGCGATGAATTGCCGCTGTACGAAATGATGCTCGAAAAATTCAGCCAGCCGGCGGAGGTGATCATCTACGTCATCGGCTGCTTCCTGCTGTTCTGGCACCTGTGGCACGGGTTCCGCAGCGCGTTTCAGTCGTTGGGGCTGAACCATCCCAAGTACAACGGGCTCATCGCATTCTCCGGGCGCGCGTTCTCCGTGGTGGTGCCGGGCGTACTGGTGATGATGCCCATTTCCATCTATTTCGGTTGGATCAGATAGCAAACAGGAAACCGGCTCTGACCTCAACGCGTGCGCAGCAGACGCGTCAATCGTCGACGCCGCGAGGCCTACGGTGCCACGCGACGCGCGACGAAGGCACTCGGCGTGAGGCCGGTCAGATCGCGAAAGTCGCCGATGAGGTGAGCCTGGTCGTAATAGCCGGCATCGCGTGCGATCACGCCCCAGTCCTTTGATCGCGCCGACTCGCTGATCGCGCGTTGCAACCGTACGCCGCGTGCGAACTCCTTCGGAGCAATGCCAATGCTCTCGAGGAACGCGCGGCGAAGATGGCGTGTGCTCACGCCGAGCTCATCGGCGACGGTCTCGACGCGCGTCTCGCTTGCCTCGAACAGGCGGGCGGCACGCCGCGCGAGCCGTGCGGATGTGGATTCGGATGGAGCGCGCGCCGCGATCGCCCGAGACAGACTGTGGAGCAGCTCGGGGACACTCTGCGCCGCGAGCAGCTCGGCCGTCACGTCCCGTCCCGCGGATGCCCAGAGATCTTCGAGCGTGACGAGCTGGTCCGTAAGCTGGTTCGCGGGCACGCCGAAAAGCGTTCGCGACCACCCCGGCTTGAACTGGATCACCACCGCACGCGCGACACCCGTTGCGTGTTTGAACTTCGCGCGCCTCCGTGGCCCCACGACGTGAACATCGCCGGTTCCTCGTTCAACGATGCGCACGACCAGACTCGTTCGACCGTTCGGCAGCCACTCGACCGCGACGGGGCCGCCCGATGCGACTCTCGCCTTTTCGACGAAGCGCGCGATCGAAAACACCGGCTCCATCTCGACACTCTTGCGCAAAATCGCCGCCCGTCCACGCCTCTGGCTGCGAAATGTCCGATTCTTCCAATCGTCCGGTTCTTCCAATCCGGCCGCGCCAGCGGTCGTTACGGTGCGGTGATGAAAGTTCTCATCACAGGAGCTACCGGAAAAGTGGGATCGCGCCTCGCTACACGGTTGGCTGCGCACGGCTATCAGGTGCGCGCGCTCGTGCGCGACCGGATGCGCGCGATGCAGATGCTCGGGGATGGCATCGAGCTCGTCGAGGGTGATTTGCTCGCGCCCGCGTCGTTGTCGACGAGCGTCAGCGGTATCGACGCCATCGTGCATTGCGCCGCTTTCTTCCGCGGCGCCACACCCGAGCAAGCGCATGCCGTGAACGATCTCGGCACGCAGCAGCTGGCGCTCGCTGCACGCGAGGCACGCGTCAACCGCTTTCTCTTCACGAGCACGGGCCTCGTTTACGGCCCGAAAGGTGGACGGCCGGCGCGCGAGACCGACGATTGCGCGCCGATCGCCGCCTATCCCGCGAGCAAGCTCAGCGCCGAGCGGTTTCTCTTGTCGCTCGACGGTCTCGACGTGCGAGTCCTTCGACTTCCCTTCGTCTACGGCGATAAAGACGCTCACATCGCAGAAGCGCTCCCGATGATGCGAACGTTCCCGCCCGCGCTACGCATGTCGCTCGGGCACCACGTCGATGTCGCGCAGGCCGTTCGCCTCGTCCTCTCGGCCGCGTCGCCGGCGCAGCGGATCTACAACGTGTGCGATGACGAAGCGCCGGATCTCGCCGCACTGTTCGCTGCGGCTGGTCAGCCGCCGCCGGATGGGTCGACGCCCGAACCTGCGCGCGCTTTCGAGTCGGTCATGGACGGCAGTCAGATTCGCGACGAGCTTGGCTTCAAGCCGAGGTTTCCGCGCCTCGCGGATGCGCTCGCGGCACGGGACGCGTAGCGGCGAGCGCCAAGGCAGTTCTTACGCGCGCGGCGTACGTCCTGCCGCCGCTGCGACGGCGGAACGTTCGGTGATCCGCGCAGCGCGCCGAGATTTCGCCGCTGTTCCACCTTCGCTTCGCAACCTACCCGTGGCCGCTGGCATGAATGTGGAACGCCTCTGATCGCTGGAACACATCCAGCAAAGAGGCAAATCGCCGAGGAGAGAAATCCATGAAGGCAATCGTTGTGACGGACAAGGCGGCGGGAACGGCCGGGATGAAGCTGGTGGAGCGGCGCAAGCCGCAGGCAGCGATCAACGACGTCGTCGTTCAGGTTCATGCATCGGGATTCGTCGGGACCGAGTTGGCATGGCCATCGACCTGGACTGATCGGCTCGATCGTGACCGAACGCCGTCGATCCCCGGGCACGAGCTGGCCGGAGTGGTCAGCGCCCTCGGCTACGGCACGACGGGGCTGTCGGTGGGACAGCGGGTGTTCGGCCTGACGGACTGGACTCGCGACGGCACCCTGGCGGAGTACGCGGCCGTCGAGGCACGCAACCTCGCGCCGCTGCCGGGCGATGTCGACTTCACCGTGGGAGCGAGCCTGCCAATCTCCGGCCTGACCGCGTGGCAGGGACTGTTCGAGCACGGCCGCCTTCGAGCGGGGCAGAGCGTCCTCGCGCACGGCGCGGCCGGCGCAGTCGGTTCAATGGTGACGCAACTCGCGCGATTGGCCGGCGCCTACGTCATCGGCACCGGACGTGCCGCCGACCGTCAGAAGGCGCTCGAATTCGGCGCGCAGGAGTTCGTCGACCTCGACAACGACGCCCTCGAAGATGTGGGCGGAGTCGATCTCGTGCTCGATGTCATCGGCGGCGACATCGGGAAGCGGTCCGCGGGCTTGATTCGAGCCGGAGGAACACTCGTGTCCGTCGTCGGACCGAGCACGGCGCGGCCCGCCGACGGCCTGGCGGTCGACTTCGTTGTCGAGTCGGATCGTGCCCAGCTGAGTGAGATCGTCCAGCGGGTGCGGGACGGACGACTGCGGACGAACATCGGTACGGTCGCTGCCCTCGACGATGCCATCGCCGCTTTCAATCCGACCGAGCGGATCAGCGGGAAGACGATCATTCGCGTTCGTCCGTGAACGAAGACCAAGCCTCCGGCAGAGGAGCTTCAAGGCGACCCGCCGGCGTCCGGATACCGTTGCCTCATCGCCGCGTGCTCTGGATGAATCGACGGTGGGCACGGGCATCCCAGGCGTCGCGCTCGGCGCGGATCGCGAACACGGGGAGCTCGGCCACCTCGAGGCGTTCCGCCCCGGCGGGGATCTCGATCGGCGAAGCTGACTTCTCGGGCGTTTCGAGGCACGAGCCGCCGAACACGGCAAAGTTGCAGAACACGCTGCATGCATAGAGTGCGCGGCGGGCCTCGAAGTGGGCTGCACGGAAATCAGCGGTCACCGGGCTGAACGCCGGGTTGATCACGAGATCCACCGGCGGTGCGGCGTTCTTCAGTGCGACGCGCAACTCGAGATCGAGGAAGTCGCGGCAGATCGCGATCGCGATCCGACCGATATGCGTCGTAGCGACGACGTAGATGGGCGTGGCCGTGGTCTCGATCGGCTCCTCCACCCACTCCACACCCGAGCGCAGCAACGCCGGGATGTGCTTGCGCTGCCGCCACAGCATGCCGTCGGGACCGAGCACGGTACACACGTTCGTACGCGTGACCTCGTCGTGGTAGCCGCCGAGCACGAGGATCATCCGATGGTCGTGCGCGAGCTCTTGCGCAGCCGTCATGATCCGCGCGTAGTTGAGATCGACGCTCATCTCGGGAAACACGATCAGATCGGCGCGGGTCTCGGCCGCGCGCGCGATGAAGCGCTGCAGCTTGTCCGCAACCGCGTCGACGCGCTCCGCCGGCAGTCGATACACACCGCTCGGGCCCGGCGTCGGAAGATCCGCGGGCTCGCCGATCTGCGCGATCGCGATCCGGCAGGTCGGCCGCTCGGGCTCTGACTCCACGCGATAGTGCACGAGCTCGTATGGCCGCGCACCCTCGACTGGCAACGGCCGCGGCTTGGCCGGGCGCGTGCGCTGCGGGGCCCGGCCGCCGACGAAGTCCTCGATCAACGTGGCGATCGGCTGCCAGTCGCCGAGCCACGGGAAGTGGAGGTTGCCCTCGAGCTGGACCAGTCGCGCTCCGCGGATGCCGGCCGCGAGCTCCGCGGCGAACCGACTCGCGATCGCACGATCGCCACGGCGATGAATCACGAGCGTCGGCGCGCGCACTGCCGCTAGCTGGTCCGCGACATCGAAGCGATACCCGCTCTCGAGCAGCGCTGCGGCCATCTCTCTGGTTGTCGCCTCGCGCTGGAATCTCGCGAGGTTTTTGCGGAAGTCTGGATCGTCGGTGGGCACGAAGATCGACGCGAGCGCGTCGGAACCGATGCCCCAGCTCGCGCGCACCAGCGCGACCAAGCTCGCGCGCAGCTCGGTCGGCGCGACCGCAGCGCCGATGTGGTACGCGCCGTTCAGCACGAGGTGGGTTACACGCTCCGGGTGCCCCGCCGCATAGGCGATGCAGATCGGGCCTGCCTGAGACACGCCGAGTAGCGACACTGCTTCGCCGGGTGCGGCCTCGTCGATCACGCTCTCGAGATCGGCCACCTCCGCCTCGAGCGTGAAGTCATCGCGCTCTCGCTCCGACAGCCCGCATCCGCGGCGGTCGTAGAACACCAACCGGAACGACTCTGCAAGCTGGCCGTAGAATGCCTCCATGCCGAGGTAGTGCCACTGCAGCTCGAGGTGACTGACCCACCCGGG
>JABFXX010000288.1 GCA_013368795.1 Kofleriaceae bacterium
GACAGCAGCGCGCGATCGACGCGCGGCAGCTCGGCCCACAGCAGCACGACCGGCTGCTTGCCCTCGCGGAGCATCGACACCGAGTGGCTCATCTTCGGCGGCGTGCGCTCGTCGCGCGACACGATCAAGCGCTCGCGCGCCGCGGCGACGCTCTCGGGTCTGCGCGCGCGATCCTTCGCGAGCAGATCACCGACGAGCAGATCGATCGCCGCCGGAATCGTCACCGTCGCGCCGAGCCTCGGCGGCCGCAGCGCCGCGTGCGCGCGCTCGAGTGCCGCTGCATCGCCGACGAACGGCGGGCGTCCCGCGAGCAGCTCGTACAGCACGCAGCCGAACGCGTACAGATCGCTGCGCTCGTCGACGCTCGCCGAGTCGGCGATCTGCTCCGGCGGCATGTACTCGAGCGAGCCGACCTGCACGCCCGCGCGCGTCGGATCGTCCGGGTCCGCTGGCAGCTTTCGCGCGAGGCCGAGATCGAGGATCACGACGTTCAGCGCGGGCGTGCGCACGAGGTTATCGGGCTTGAGATCGCGATGTACGAACCCTGCCGCGTGAATCTTCCCGAGTGACTCGAGCGCCGACAGCGCGAGCGCGATCGCTTCAGGCGCGCGCATCGTCCCCTCTGCAAGGAGATCCGACACCGTGGTCCCAGTTACCCGATCCATCGCGATGTATGCGCGGCCATCGGCGAGTACGCCGCTGTCGTGCACGCGCGGCACCGCTCGCTGCGCGCCGCTCGCGGCCTGCACCGCGCGCATCGCCTCTGCCTCGCGGTGTAGCCTCGCGCGCGCCAGGTCGTGACTCGCGTGTGCAACCTTGATGACGCGGTCAGGGCCAAGCTCCCACACCGCAGCGAAGCCGCCCGCGCCGAGCAAGCCCCCGACTGGCTCGGGCCACGCGAATGGTTCGGCCGCGACCGGTGCGACCTCGGCGACCGTGCCTCCGTGCACGGGACACGCTCGCCCCGATTTCAAACGGCGGTGACACGTGGAGCAGCGAGCCACAGCGCGACTCTAACGCTCAGCGTGTTATCGTCGCCCGCGTAGTGATCGAATTCGTCCTAGAGGCGATGGTCGACGCGGTGATGATGGTGGATGCAGAGGGTCGGATTACGCTCACGAACTCCGGCGCGACGCATCTCTCCGGTTACACGCGAGAGGAGTTGTGCGGCCTCGCAATTTCTCGCCTGCTCGTCGATGAGAGCTCCGGCATGCGCACGGTCGTGCGCCGCCGCATCGAGGACGGCGACGTCCTGCGCCGCGAGGAGTCCTGGCTCGTGAGCAAGAAGGGCGAGCGCATCCCGATCTCGATCACCGGCTCGCCCGTCATCGACGACCGCGGCACGCTCCAGGGCATCGTGCTCGTCGCGCGCGACGTCCGCGAGATGCGGCAGCTCCTCGCCGAAAAGGAGGCCGAGATCCGCCGCCGCCGCGCCCTGGAGGACGAGCTGCGCACCGCCAAGTCCCAGATCGAATCCCAGCTCGATCAAACGCGGACCCAGCTCCTGCTCGCCGAACGCCGCGCCACCCTTGGCACGCTCGCCGGCGGGGTCGGCCACGAGCTCCGCAACATCGCCCAGGTCCAGATCGCCGCGGTCGACGAGCTCGCCGCCGCGATCTCCGCAGGCGAGGACGCGACCAGCTTCGCCCGCCGCATCCTCCCCGAGCTCGAGCGCGTCGGCGATCACATCGCCGAACACGGCGAGCGCCTCATGCAGCTCGCGCGGCCCGGCCCAGACCACGTCGAGCCGCTCGATCTCAATGGCGTCGTCCGCGACGTTGCCGCGATGCTCAAGCTCGCCGGCAAGCTGGGCAGGCTCGCTGTCCAGCTCGCGCTGCCCGACAAGCCGGTCACGGTCACCGTCAACCGCACGCGCATCGAACAGATCCTCGTCAACCTCATCACCAACGCGGTCGATGCGATCGGCCACGAGGGCCGGATCACGGTCGAGGTCTCTCCGAGTGTCGACGAGCGCCGCATCATCTGCTCGGTGCGCGACACCGGTGCCGGCATTCCCGAGTCCGAGCTCGATCAGATCTTCGAGCCGTTCTTCACGACGAAGGGCGACGCGGGCACCGGCCTGGGCCTCACCGTCGTGCGCGACATCGTCCTCAGCTACGGCGGTCGGCTCGACGTGCGGAGCGTTCCCGGCGAAGGCACGACGTTCACGTTCGATCTGCCCGCCTGATAACCTCGCGGCCGATGACCGCGTTCAAGGGCTTCGATCGCGACGCCATACAGTTCCTCCACGAGCTCTCGGTCGAGATGAACCGCGAGTGGTTCGAGGCGAACAAGGATCGCTACAAGCGCGTGTGGGTCGAGCCGATGACCGCGCTCCTCGACGAGGTCTCCACCAAGCTCGCCAGATCCTACGCGCCGATCAAGCTCGGCAAGCCGAAGCTGTTCCGCATCTACCGCGACACGCGCTTCTCGAAGGACAAGTCGCCGTACAAGACCCACGTCGCCGGCTCGATCCCACTGCGCGAGAACCTCGCCGCGCTCTACGTCCATCTTGGCCTCGACGAGGAGTTTGTCGGCGTCGGCACCTACTTCTTCGACGACAAGGAGCTACCTCGCTGGCGCAAGCTCGTCGCCGCCGACAAGACCGGCAAGGAGATCGCCGCGATCATCGGCAAGCTCCGCAAGGCCGGGTATCCCGCCGGCGGCCACGACGACTACAAGAAGGTGCCGAAGGGCTTCGACCCCGAGCATCCGCGCGCCGAGCTTCTCAAGATGAAGGGCCTCACGGGCGGGATGCCGCAGATCCCGAAGGGCCTGTTGCACAAGCCCGGCCTCGCCGACTGGCTCGTCAAGCACGCCAAGGCAACCGCACCGATGGTCGCGTGGCTCTACAAGAACGTGAAGTGACCGCGACAAGGACGTGCGAATGACGTCCTCGTATTCGTGGACGTCGACCGGATCTGGTTCTACGAGCTCGACCTCGGCGAGATCGAGCCTGCAACGGTCACCGCGAGCCAGCTAGAGAGGCTCGCGAGCTGACGCTCAAACTGTCCACCGGCATCCCAGCTGACCGTCAACGACCTGTACGGCGATCTGTCAGCGATGTCTTGGCAGTTCCCGCGGTTCGACCAAGTCCACGTCGCCGTCGCCGTCAAAGTCCACGTATACGCAGACGATCCGCAGGTCACCGCTTGCGGTACTGGCCTACGCACCTGCCGCGGAAGCAGCGCGGCCTCATATAGTCGGCCTTCGCGCGCGGCGGCGGACACGCGGCGAGTTGCTCGGCGCTGCAGTGCTCGGCGTTGTACGCGAGCGCCTCGTCGGCCTTCGCCTTCGGCACGACGTCCTCGCAGCCGAGCATCGGGCAACACTCGCCCTGCCTGGCGCACGAGATCACGCAGTCCGCATCGGCGTGGCACTCTGCGTCGGGCGGCAGCGCCTCGAGCGACTTCGCGATGCACTGGCCGGCCTCGCATGCCGGCGCCAGCTTCTCGCACTCGAAGCAGCCCCAGATCTGGACTGCCTCGCAGTCACCGAGCTCGGCGATCGCCGCCTTGAACCGAGGCTCCTCGCTCGCCGCGATCGGCGTGGTCGCACAGCCGCAACGGTTGCACGGCGCGGTCTCGACGAGCCGGCAATCCGCGTCAGCCTTGCACGCCCGGCTGAAGCCGCTCGTGTCGACGTCGCGTTCGACTCGCGCGCGCGGGCTCGCGTCGATCGGACGGTCGGCATCGATCGGGGTCCGCGAGCTGCCGCTCGGCGGCGTGAGCGAGCTGCCACTCGGCGGCGGCTGCGAGCCGGTGGCCTCCGGCGCAGGATCGGCCTTCTTCCCCGAGCAGGCGGCAAGCACGAGCGCGATGCACAGCGAGCGCATCAGCTGCCGGGCATCAGCTCGATGGTCGCGTCGCCGACCTTCTTGCCCTTGAGCACGCGATAGTCGGCGCCCCACTGCTCGACGACGAGCGTGTCCTCGCCGGGCGCGGAGTAGAGCCACCACCGGCAGCGCTCGGTGTGGCCTTCCGGCCGATCTTTGGTGAGGCCGCCGAGCGGGCCGACATCGCCTTTGAGCGAGCACGTCGCGGTGCCGCGCTTGTCGAGCGCGAAGCGCGTCTCGCCGATCACGAGGGCCTCCGGCGGATAGCCGGTGATCGGGGTCTGCTCGTCCTGCGTGAGCAGGCGCGTCGCACTCGTGCCGGCTCGCTCGAGGCCGACCATCACCCACTTCACATCGGAGCCGTCGACGCAGCGACCGGCGACCCAGCGGTGGCCGTCCTCGTCGTAGTCGATCGCGCCCTCGCAGATGAAGTCGCGTCCATCGATCGTGAGGACGTCGTTGACGCGGAGATCTCGCACCGTGCGCTCGAGGAGCTTGTCGCTGCCGTCGGTGAGTGCCTTCGGCGAGCCGCTCGGCAGTGCCTTGCGATTGCGCGCCGCAACTCCGACTGCGGCGACGCCACCGAGCACCGTCAGCACCACGAGGAGAACCCAGATCACGCGCCGAATATCCACGCCGCAGTGCACCAACGCAACTGGCCAGCGATCCTTGACTCCTCGTCGGCGCCAGATAACGTAGCGCCGAAATGGTCGCACTCCCCGTGCAAGATGACCTGCGCCGCGTCCTCGACGACGACGGCCGGCCATTGCCGGGAGCGCGCGTGCCGGAGATCCCGGACGCGACGCTGCAGAAGATCTTCGACACGATGCTGCTCGTGCGGATCGTCGATGACCGCATGATGCGGCTGCAGCGCCAGGGCAGGCTCGGCTTCTACATGAAGTCGATCGGCGAAGAGGCGAGCCACTTCGCGGTCGCGCCGCTGCGCGAGGGCGACTGGATCTTCCCGAGCTATCGCGAGCAGGGCGCGTGGTTCTGGCGCGGCTACACGATCCAGCAGTTCATCGATCAGCTGTTCGGCAACGAGGGCGACCCGATCAAGGGCCGGCAGATGCCGGTTCATCACTCGGCGAGCTGGCTGAATCTGGTGTCGATCAGCTCACCCGTTGGGACGCAGATTCCGCAGGCGGTCGGCGCGGCGTACGCGGCCAAGGTCATGGGCAAGGACGACGTGTCGATGGTGTTCTTCGGCGAGGGCACCTCGTCGACGGGCGAGTTCCACGTCGGCCTCAACTTCGCGGCCGTGTGGAAGGCGCCGTGCGTGTTCCTCTGCCGCAACAACGGCTGGGCGATCAGCGTACCGAAGGAGAGGCAGACCGCGTCGAAGACGTTCGCGCAGAAGGCGCTCGGCTACGGGATGCCGGGCGTGCGCGTCGACGGCAACGACGTGCTCGCGGTGTGGGCGGTCGCGAGCGAGGCGATCGAGCGGGCGCGCGCCGGCGAGGGCCCGACATTGATCGAGGCGTTGACGTACCGCGTGCAGGGCCACTCGAGCTCCGACGATCCGAGCGTGTATCGCGATCCGAAGGAGCCCGAGATCTGGGAGAAGAAGGATCCGATCAATCGGCTGCGCGGCTATCTGCGCCACCGCGATCTATGGAGCGAGGCTCACGAGAAGGACCTCGCCGATAGGTACAACCAGGAGATCACGGACGCGCTCGCGGCCGCCGATCACAAGGTTGCACCGCCGGTCGAAACGATGTTCGACGACGTATACCAGGAGCAGTCCTGGAACCTGCGCGAGCAGCGCGATTGGCTCGCCCAGCAAGGTCGCACCAAGAACCCGCACCACCACGGATAAGCAGCATGCCCGTCATGAACATCATCGAAGCGGTCCGAAGCGCGCTGCAGGTGCAGATGCGCGCGGACCAGCGCGTCGTCGTCCTCGGCGAGGACATCGGCAAGTTCGGCGGCGTGTTCCGCGCGACGAGCGGGCTCTACGACGAGTTCGGCGCGGAGCGCGTGATCGACACGCCGCTCGCCGAGGCGGGCATCATCGGCACCGCGATCGGCATGGCGCTCTACGGCCTGCGCCCGGTGCCCGAGATCCAGTTCGGCGACTTCATCTTCCCGGCGTTCGATCAGATCGTGAACGAGCTGGCGAAGTTCCGGTATCGCTCCGGCGGCCAGTATCCGTGCCCGGTCGTGATCCGCACGCCCGTCGGCGGCGGCATCCGCGGCGGTCACTATCACTCGCAGTCGCCCGAGGCGCTGTTCATCCACACGCCGGGCCTGAAGGTCGTCGCGCCGAGCAACCCGTACGACGCGAAGGGCCTGCTCCTGGCATCGATGCGCCAGAACGACCCGGTGTTGTTCATGGAGCCCAAGCGCATCTACCGCGCGAGCCGCGGCGAGGTGCCGGACGGCGACTACACCGTCGAGCTCGGCAAGGCCGCGATCACGAACGAGGGCAGCCAGTGCACGGTGATCGCGTGGAGCGGCATGGTCTCGATCGCCGATGAGGCCGCGAAGAAGGCCGCTGAGGCCGGCATCTCCGTCGAGGTCATCGACCTGCGCACGCTGATGCCGTTCGACATCGACACGATCCTCGAGTCGGTGAAGAAGACGAATCGGTGCGTGATCGTCCACGAGGCGCCGCGCACCTGTGGCTTCGGCGCGGAGCTCATCGCGTCGATCCAGGAGCGCGCGATGGAGCACCTCGAGTCGCCCATCCTGCGCGTCACCGGTTTCGATACCCCGTTCCCGTATTCTCTCGAGCACGAGTACATGCCCAACGCCGATCGCGTTCTCACCGCGATCCGCCAGACCTTGGAGTGGTAACGATGGCGTTCGACTTCTACATGCCGGATATCGGCGAAGGCGTTGTTGAGGGCGAGATCGTCGCCTGGAAGGTCAAGGAGGGTGACGTCGTCAAGCTCGACCAGCCCCTCGTCGAAGTGATGACCGACAAGGCGACCGTCGAGCTGCCCTCGCCGCGCGCCGGTACGATCAAGAAGCTTCACTTCAAGGACGGCGACATCGCGCCCGTCGGCAAGATCCTCGTCACCATCGAGGAAGAAGCTGGCGCGAAGTCGGTGCCTGCCGCACCGCCGCCGTCGCACGGCCACGGTAACGGCAACGGCGGCAGCAAGAAGCCGGCGCCCGCGCCGCAGATGCACGCCCAGGTCGCGCACAACGTGCCGTCGGGTTCGGCCTCGGGCGGCATCGAGGTCGTCGACGCGACGACGTCGCGCGAGCGCGTGCTCGCGACGCCCGCGACGCGCCGCCTCGCCCGCCAGCTCGGCGTCGAGATCGGCCGCGTGCCGGCGACCGGCAAGCACGGCCGCGTCACGACCGACGACGTGAAGCGCTTCCAGAACGCGCCGCAGGCGGCGACCGTCGCGGCGAAGCCGGCGTACGCGCCGATGGCGATCGCGAAGGGCGGCGACGAGGAGCGCATCCCGCTCCGTGGCATGCGCAAGCGCATCGCCGAGTCGATGGCCCGTAGCAAGGCAACGGCCGCTCACTTCACGTACGTCGAAGAGATCGACATGACCGAGCTCGTCGCGGTGCGCGACCGCGCGAAGTCGCGCGCGTCCGAGCGCGGCGTGAAGCTCAACTACCTGCCGTTCATCGTGAAGGCGGTGGTGTCTGGTCTCAAGAAGTGGCCGATGCTCAACGCTTCGCTCGACGAGGCGACGCAGGAGATCGTCCGCAAGAAGTACTACCACATCGGGATCGCGGCCCAGGGACCGCAGGGTCTCGTGGTCACCGTCGTCCGCGATGCCGACAAGCGCTCGATCTTCGACCTGTCGAAGGAGATCGATCGCCTGGCCGAGGCCGTCCGCAACAACACCGCGACGCGCGAGGAGCTGACCGGCTCGACGTTCACGATCAGCTCGCTCGGCAAGCTGGGCGGTGTCCTGGCCACGCCGATCATCAACTTCCCCGAGGTCGCCATCATCGGCGTCCACAAGATCGAGGAGAAACCGGCGGTTCGGAACGGTCAGATCGTTATCCGACATCTCATGAACCTCTCCATCTCTGTCGACCATCGCCTCGCGGACGGCTGGGACGGGGCGATGTTCCTGCAGGACGTGAAGAGCCTCCTGGAGGATCCGACGACGATGTTCATGGAGATGGTCTAAGCACCCGCGCTATAGTTCCTGCCCTGTGACCAAGAAGGTGGGGCGGGACCACCGCCAGGAGCCGGACGACGCCGGCACCACAGGCGACAATTTCCGGGTCGACCGTGTCTTCGCGGCACCGCGACCCGTGGCGCCTCCACGCCGCGTCCCGACGGGCGCGCCTGCGACGGGCACACCACCGGGACCGCTGCCGAACGTCTCGGCCGGCACCGCGCCGCCCGCAATGCCGCGCACGGACACCTCGCAGCTCGGCGACGGCGACACCGAGCTCGCGCTTCGCCGCCAGCTGTCGCGCCTGCAGCGCCAGCTTGCCGACGCGCAACGCGAGCTCGCGAACAAGGACGACGAGCTCGCCGCCTCCGTCGAGAAGCGCGTCGAGATCGCCGAGGCATACGAAGCCGCGGTCAGCGAGCTGCGCGAGTCCCAGCACAGGCTCGAAGAGCTCGGCGACTTCCAGGCGCGCAGCGCGGGCACCGAGCAGCGCCTCGCCGAGGCGGTCGCCGCCGCCGACGAGCTCGCCCATCAGCTCGAGCGCGAGCGCGCCGAACGCGGCGCGATGGCCGTGCAGTTCGACGAGCTCAACGCCGCATTCGACCGCGCACGCGCGCTGTGGAAGGAAGAGTCGTCCGCGATCGAGGAGCAGCACGCCGCGCAGGTCGCGCGCCTCGAGCTGCAGAAGCGCGCCGCCGTCGACGCCGCCGAGGCCGCGATGAAGGCGACGCTCGATCGCCAGAACATCGCGCACGAGGCCGAGCTCGGCGAGCTGCGCGGTGCGCACGAGCGCTCGCTCGCGGCGATTCGCGGCGAGCTCGAACCCAAGGTCGCCGAGGCGCGCAACCTCAACGCCGAGATCGAGCGGCTGACGAGCGAGCTCGCGGCGACACGCGCGGAGCACCTGCGCGAGCTCGGCGAGCGCGCCGAGCTGCACAAGTGGGAGACCCAGCAGGCGAGCGAGGCCCACGCCGCCGAGCTCGAGGCGAAGGCGCGCGCCCACGCCGCCGACGTCAATCGCCTCAACAGCGAGCTCGAGGCCAGCACCGCCGCGCTCGACAAAGCCGAGCGCAACGCCGCCGTCCGCGAGCAACTGTGGGAGCAGACGACGACGAAGCTGCGCGACTCCGAGAAGCGGCTCCAGCAGGAGCACGCCGAGGCGCGCGAACGCGCGGCGCAGGTCGAGGCCGCGAAGTGGGTCATCGAGCAGCGCCTCGTCACCGCGCTGCAGCAGGGCGAGCAGCTCACCGCCTCGAACATCGAGCTGCAAGCGCGCGTCGAGGGCGCCGAGGCCGAGGCCCGTCGCAATCACCTCGATCGCGAGCGGTTCGCCGCGTTCCTCGAGGAGGGCCTCGCGATGCTCGGCGCCATCCCGCCCGAGGACGAGGAGCCCGAGATCACCGAGATCGAGGCCGACGAGCCGCCGCCGCCCGAGCGCGAGCCCTCGGTCGACGATCTGCCGAGCGCACCGCGAGCGAAGGCGCCGAGCGCGCCGCCCATGATCCATCCCAACGTCCAGCCGCGCTCGCAGCGTGGCAGCGACCCGCCCATGGTCCGCGCGGCGCCCGTCCACGACGTCGACGAGCCCGACGCCCTGCCCGACCCCACCCGGCCGGGTAACAAGCTCCTGACCTGAAATGGGGTCCGACCCCATTTTCTCCATTTCGAACGGAGAGAACGGGGTCCGACCCCATTTCCGGCCCTGACACGGATGTCAGGCTTGGCAGGATGGCGACCAAGTCGTGCGAGCCAAGGTCGCGAGATCGCAGGCCGAGTAGGTGGTACCGGCGTTGCGATATGGGCGGGCATGCGCAACGTGCTCGCCGCCTCGCTTCTGGTTGTCTCGGCCCTCGTCAACACCGGCTGCCCCGGCTTCTGCGGTGGCCTCGATGGCGCCGGCGACGTGGTCTACGAGCGGAACACCAGCGAGATGCTGATCGTGTGCAACAACGGCGGCTACGTCGCGACGCTGCCGAGCGGCCAGCTCGAGGGCCGCATGCAGTACGACGTCGAGGGGCACCGGTTCGCGACCACGGGCGAGGACGGCGCGCTCGCGTTCGATTTCGTCGACAACTACGACGGGACCGCGTCGACGCCGCAGCTCGGTGCGTCGATGTGGACGGAGGTCGCGCTCGACGCGGTTGCGCTCGATCACGCACACGTCCTGTGCACCGACCTCGAGGCGCGCGCGTGGTGGACCGGCGGTCTGTAGATCGCTAGATTCCGGGACATGGTTCACGCCATCTCCGCGAGCCGTTCGGCCGCGCACTCCTACTTCGAGGGCGACGACGAGGCCAAGGCACGTGGCCTGTTCCAGCTGCTCGCCGATGACGGCACGCCGATCGACGAGCAAGGGCTCGCCGGCTTCGATCGCGAGCTCTCGCGCCAGCTGTTCGAAGGCATGCTCCGGATCCGCGTCACCGACGCGCGCATGATGGCGCTCCAGCGCCAGGGCCGCATCGGCTTCTACGGCGAGGCGATGGGTCAGGAGGCCGCGGTCGTCGGCTCCGCTGCGGCGAGCGCGCCGGAAGACTGGATCGTCCCGGCGCTACGCGAGGCTGGCGTCGGCCTCTACCGCGGCATGACGCTCGACGCGTACATCTCGCAGATCTTCGGCAACGCGACCGACGTGACGAAGGGCCGCCAGCTGCCGTGTCACCCGTGCGATCGCGAGCACCACTACGTGCAGATGTCGTCGTGCGTGTCGACGCAGATCCCGCACGCGGTCGGCATCGCGATGGCGATGAAGATCCAGGGTCACACCGGCCGCTGCGCGATCGGCTTCATGGGCGACGGCGGCGTGTCCGAGGCGGACTTCCACGTCGCGATGAACTTCGCCGGCGTCATGAAGTCGCCGGTCGTGCTGATCTGCCAGAACAATCAGTGGGCGATCTCGACGCCGGGCCACATCCAGACCGCGTCGGAGACGATCGCGATCAAGGGCCTCGGCTACGGCATCGAGCCGCTGCGCGCCGACGGCAACGACGTGTTCGCCGTCTACGAGACCGTACGCTACGCCGCCGAGAAGGCGCGCCGCGGCGACGGCCCGAGTTTTGTCGAGCTGCTCACGTATCGCGTGAGCGCGCACTCGAGCTCGGACGATCCGACGCGCTACCGCGACGAGAAGGTCACCGAGGTGTGGCGCCACCAGAAGGATCCGCTGCGCCGCATGGAGGCTTTCCTCAAGGCGAAGGGCTGGCTCGAGGCGGGCGAGCGCGAGGCACTCGCGGCGAAGCTCGAGACCGACGTCCGCGAAGCGATCGCGCGCGCCGAGGCCGCGGGACCGCCGGCCGTCGAGACGCTCGTCGACGACGTCTACGAGGAGCAGCCGTGGCACCTGCGCGAGCAGCTGACCGAGCTCCTCGCCGCCGATCGCGTGAAGTCGCCGCACTCGCACTGAGACTCACGGAGCGCGCTGCACCCGACTGCGACACTCCGCATGGGTGCGACACCGCTGCGGCTAACCGCGAGTCAGCAGCGCGTCATGGCTCGGTCGCGCGGTCAGCGCGTACATCGAGAGTATGCGCCGCTTCACTCAGCTCGCCCTCTCGCTGTCCATCCTCGCGGCATGCGCTCACAAGCCGCCGCGAATCTCGGTCGAGGGTGCGGTGCTCGGCCGCGTCGTCATCTACCGCAACGGTGTCGCGTTCTACGAGCGCACCGCGAAGGTCGTCGACGGCAAGGTGGCGGTGCACGTCCCTCGCGACCGCGTCGACGACTTCCTGAAGTCGCTGACCGTCGTCGATCCGGTGACGCGCAAGCCGCTCGCGGTCTCGATCCCGCGCCAGGAAGCAGACGACGGCAGCTACCTGACGATGACGCTCGAGACGACCGACGCCGCACAGAACGGCGACGTGCTGCTCACGTACGTCACCGAGTCGCCAGCGTGGAAGCCGAGCTACCGCGTGGTCGTCGGTGCCGACGACAAGGTGATGCTCGAAGGCTGGGCGATCGTCGACAACGTCTCCGGCGAGGACTGGAAGAACGTGCTCGTCGGCGTCGGTGCGTCGTCCGCGCTGTCGTTTCGCTACGACCTGTGGAGCGTGCGCCGCATCGACCGCGACCTCCTGCAGGGCGAGGAGCGCTTCGCGGTCGCGCCGCCGACCGGCATGTCGCCGTATGACGCGAACAGCGCCGGGGAGGTCGAGGAGCTCGCGTCGCTCGGTGGCGACGAGGTGCGCGCGACGCCGGGCTCGCAAAACGACGGCGCTGGCGTCGCGTTCTCCGGCAGCTCGAGCCTCGAGGACCAGTACTACGTCGACGGCGTCAACACGGCCGGCTACACCGGCGGCGTCGACACGACCGGCACGAACAGCCCGAGCAGCTCGCCTGCACCGGTGCAGCCAAAGACCGGCGGCATTCGCGGCGAGGTCAGCGACAAGAAGAGCGGCACGAAGGTCGCCGGCGTCACCGTCATCGCGACGCCGACCAACAACAGCAAGCAGACGTTCACCGCGATCACCGGCAGCCAGGGCGAGTACTCGATCCCCGACGCGCCGCCCGGCCAGTACCTGATCACGTTCTACTACGGCGATCAGACCATCGAGCGCAACGGCATCACCGTCGGCGCGGGCAAGACGACGCCCGTGTACCAGAAGCTCGACAACTCGATGGGCGCCGGCGAGACGATCGCGGTCCAGGACACCGCACCGATGGTCGATGTCGCATCGACCTCGACGGGCGTGACGATCACTCGCGACTACGTCCGCAACATCCCGGTGCCCGGTCGGACGTTCGAGAGCGCGCTCGGCGCAGCGCCCGGCTCGTCGAGCGATGGCGGTAGCAGGTACATCCCGCCGTCGCCGATCAAGCAGGGCGACGCCAAGCTCGCCGGCATCGTCGACAAGGTGCTCAAGTCGAAGAAGGATGTCGTCGTCGAGGCGTACGGCCTCAACGCGGCCGAGGTCGCCAAGCGCGCAGAGGCCGTCAAGCACAAGCTGATCGACGACGGCGTCCCCGCGACGCGCATCAAGGTCGTCCACAAGACCGGCTCGCAGGAGCACCGCATCCGCGTCTACGCGATCGCGCCAACGAAGACCGATCCGACCGCGAGCGCACCGCCGAGCGCGACGCGCGGTGCGACGTCCGACACGCCCGTCGGCGAGAGCCACTTCATGGCCGACCGGCCGATGAACGTGCGCGCCGGCACGAGCGCGATGGTCGCGATGCTCCACGGCGAGACGACCGGCGGCGTCGTCTACCTCTACGACCCGATCTCCGAGCGCGGCGACGATCGCTTCGCCTTCAAAGCGGTGCGACTCGACAACCCGACCGACGACACGCTCGAGCCCGGCCCGGTCACCGTCTACGGCGAGGGCCGGTTCATCGGCGAGGGCATCACCGAGCCGGTGCCGCCGCACGCCTCGGTCGTCGTCCCGTTCGCGTCGGATCGCCAGATCATCGTGTCGAAGAACGCCACCGACTCCGACCGCATCGCGAAGCTCGTCACCGCGCAGCGCGGCATCATCACCGCCGAGATCCAGCATCGCCGGCAGACGCGCTTCACCGTCACGAGTCGCCTCGCCCAGCCCGCGAAGCTCTACCTGCGTCATCGCCTCGAAAGCGACTGGACGCTCGTCGAGGCGCCCGACAAGAAGATGAAGGTCGGCGACTCGGACCTGTTCGAGATCGATCTCGCGCCGCACGAGACGAAGTACGTCACGATCGCCGAGGCGACGCCGGTCGAGCGTTCGATGCAGCTCGGCTCGACCGAGGCCCTCGACATGATGAAGGTGTTCATCGACGAGCCCGACGCGTCGGCCGACCTCAAGTCCCAGGTCAAGGCGCTGCTCGACACCAACAAGTCCGCGGCCGACCTCACCGACAAGATCTCGACGCTGCGCGATCAGCTGGCCGAGTACCGCCAGCGCTCCGGCGAGCTCCACGCCCAGCTCGTCACGCTGAAGCTCGTGAAGACGAGCGGCGACCTGATGGCGGCGCTGCGCGCACGACTCGCCGAGACGACCGACCGCATGCAGAAGGCGACGATCGCGATCGTCGACGCGCAGGAGCAGCTGATGTTGACGCGCGTGAAATTCCAGAATCAGCTCGCAGACCTGCGCCTCACCGACGTGACGGCGAAGAGGTGACCACGCCGTTCCCTCGACATCAACACGTGGTATGAGACGCCCATGCCCGAGCAACGTTTCGACGCAGTCGTCATTGGCGCCGGACCTGGGGGTTATCCCGCTGCCATTCGGCTAGGTCAGCTCAAGGTCAAGACCGCCATCATCGAGCGCGAGTACGTGGGAGGCGTCTGCCTCAACGTCGGCTGCATCCCCAGCAAGGCCGTCATCCACGCCGCGAAGATGTACGAAAAGATGGGGCACGCCGACGATCTCGGCATCGTGCTCGCCCAGAAGCCGTCGCTCGACATGAAGCGCCTGCAGACGTGGAAGGGCGGCGTCGTCAACAAGCTGACCGGCGGCGTTCGTACGCTGCTCAAGGGCAACGGCGTCGAGGTCATCGACGGCAGCGCCAAGCTCGAGAAGTCGGGCCCCGACGGTCACCGCATCACCGTCACCGGCAAGAACGGCACGCAGACGATCATCGCGAAGAACATCGTGCTCGCGACCGGCTCGCGCCCGCTCGAGATCCCCGGCTTCAAGGTCGATCAGAACCGCATCATCGACTCGACCGGCGCGCTCGCGCTCGATCACGTCCCCGGCCGCATGATCGTCATCGGCGGCGGCTACATCGGCCTCGAGCTCGGCATGGTCTACGCCAAGTTCGGCACGAAGGTCACCGTCGTCGAGGCGCTGCCGCGCGTGCTCGCGTCGATGGACAAGGACTGCGTCGCCGTCGTCGAGCGCAAGCTCAAGAAGATGGGCGTCGAGGTCATGGCGAACACCAAGGCCAAGAGCTGGGAGGACAAGGGCGATCGCGCCGTCCTCACCGTCGAGCTCGCCGATGGCAAGACCGCGCAGATCGACGCCGACAAGATCCTGCTCTCGATCGGCCGCAAGCCGAACAGCGAGAACCTCGGCCTCGAGGCCGCGGGCGTCGCCGTCGGCAAGGGCGGCTTCGTCACCGTCGATGACAAGCTCCGCACGAACGTCCCGGGCATCTACGCGATCGGCGACCTCGTCGGCGGCATGATGCTCGCGCACAAGGCGACCAAGGAGGGCGAGGTCGTCGCCGAGGTCATCGCCGGCCACAAGGCGGCGTTCGACGTCCGCACGATCCCCGCTGTCGTCTTCACCGATCCCGAAATCGCGTCGACCGGCCTCACCGAGGACGAGGCGAAGGCCAAGGGCCACACCTCGCTCAAGGTCGGCAAGTTCCCGTTCGCCGCGCTCGGGCGCGCGCTCTCGGTCAACGACACCGACGGCTTCGTCAAGGTCGTCGCCGATGGCAAGACCGGCGAGCTGCTCGGCCTCCACATCGTCGGCAACGGCGCGGGCGACCTCATCTCCGAGGGCGCGCTCGCGATCGAGATGGGTGCGGTCGTCGACGACCTCCGCCTGACGATCCACCCGCACCCGACCCTGTCCGAGTCGATCATGGAGGCCGCCGCCGCGTCGCTGGGCGAGGCCGTCCACATCATGAATCGCTGATCGCCCCGAGGCGTGGTAGACGCCAGATCGATGACCAAGCCCTGGCAGGTCCTCGATCTCGGCACCGCCGACTACCGCGACGTCTGGCAACGCCAGCTCGCGCTCGTCGAGCAGCGCCAGATCGGCGCGGTCCCCGACACGCTGATCCTCGTCGAGCACCCGCACGTCTTCACGCTCGGCCGCCGGCGCGACTCGCAGCAGAACGTGCTCGCGCCGGGCGACGTCCCGGTCATCGAGATCGAGCGCGGCGGCGACGTCACCTATCACGGTCCCGGCCAGCTCGTCGCCTACCCCATCGTCCTCCTCGAGGGCGACGCCGAGCGCGACCTCCACAAGTTCCTGCGCAACCTCGAGGAGGCCGTCATCCAGACGTGCGCGCGCGCCGCGGGGCTCACGACCGATCGCGAGCCCGGCAAGACCGGCGTGTGGACGACCGACCCGAACGGCGCGCGCAAGAAGCTCTGCTCGATGGGCATCGCGTGCCGCAAGTGGGTCACGTTCCACGGCCTCGCGCTCAACGTGACGACGGACCTCTCCTACTTCCGCCGGATCAACCCGTGCGGGTTCGAGGCGAGCGTCATGAGCTCGCTCGCCGCGCTCTCGCCCTCGGTCGATCCGCAGGCGGTGCGCGACGCGCTCGTCGAGGAGCTCGGCGCAGCGCTCGAGAGGTCGGACCGGGCTTAGCCCGTGCGGACGCTGAAGTCGCGCACGGAGATGATCTGCTTGGTCTCGAGGTCGGCGAGGAACGACCGCCCCGAGCCGATCCGGCCGTCGAACGCGAGCAGGTACCAGACGTCGAGCGTCCAGCGCGTGTGGTCGCTCTCGCACGGCGGGGTCCAGCTCACTGCCTCGAGATCGCCAAGGTAGGTCGGCCGCGACGGCGAGGCCGCGACCAGCTTCTGGTACTCGTCGCAGTTCTGCACGAGGCCGACCGCGGTCTGGGCATCGCGCGACGCGACCGTCCGTCGCCACGCCGACGTCAGGCGGCAGCGTCCGACCTGGCCGCTCGGCGACAGCTCGCATTCGTAAGCCTCGTCGGCAGCGAGCGAGTCGAAGTCCGGCACGTCGAACTCGGGATACTTGTCCCGCTCGGCGATCATCTCGAGCCGATCGTCGAACGCTTCGTAGCCTGCCTCGAGCGTGTCCTCGGAGTAGTAGCCGTACACGCGCAGCACGAGCTGCGACGACGGCAGCCGGTGATCCCAGTCGACGATCGAGATCGCGCCGGCGTAGTCGTGCCGGAACCGCGAGAGCGGAGGCAACGCGGCCGCTACGCGCGTTGCGGCCCCCTCTTCCGAGAGGAGCCCCTGGTACGCGACGCGGGGATGCAACCGGATCTCCTCCGCGACGAATGGCCGAAGGTCGCTCGACACTCGCGCAAATACTACTACGTCAGCCGTGGACCGCGCGCTCGAGTGCGTCGATCAACGTACCGAGACGGTCGCCATCGAGCTTGAGGCGCGCTGGATTCACCACCAGGCGACTCGATACGTCGGCCACCGTATCGACCTCGACGAGGCCGTTCTGGCGCAGCGTTTCGCCGGTCTGCGTGATGTCGACGATCCGCTCGCACAGCCCGGTCAGCGGGCCAAGCTCGATCGCGCCCGACAGCTTGATCACTTCCGCTGTCAGGCCCTTCTGGTGCAGATACGCCCGCGTCGTCCGCGGGTACTTGGTCGCGACGCGAATGTGAGCCTGCGTCTTCTCGTCGACCCTCGCGTCCGCGCGCTCGGCGACGATCATCCGGCATTTCCCGATCCCGAGGTCGAGCGGCTCGTAGAGCTCCTTCGCCTCCTCGTTCAGGACGTCGCTGCCCGCGATGCCCACATCCGCCGCCCCATGAAACACGTACGTCGCGATGTCGCTGTTGCGCAGCACGAGCACGCGCAGCGGCCCGCACTCGTGTACGAGCTTGCGCGAGTCCGCAAACACCGGCGCCAGATCATAGCCCGCGCGCGCGAAGACCTTGGCCGCCTCGTCGAGGATGCGGCCCTTCGGCAGCGCGAGGATGATCGGTCGCGAGCTCACGCGTCCTTCGCCCGCTTGATCTTGGCGCCGACCGCCTTGAGCTTCTTCTCGATCGACTCGTAACCGCGGTCGAGGTGATACACGCGCAGCACCTCGGTCTTCCCCTGCGCCACGAGCCCCGCGAGGATCAGGCTCGCGCTCGCGCGGAGGTCCGTCGCCATCACGTTCGCGCCCGAGAGCGGCTTGCCGCCGCGGATCGCCGCCGCGCGGCCCGTGATCACGATGTCCGCGCCCATGCGCCCGAGCTCGGGCACGTGCATGAAGCGGTTCTCGAAGATCATCTCCTTGATCACGCTCTGCCCCCTCGCCATGCACGCAAGCACCATGAACTGCGCCTGCATGTCGGTCGGGAATCCGGGATGCGGCTGCGTCGTGATGTCCGCGGGAATCACGTCGCCACCCTTCACGCGCAACCCGCCGGCCTCGGCCGTCACCACCGCGCCCATCGTGCGCAGCTTCGCGATGATCGCGTCCATGTGCTCGGGCCGGGCGCCCTCGAGCAGCACGTCGCCCTTCGTCATCGCCGCGCCGACCGCGAACGTGCCCGCTTCGATCCGGTCCGGCATGATCGAGTGCTCGATCGGCTGCAGGTCGTCGACACCTTCGATCGTGATGATCGGCGTGCCGGCGCCCTTCACCTTCGCGCCCATCTTGTTGAGCACGAGGCCGAGCTCCTCGACCTCCGGCTCGCGTGCGGCGTTCTCGATGACGGTCCGCCCCTTCGCGAGCGCGGCCGCCATCATGATGTTCTCGCAGCCCGTCACCGTCGGCATGTCGAGCATGATCGACGCGCCCTTCAGGCGCTTCGCCTCGACATCGACGTAGCCGTGCGCGAGCGTCACCTTCGCGCCCATCGCCTCGAGCCCCTTCAGGTGCTGATCGATCGGACGCGCGCCGATCGCACACCCGCCAGGCATCGACACGCGCGCCCGCCCGTACCGCGCCACCAGCGGCCCGAGCACGAGCACGCTCGCGCGCATCGTCTTCACGAGGTCGTACGGCGCTTCGAGCTTCGGCTTCTTCTTGCCCGTCGGAGGGGCAATCGTGAGCGTGTGGTCCTTGCCTCCGCTGTCGGCGTCCCAGCCGAGCATGCGCAGCAGCTTCGCCATCGTTCGCACGTCTGCGAGCGCGGGCACATTCTTGAACGTGGAGGCACCAGAGGGCAGCAAGGCCGCGGCGAGGAGCGGCAGTGCCGCATTCTTCGCGCCGCTGATCGGGATCTTGCCCACCAGGCGCCCGCCGCCTTCGACGACGATTTTATCCATCAGTCTCACTCCGCGTGTAGCACGCCGAAGAAACGCTCACCTACCCGCCAGTATGCCGAAAATGGAGGCGACCCCGACGGGGGGTATAGAATTTACGCGTGCGCGCCGGGATCCTTGCGCTGTTGGCTCTTCCAGCCACCCCTGCGCTCGCTGAGCCCGCTCCATTCGAAGCAAGCGGCTTCATCGGCGTCAGCTACCTCGGCGGCGACATCGGCCTCGGCGACGCCGTCCCCGCCGACCAGCGCCCGCAGACGGCCCCTGCCTTCGGCGGCAGACTCACGTTCGTCCCGTTTCGCTCCACCCTCTCGCTCGGCGGCGAGCTCGAGGCGTTCTACGCCCCCGCCAAGACCGGCTCGGTCGCGCTGCGCCCCGCCGCTGACGCACCGATCCTCGCCTATCGCGCCCTCCTCTTCCTCCGCGTC
>JABFXX010000043.1 GCA_013368795.1 Kofleriaceae bacterium
GGAGCAGCGCCCGCCGCCGGAGCAGCGCCCTCGGCCGGAGCCGCAGCCGCCTCGATCTTCTCCTCTTCCGGCGCCGCGCAGGTGACGACCGCGAGGTCGCGACCCGTCACCGCCGCCACGCCGTCGGGCAGCGCGATCGAGGAGACGTGGACGACGTCACCGATCTCGAGCGGCGAGACGTCGACCGTGAGCTTGACCGGGATATCGCTCGGCTTCGCGCGAACCTCGAGGCTGCGGAGGACGATGCGGATCTGGCCGCCGTTGATCGCGCCCGCCGGCTTGCCGGTGAACTCGAGCGGAACCTCGGCGCGAACTTCCTTGTTCGGATCGATCGCGAGCAGGTCGACGTGGGTGATGTCGCGGCGGATCGGGTGCACCTGGTACTCCTTGACCAGCGCGTGCAGCTTCACCGGGTTGCTGTCGCCCTCGATCGTCAGATCGATGACCGTGTTCTGCTTGCGGACCGGGTCGAGCGCGGCGCGCAGCGCCTTGACGTCGACGACGATCGGCAGCGGCTCGATGCGGCCGCCGGGCGACGCGCCGTAGCAAACACCGGGAACCTTGCCCTGCTGGCGCAGCTTGATCGCAGCGCCCTTACCGGACTGGTTACGAAGCGAGACAGTGAGCTTTCCGATCGATTCCGTGGACGCGGCCATGACAGGTTCCCTTCGACGACTTTCCGTTCAGACAAACAGACTCGAGATCGAGTCTCCGTGATGGATGCGCTTGATCGCCTCACCGAGCAGACGCCCGACGGACTTCACGCGCACCTTCGAATTTTGCTCGCCCGCTTCCGAGAGCGGGATCGTGTTGGTGACGACGACGTGCTGGAGCGGCGACTCCGCGATGCGCGGAACGGCCTTGCCCGAGAACACCGCGTGGCTCGCGCACGCCGAGACGCTCGCGGCGCCGGCGTTCATGATCGCGACGGCCGCATGCGTGAGCGTGCCGGCGGTGTCGATGATGTCGTCGACGATGACGGCCTTCTTGCCCTTCACGTCACCGACGATGTTCATCACCTCGCTGACGTTCGGCGCGGGACGACGCTTGTCGATGATCGCGAGGCTTGCACCGAGGCGCTTCGAGAACGCACGCGCGCGCTCGACACCACCGGCATCCGGCGACACGACGACGGTCTGATCGCCGCCGAACCCGAGCACGCGCAGCTCCTCGATGAGGACCGGCATCGCGAACAGGTGATCGAACGGGATGTCGAAGAAGCCCTGGATCTGCCCGGCGTGGAGATCCATCGCGAGCGCGCGATCGGCGCCTGCGGCGGTGATGAGGTTTGCGACGAGCTTGCTCGTGATCGGCGTACGCGGCTTCGCCTTGCGATCCTGCCGCGCGTAGCCGAAGTACGGCATGATCGCGACGATCGAGCCGGCCGACGCGCGTTTCAGCGCGTCGATCATGATCAGGAGCTCCATCAGCGACTGATTCGGCGGCGAGCATGTCGGCTGCACGACGAAGCAGTTCACGCCTCGCACGTTCTCGCCGATCTCGACGTAAATTTCGCCGTCGGAGAAATGCGTCACATCCGCGCGGCCGAGCGGAATCTCGACGAACTTGCAGATTTCGTCGGCCAGGGCGCGGTTGGCGTTACCAGTAAATATCGATAGCGACTTCAGCACGGCGAGCTCCGTGGAAGGAGCCACGCGATCTACCCGTGTTTCCGCGAAAGGTCAAGCCTCGCGTTCGAGCTAAACGCCTGGAAGACCTAGGTCCTTGGCTTGCTTGAGCAGGCGATCTACCTCTTCGGGGGAGACCTCGGCCGCTTCTTCTACGAGGAGCAGCGGAACTCCGCGCTCGACCCGGTACTTGAGCCGTGACGCCGGGCACAGAAGGAACGCCTCGGCGGCGAAGTAAATGAGCGGCTGCTTCGACTTCGGGCACACCAGCACGTCGAGGAGCGCGGGAGCGAGCGACATAGGCGGGCTGTCGTACCACGAAGCCGAAAATGAAAACGAGGCCCGAAGGCCTCGTCTCCAGTCACTCGATCAATGCGAGCTTACGGGTTCGGCGCCGGGGCCGGAGCCGGAGCCGGAGCTGCGTCGCCCGCCGGAGCTTGAGCCGGGGCCGCGCTCTCCTGGGCCGCACCGGGGACGAGGCTCGAGACGAGCTTGAACTCGACGCGGCGGTTCTTCGCGCGCGCAGCGTTCAGCTTGCCACCCTTGAGGCCGGTCGGGTCGACAACCGGCTTGTCCGGGCCGTAACCGACGGCGGTGAGGCGGCTGTCCTCGATGCCCTTGCCGACGAAGTACGCCTTCACGGTGTCGGCGCGCGCCTGCGAGAGGGCCTTGTTGTCGGTGAACTTGCCGCCCTTCTTCATCGGCTGGTCATCGGTGTGACCCTCGATCTCGACCTTGAGATCCGGGTACTCCTTCAGGACCGCGACGGCCTTGTCGAGCGTCTTGTTCGACGACGCGAGGAGGCCCGCGTCGTTGCTCTTGAAGTTGATGCCCTGGATCACGCCGGTGAACTGCTTCACCTTCTGCGGGACCTCGTCGGGGCAACCGTCCTCGTCCTGGTAGCCGTTCTTCGTCTCGGGCTGATCGACGCACTTGTCGCTCGCGTCCATCACGCCGTCGCCGTCGTTGTCCGGATCCGGGCAACCGTCGTCGTCCTGGAAGCCGTCCTTGTCCTCGGCCTCGTTCGGGCACTTGTCCGACGCGTCGAGCATGCCGTCGCCGTCGTTGTCGGCGTCGGGGCAGCCGTCGTCGTCCTGGAAGCCGTCCTTGTCCTCCGGCTCCATCGCGCACTTGTCGGCCGCGTCGGCGACGCCGTCGGCGTCGTTATCGGCATCCGGGCAACCGTCGTCGTCCTGGAAGCCGTCCTTGTCCTCGGCCTCGTTCGGGCACTTGTCGACGTCATCCGTCAGACCGTCGCCATCGGTGTCGCTCGGGCCCTTCGGCTCGGCCGGCTTCTCGGCTTCCTTGCGGCCGAACTCCTTGTAGATCGAGAGCAGCGCCTCGAAGTCGACCGTCGGGCCGCTTCCGTCCGAGCTCGGAGGGAAGAGCAGGCGCGCGTCAGCGCGAATACCCCAGCCGTTGTCGACGCGATACTTCGCGCCGACGCCGACGTAGAGCGCCGCGTCCGTGTCCTTCTCGATGATGTCCTCGTTCTTCGACTTCACGACCGCGGTCGCGCCACCGCCGGCGAGGATGAACGGGATCAGCTTCTTCGCCGGATTCGCCGCGCCGAACTGCGCGATGAGGTGTCCGCGATAGGTCAGGTTCCACACGTCGGCGAGCGAACCGCCGCGCGTCTCAGTCGGGATCACGCCGACCTCGCCCTCGACTCCAAGCATGTCGGTGAACGTCACGCCGAGACGAAGTCCGAACAGCGCGGAGTTGCGCTCGGACTCAGCGTTAGCAACGTCCGGCACGCCGAGCTCATTCGTCGTGCTGAAAACGTGAATACCGGCAGTGCCACCGATCTCGACGTTGGCCGATGCCACCGTCGCCGATGCTGTTAGCCCCGCCAGTGCGGCAATAGTGGGTCGAAACAGGCGATTCATGGAGTCTCCCGCAGAGGTTTAGCGATCCGTTCTTACCCCGCTAGCAAACCTGATTTCCAGCTGTTGCGGCAACTTACTTGCGGGATCTTCGTCGGGCCATCGTGAGAGACGAACACGCTTGGGGTAGGGTGCGCTCGTCATGGCCTCCTCGATCTCGTCCCCCTCAGACGCCCGCGATCAGCTTCGCGCGATGCTCCGACCCGCCGCAGGCGGCCTCTACGTCGTCTCGACGGGCAGGGCGGCCCAGCTCGAGGTCCAGCGCCATCTCTACGGCGCTACCGAAGAGGGTGAGATCTCGCGACGATTTCTTGCGGCAATCGACCGCATCTCGTCGGCGAAGGCGATCCTGCTCGGCGTCCCCTCCGACGTCGGCGCCGGCTACCGGCGCGGGGCCAACCTCGGCCCGCAGGCGATCCGCACCGCGATGATCGCGGCCGATCCCGACCTCCGGGCGTGGCTCGACAAGAACGCGATCATCGACATCGGCGACGTCGCGGTCGTCCCGCAGCTCCTCCACGACGACATGCTCGTCCCCGCCCAGCTCGCGGCGAGCCGCGCCGAGCTTTACAAGGACGCGCCGCCCGCGCTCGCCGACCGGCTGCCGGTCTCGCCGCTGTCGATCGAGGCGCGCATCCTCGACTGCGTCTTCACGATCAACCCCAAGATCGTGCCGATCGTCCTCGGCGGCGACCACTCCGTCGCGTGGCCGGTCTCGGAGATGCTCGCCAAGCACCGCAGCGATCGCTGGAGCATCGTCCAGCCCGATGCCCACACCGACCTCCTCGCGTCGCGGCTCGGCATCAAGTACTGCTACGCGACCTGGAGCTATCACGCGAACGACCTGCTCGGCCGCGATGGCCGGCTCGTCCAGGTCGGCGTCCGCGCGTCGCGCTTCCCGCGCGAGCACTGGGAGTCGACACTCGGCGTGCGCCAGTTCTGGGCGAGCGAGATCGAGCCCGACCCCGAGCGCGCGATCGACGACGTGATCGCGCACCTGCGCGCGCGCGGCGTCCAGAGCGTGTACTTCTCGAACGACATCGATGGCACCGACGCCAAGTTCGCCGAGGCGACCGGCACGCCGGAGCCCGATGGCCTGACGCCCGACTGGGTGTTCGCGTTGATCGCGCGCCTCGGCAAGGAGTTCGGCCTGTGCGCGGCCGACTGCGTCGAGGTCGCGCCGCCGCTCGGCCCGACGGCGGAGGCGACCGACGCGACAACACGACTCGCGGCGCGCTACATCCGCGCCTGCCTCGAGACCCTGCGCTGATCGCACGTGCACGAGAACGGAGCCCGCTCGAGGCGGCAGCGGTCAGGCCCTGCGGCGGGGCGCGTCTCGCCCCCTGACCGAGTCCATGAGCTCGAGTTCCGGGGCGACCGACGCGAAGACCCGGCTT
>JABFXX010000320.1 GCA_013368795.1 Kofleriaceae bacterium
ACGTCGGCGCCGTGGCGCTCGGCCTTCGTCGCGATCTTGTCGATCTCGTCGATGAACACGATGCCGGCGTTCTCGGCGCGGCGGATCGCCTCGCGCGTCGCGGCGTCGTGATCGATCAGCTTGTCGACCTCCTGCTCGGTCAGCGCGCGCCACGCCTGCGGCACCTTCAGCTTCTGGCGCTTCGTCTTGCGGCCGAACGAGCCGAACATGTCCTTGAGGCCCGCGAGCGCGGACTCGTCGATGCCCGGCTGGCCGCCGAGCACGTTCATGAGCGGGTTCGAGTCGTCGGTGAGCTCGACCTCGACCTCGCGGTCGTCGAGCTTGCCGTCGCGCAGCATCTGGCGCAGCTTCTCGCGCGTCGGATTACTCCCCTCCGACGCCGTGCTCGGCTCGCCGGGCCGATCGGTGAACGAGCGCCCGGTGCCGCGCGGCAGCAGCAGATCGAGCAGGCGCTCCTCGGCGGACTCCTTCGCGCGGGGCCGGACCTTGCCCGCCTCCTCGTCGCGGACGAGCTTGATCGAGACCTCGACGAGGTCGCGGACGATCGAGTCGACGTCGCGGCCGACGTAGCCGACCTCGGTGAACTTGCTCGCCTCGACCTTGAGGAACGGCGCGCGAGCGAGGCGCGCGAGCCGGCGCGCGATCTCGGTCTTACCGACGCCGGTCGGTCCGATCATGATGATGTTCTTCGGCGCGATCTCGTCGCGGAGGTCGCCTTCGACCTGCTGGCGGCGCCAGCGGTTGCGCATCGCGACCGCGACGGCGCGCTTGGCATCGTGCTGGCCGACGACGTAGCGGTCGAGCTCGGCGACGATCTTCGCGGGCGTCAGCTCGGCTTCGGTCTTGGTCATGGCTTCGCCTCGGTCGGTACCGGCAGCTCCTCGATCGTGAGCGACGTGTTCGTGTAGATGCAGATGTCGGCGGCGATCGCCATCGCCTGTTCGGCGATCGCGCGCGGCGACAGCTCGGTGTTGCGGATCAGCGCGCGGGCCGCGGCGAGCGCGAACCCGCCGCCGGAGCCGATCGAGCACACGCCGTCGTCGGGCTCGATCACGTCGCCCGAGCCCGAGATGATGAACGTGCTCTCGCCGTCGGCGACGACGAGCATCGCCTCGAGCCTGCGCAGCGCGCGGTCGGTGCGCCACTCCTTGGCGAGCTCGACGGCTGCGCGCCGGAGCGGGCTGCGCTGCTCGCGGAGCTTGTCGTCGAGACGCTCGAACAGCGCGATGCCGTCGGCCGCGGAGCCGGCGAAGCCGCCGATCGCCCTGCCCTCGCCGAGCCTGCGGACCTTCTTCGCACCGCCCTTGACGACCTGGTTGCCGAGCGTGACCTGGCCATCGCCGGCGACCACGACCTGCCCACCCCTCCGAACGGAGAGGATCGTGGTCGAGTGAATTTCAGGCTGCTTCACGATGCGGGTCTAGCACGATCCGCCGCTTCCTGCGCCTACCTCACTTCTGCTTCGCACGCGGATGCGCGTCGTCGTAGACCTTCATCAGGTGATCGAGCGAGACCTTCGTGTAGATCTGCGTCGACGACAAGCTGGCGTGGCCGAGCAGCTCCTGGATCGAGCGCAGGTCGACTCCCTCGTCGAGGAGGTGCGTCGCGAACGAGTGGCGCAAACCGTGCGGGGTCGCGTTCGCGTGCACGCCGCCGGCGATCGTCCAGCGCTTCACCATCCGCTGGACCGACCTCGGCGTCAGGCGCTCGCCGCTCGCGTTGACGAACAGCGCCGCCCCGCTCGCGTGTAGCCCGCGCCGTGCCGGCAGGTATGCATCGAGCGCACGCGTCGCCGCGCCGCCGAGCGGCACCTCGCGGCTCTTGCCGCCCTTGCCGTGCCGCACCAGCACGATCGGCGTGCCGTAGCGATCGCGATCGATGTCGGTCGTATCGAGCGAGCACGCCTCGGAGACGCGCAAGCCCGTCGAGTAGATGAGCTCCAGCATCGCCGCATCGCGCAGCCGGAGCAGCGCGTGCCTCGCCTCCTCGCTCGCCGACAGCGTGCGATGTGACGTGCGGCCGGTCGTCGCCGGTGCCTCGACGAGCCGGAACGCGTCGTCGACATCGAGCGCGCGCGGCAGGCCCTTCGGCTTCTTCGGCCCGCGGATCGCGGCGGCCGGATTGCCCTCGAGCACGCCGCGCTTGACGAGGAAGCGGCAGAACGCGCGCACGCTCGACAGCTTGCGGCTGATCGTCGAGGCGCCATTGTCGCCGAACAGCGCCGCGAGCTGACTGCGGACCTCGAGCGCGGACAGGCGCGACGGCGGCAGCTCGGGCTTGCCTGCCCTCTTCTCGGCGAGGTGCTGGCGGAGCTTGCCGACATCGCGCAGGTACACCTCGACGGTGCGCGGCGAGTAGTTGCGCTCGACGCTCAGATACGTCGAGAACGCGGCGATCGCGGCGTCCCAGTCCATTGCCGAAAGGATCACCGAGAACGGAGGACTCGGCGAGTTTCTGCACGTAGGCGTCGGCGTAAGCGTAGGCGGCGTTCGCCCTGCATCCCCGGCGCCCCATAAGCTCGGGAACGATCGCGGCGACCGAGTCGAGGTCCCCGAGGTCGAAGCCTGATGGTCGGCCGCACCAGATCGCCGGCTCGTGGCAAAGACCTCCGGGCGGCGCTGTTGCATCGACGAGACAGGGCACTCGACAAGCGGCACGCACGAAGGCCGGGCGAGCCCATCCCCGAGCCGCCTACGCGGTCACAGCGCGCCCGCCGGCGGCATCACGGTGACCTCCTCGACGGAGATCCCCGGGCGCGCGACGATCGCGATGAGGAAGCTCGCGACGTCCGCCGGCTTCATCATCTTGCTGCGATCGAAGCCGGGACGATCGTCCCAGATCGGCGTGTCGGTCGCGCCCGCGAGCAGCGACGTCACGCGCACGTCGTACGGCCGCGCCTCCGCGGCGAGCACGCGCGCGAGCCCGAGCTGGCCCGCCTTCGCCGCGGTGTAGCCACCGCAATCGGTGAACGTGTTGTGCGCGACGTGGCTGCCGATCATCACGATGTGGCCTTTGCGCCGCGGCTGCATCCGGCGCAGCGCCTCGCGCGCACAGATGAACGTGCCCGTGATGTGGACATCGAGCATCTCGCGCACGTCGGCGACCGACGCGTTGATCATCGGCGCGAACGTGCCGGTGCCGTGCGAGCACACGACGATGTCGACCTCGGGAAGCTCGGCGATCCGCGCGCGAACTTCGGCCTCGTCGGTGACATCGAGGTGAGCGTTCACGACCTCGCCGAGCGCTGGCGTGCGCGGCGGCGCGGGCGCGAAGCGGCGGCCGGTCGCGAGCACGCCGCAGCCTTCCTCGGCGAGTGCGGCGGCGACCGCTGCACCGATTCCCGACGAGCCTCCGGTGACGAGCGCGAACTTGCCGAGCAGACGTTTCACGAGGCGGACCCTAGCACGGGGTGTATGCTCGCCCTCGTGAGGTACGCGGTGAAGGCATGGGTGTTGGCATCGGTGCTCGTCGCGCTGGTCGCGGGCCGAGCGTCTGCCGACGAGCTGAAGGCGTACGCGGGCAAGCTCGTCATCTCTCCGGATGCGCCGCCGACCGAGTCGAGCGAGCTCCCGAAGTACATCAAGGCGAACCTGACGAAGGACGCGACCTATCCGATCGTGAAGGGCCCGCCGTGGTCGATGCATATCGTCGCCGTGCTCGCGAAGGATGCGAAGCGCGTGACGCTGACGATCAGCGAGACGGGCTCGAAGGAGACGCTCGTGTCGACCGAGCTCGTGCCCGTGCGCCGCGTCGTGATCGCGCACACCGAGGCGACGATCGCGGCCGGTTTTGCGAACAACAAGACCTACGACGTGCGGCTCGTGAGCGGCAAGACCGTGCTCGCGAAGGCGCTGCTCGAGATCCGGGACTGAAGCGCTACGCGGCGCGCACCGCGATGCCCGAGAGCCAGGCGTCGAAGTCGACGTTCGCGCGCTCGGCCATGCGCTGCTTGCGGTTGTCCTTGCGCACGCCAGGCAGCGGCGGCAGAAGGCCGTAGTTGACGTTCGTCGGGCCGTACTTGTAGTCGCCCTCGCGCGGCTGCGTGACGTGATGGTAGAGCCCGCCCATCATCGTGGTCGGGGGCGGCGGCACCGCGGCGCGACCCGTGAGCTCGCTCGCGAGCAGCCACGCGACCATCATCCCCATCGCGCACGACTCGATGTAGCCCTCGACGCCGGTGAGCAGGCCCGCGAACCGCACGTTCGGCCGATCGCGCAGCTCGAGGTGAGCGCCGAGCCGCGACGGCGCGTCGATGTACGTGTTGCGATGGATCGAGCCGAAGCGGAGGAACTCGGCGCGATGGAGCGCCGGGATCATCTGGAAGATGCGCTGCTGCTCGGGATACGCGAGGCGCGTCTGGAACCCGACGAGGTTGTACGCGGTCTGGTAGCGGTTCTCCGGCCGCAGCTGGACGACGGCCCACGGCCGGTGCCCCGTGCGCGGATCGCGAAGCCCGACCGGCCGCATCGGGCCAAAGCGCAGCGTCTGCGGTCCGCGTTCGGCCATCACCTCGATCGGCATGCAGCTCTCGAAGTAGCGCGGCTCCTCGAAGTCGTGCGGCAGCACCTTGCGACCCGCGTTGACCGCGTCGATGAACGCCTCGTACTCGACCTTGTTCATCGGGCAGTTCACGTAGTCGCCGACGCCGGTGTCGCCGCCTGCCGCGCGCTCGCCCTCGCCTTCCTCGGGCGGGTCGAGCGGAGCCGATTCGCGGCCCCACCGCGAGCCGCGGAACGCGCGGTCCCAGTCGATCGACTCGGCCGCGACGATCGGCGCGATCGCGTCGTAGAAGTACATGCGATCGCCGCCGAGCTCCTGCTGGATCACCTGACCGAGCGCGCCCTCGGTGAGCGGACCGGTCGCGACGATCACCGGATGATCCGGCAGGTCGTCGATGCGCCGGCGCTCGATGCGAATGCGCGGATGAAGCGCGAGCCGCTGTGTGATCGCGCGTGCGAATCCGAAGCGCTCGACGGCGAGCGCCTGTCCCGCCGGCACGCGATGCTGATCGGCGCACGCGATGACGAGCGAGCCAGCGCGACGTAGCTCGTGCTTGAGCAGGCCCGCGGGCGCGACCGGATCATCGCTGCGCAGCGAGTTGCTGCACACGAGCTCGCCGAGCAGCGGGCTCTGATGGGCCGGCGACATCGCGCACGGCTTCATCTCGACGAGCGAGACCGACAGGCCCGCTTCCGCGAGCTGCCATGCGGCCTCGCTGCCGGCCATGCCGCCGCCGACGACGGTGACATCTGTCATCGGCGGCTCCGGTCCTTACGCCTGCATCTCGTCGTCGTCGACGTCATCACCATCGTCGGCGGCGATCAGATCGTCGCTGTCGGACTCGGTCTCGGCCTCGGACTCGGGCTCCGACTCGGCATCGGTCGCCGAGACATCCTCGCCGACGTCGATGTCGTCTTCGTCGGACGCGGGGTTCGACTCGCCGCCAGGCGTGCCGACGACATCCTGATCATTGGCGGCGAAGTCCATCTCCTCGCCTTCACCCGGCTCCTCCTGGAGGATCGGCTCGACGGTCTCGGGCTTCTCGACCTTGCGCGGCGCCTTCTTCGCAGCCGGCTTCTTTGCCGGCTTCGGTGCAGGACGCTTCGCCTTGGTCGCACCGCCGCGGGCTGCCTTCTTTGCCGCCTTCACCGGCTTCTTGGCCGGCGCCTTCTTCGCGGACTTCGCAGCCTTCGTCGCCTTCGTCGCCTTGGCCTTCTTCGCTGGCTTCGCCGAGGACTTCTTCTTCGCGGACGGTTTCGCTTTGCCCTTCTTCGCCATGGACAGAACGCTACTTCAAGTCACGCCAGGAAGGAGCCCCTTTGCCAATCCGGAATCACGCGGCGTTCTCTTCGGACTCTTCCGCACCCTCGCTACGCCAATCGCACTCCATGCACCGGAGGGTGATCCCGCGCTTCGTCTCCTTCTTGAGGACGAACTTGGCCTGGCAGACCGGGCAGGGCTGGGGGATCGGCTTGTCCCAGGCGACGAAATCACAGCCTTTCTTCGCCCAGTTAGAGCATCCGTAGAACGGCTTGCCGCGCCGCGACCGCTTCTCCGCGATGAACCCACCACACCCGGGCCGCGGGCACTTGACGCCCAGGGAGATCGGCTTGGTGGTCTTGCAATCGGGGTAGCGGGTGCACGCCAGGAACGTGCCGAACCGGCCGCGCTTGATGGTCATCGGGGCGCTGCAGGTCTCGCAGATCTCGTCCGTGGTCTGAGGCGGGACCTTCTCCCACGTGCCATCGAGGTTCTTCACGACCTCCATGGTGTTGCGGCACTCGGGGTAGCCCGAGCACGCGAGGAAGTTGCCGTTGCGACCCCACTTGATCACCATCGGCTTGCCGCACTTCTCGCACGTCCAGTCGGTAGGGATCTCCTCCTTCTTGACGTCGCGCATCTCGGTCTCGGCCTTCTCGAGCTCCATCTTGAACGGGCCGTAGAACGTCTGCAGCAGCTTGCGCCAGTCCTCGCGACCGTCCTCGACGTGATCGAGGTCCGCCTCCATCTTCGCGGTGAAGTCGCTCGAGACGATCTCGGGGAACGAGACGACGAGCAGACCGTTCACGAGGATGCCGAGCTCGGTCGGCCAGAATCGCGCTTCCTTCTTCTCGACGTAACCGCGGTCGACGATCGTCGACATGATCGCGGCGTACGTCGACGGCCGGCCGATACCGCGCTCCTCGAGCTCCTTCACGAGCGACGCCTCGGAGAACCGCGGCGGCGGCTGCGTGAAGTGCTGCTCGGGGCGAATGCTCTCGAGCGTGATCGCATCGCCGACCTCGACCGGCGGCAGCAGCTTGTCGGCGGCGTCGGCGGCCTCGGCCTTGGCGTCGTCGGTCTCGGCGACCTCGTACACCTTGGTGTAGCCGGCGAACTTCATGACCTGACCGTTCGCACGGAGCACGGCCTGGCCGCGATCCATGTCGATCGTCGTCTGGTCGTAGACGGCCGGGACCATCTGCGACGCGACGAAGCGCTGCCAGATCAGCGTGTAGAGCTTCGTCAGCTCGACGCCCTCGGGGTGCTCGGCGAGCGCCTGCTGCACCTTCTCCGGCGTCCACTCCATGAGCGTCGGACGGATCGCCTCGTGGGCATCCTGCGCGCGCTCCTTGTTGCCGTAGGTGTTCGCCTCGGCCGGCAGGTACTCGGTGCCGTACGTCTCGGTGATGTGCTGGCGGACGGCCGTCAGCGCGTCATCGGAGATACGCGTCGAGTCCGTACGCATATAGGTGATGAGACCGGTCGGGCCTTCTTGCCCGAGCTCGACACCTTCGTAGAGGCGCTGCGCGAGTGCCATCGTGCGCTTCGCGGAGAACCGCAGCTTGCGCGCGGCGTCCTGCTGCAGGCGCGACGTGATGAACGGCGCCTGCGGCTTCTTGCGCCGCTCCTTCTTCTCGACGCTGGCGACGACCGCGCCACCGGCGGCGAGCTCCGCCGCGATCGCGTCGGCCTCGTCCTTGGTCTTCGGCTCCGCCTTCTCGCCCTTCCACCGCCAGATGCGCGCCTCGAACGGCGGCGGCTGGGTGGCACGGCAAGTGACGTCGACCGACCAGTACTCCTCGGGCACGAACGCCTTGATCTGCTCCTCGCGCTCGCACACGAGGCGGACGGCGACCGACTGGACGCGACCCGCGGACAGACCGCGCTGGACCTTCTCCCAGAGGATCGGGCTGATCTTGTAGCCGACGAGGCGATCGAGCACGCGGCGCGCCTGCTGCGCGTTCGTCTTGCTCATGTCGATCTCGCGCGGCGCGGCGATCGCGGCCGTCACGCCCTTCTTCGTGATCTCGTTGATGAGAACGCGGCGAAGGTTCGTGTTGACGTCCTTGATCTCCTCGGAGATGTGCCACGCGATCGCTTCACCTTCGCGATCGGGGTCGGATGCGAGATAGACGGTCTCGACCTCGCGAGCGGCCTTGCGGATCTCGGCGACGACCTTCTTCTTGCCCTCCATCACCTCGTAGGCGGGCTCGAACGAGCCGTCCTCGATGTCGATGCCGATGTCGCCCTTGAAGCGCGGCTTCTTGGGGATGTCGCGCACGTGACCGACCGAGGCCTTCACGATGTAGTTCGCGCCCAGGTACTTGTTGATCGTCTTCGCCTTCGCAGGCGACTCGACGACGACGAGCGCGGAGCCCGGCTTCACCTTCTTGGGCTTGCGGACGACTTCCTCTTCGCCCTCGTCATCGGTCTCGTCGTCGGCGGGCGCGGACTTGCCGCCCTTGGCGGGCTTTGCGCCCTTCACCGGCTTCTTGGGCGCAGCCTTGGCCTCGGCCTTCTTGTCGGCCTTCTTGGGCTCGGCCTTGGCGGCCTTGGCGTCGGCCTTCTTGCTATCGGTCTTGGTCGGAGCCGCCTTCTCGACCTTCCCCTTGGCCTGACCGTTACCCTTGGCAGCGGCGGCTTTCTTCGACGGCGGTGTCTTCTTCTTACTCACTGCATCCTCGCTGACGACAACTCGAGTTGGGGCAGAGCACGGAGCACCGCACGCACCGGCAACCCGGTGTGACGGACGATTGCATCAATTCCATTGGCGCCCGCGGCGATCGCATCGCGCACGGCGGTCGCGGCCTCGTCGAGCACCGCGAGCTCCGGCTTGCGCGGCGTTCCTGCGGCCAGCGCGAGCGCATCTTCTGCGGCCTCGACGATCGCGGCACCGGTCGCGAGTAGCCGCGTACAGCCCGGCGAACCCGGCCATGCGGCGACGACGCGACCCTGGCGGCGCGCGGCCTGCGCCGTCGACAAAGAGCCGCTCTTCAGATCGGCCTCGACGACGATCACCGCGTCCGCGAGCGCAGAGATCAAGGTATTGCGCTGCGTGAACGTGCTCGCCCGCGGCGTCATCCCCATCGGGAACTGGCTCACGAGCGCGCCTCCTCGCACGACGACCTCTTCGAACAGCTGCGCATGACGAGAGGGATACGCGATGTCGACCCCGCTGCCGAGTACGACCGTTGTCGTGCCCCCGCCTGCGAGTGCTCCGCGGTGCGCCGCGCCATCGATGCCGAGCGCACCACCCGATACGACGTGCACTCCCTGTTCGGCGAGGTGCTTGGCGATCGCGTGAGCGCGCTGCATGCCGATGCCGGTCGCGGCGCGAGCGCCGACGATCGCGATCGTGCGCCCCGCGCAGAGGGCACCGCGCACGTGGAGCGTGCGGGATAATCCGAGTGCCGCGAGGCGCTGCGGGTATCCCTCTACTCCCGGCTCGAAGACCTGTAGCTGGGCGCTCACAAGGGGAATGCAATTAGCCACCCCGGCCACCGGCGTCAAGTGCGAGAGATCCAGCGCAAGGGATTTCGACCAGTTACGCGGGCGCTCTACATCTATATACGGCGCGAAGGCGCGGCGCCCGCGGTGATCCTCTTACTGCTGCTTCTGCATCATCACGAGGTCACCCAGGCCCATCTCCTGGACCGAAACGGTGACCTTGCCGACCGAGATGTTCTTACCGACCTCGACGATGACGACCTGGCCGAGCGTGCGGGTCGGGAACCGCCGATCGTCCTGACCGACGTTGCTCTTGCTCTGCGGCGGCTTCGCGTCGCCTCGGCGAACCACGAACATCCGATTGCCGACCTCGACTCCCGAATTCGCCCCGAGATCGACGAACACGATCTCGCCCTCGCCGATCAACTGCTCCTTGGTCAGCATCGCGACGATCGAGCCCTGCGCGTCGACCTTCGGTGCAACCGGGGTGACGTTCTTGTACTGCTTCACGAGCGCGCCGACCTTCGCGCCGCGCTCGATCTCCTGATTCGACTCGACGATCACGCCGCGCGCGCGCTTGTCCTGCTTGACGCTGACGACCTCGAGCGAGCCGAGGATCCGGACGAACGCACCGACGACGTTGCCGTTGCTCTTCACCGTGTTGTCGGCCTTGTAGATCGAGTAGCGCTGGCCGATCTTGGGCGGGTTGTTCGACGGATAGCTCAGGTAGACCGAGTCGCCGGGACCGAGCAGCTCCTTCTCGTCGACGGATCCGTCGATCGTGATCGATTGATCGAGGTTCGCCTTCTCGACGAACGCGGTCTGTTTCAGATCGGTCGTCGTGCGCTTCAGCGGCGCCGGCAGGTTCTCCTGCGCCGCCTCGGGCGCGGCCTGCTCCGGCGCGACCTCGGGGCGCTGCTGCGCGAACATGCCGCGCGGCAACAGGCGCACGAGGTCACCGGGATAGATCCAGTGCGGGTTCGTGATCTGCGGGTTGTACGACCAGATCTTCGGCCACTGCCACGGATCGTTGAAGTACATCGAGCAGAGGTCCCACAGCGTGTCGCCGGTGCGCACGACGTGGAGCTCGGGCGTCGGCCCCGCGTAGACCGCACTCTCGTCGCCCGGCTCGTAGCCGAAGCTCTGGTCGGGATTGTCGGGCGTGTAGTAGTAGCCGCCCGGCGTCTGCTGCGACTGCGTCGGATCGTAGGTGACCTTGCCGTCGGGGCCGACGACGATGACGTTCGGCTTCTGCTGCGTCGGAGGCGCCGGCGCCGGCCGGGTGGGACCGGGCGCCATCGTCGGGTTTCCGGCCGTCGGAGGTGCGTTCGTCCCCGGATCGATATCGCGCGGCGCGTCCTGCTGCGGATAGACCGGCACCTGCGCGTTGGCCGCGGTCGGCGCGACGAGGAGCGCGAACAGGATCTTCTTCACGGCGTCTCCAATCGCTTGGCAGCAAGCGCAGCAGGCTCGGTCTTGGGATACAGGTTCACGACTTGCTCGAGGACCGCGCGCGCCTTGTCGGTCTTGCCGAGCGCCCCGTAGCAGTAGCCGACCTTGAGCAGGGCATCGGGCACCTTGTTACCGCGCGGATAGGTCTCGATCGTAGCGCGGAACTCGACGAGCGCATGCTCGTAGTCCTTCTGCGCGTAGAACGCCTCGCCGAGCCAGTACTGCGCATTGTCGGCGTACTCGTGGCGAGGATACGACTTGAGGAACGCGCGCAGCGCGACGAGCGCCTCGTCGGTCTTGCCGCCGCGGACGAGCTCGACCGCGGTGCGGTAGTCGGCGCCGGCGGCATCGAGGGAGGCATCGCTGCGGACCTGGTTGCGCGGTGCGCGTGCCGCCGAGACCTGCGCGCGGCGCGGCTCGGGATCGCGTGCGCGCGGCCGCTCGACCGTGGGCGTGTCGTCGATCACCGCGGCCCTGCCGAGCGCGGCGTCGCCTTCGTAGATGATCTCGCTGCCGTCGTCGGTCATGCCGGCGAACCGCTGGCCCTCGCCGACCGCCGGCGGTGCGACGACCTCGACGGGCAACACCGGAATCGGCGCCTCGTCCTTCGGCGCCTTCACCTTCGCGAGCGCGAGCTGATGCTCGAGGTCTCGCATCTTGCGGTCCTGTGCGCGGCGTTCGGCGCGCAGCTCCGCCACCGACTGGGAGAGACGGCGGTTGTCTTCGCGCATCGCCTTCATCGGTGTGGCGCAACCGACGCTCGCGAGCGCGACCCAGAATACGTGGCGCGTGATGGTCACCGTCGAAAATCGTAGGCCGGCTCGACGGGCCGAGCAAAATTTGTCGCCGTGGTCGCGCGCAACGCGCGCACTCACGCATGTGCTTCGATAAGCGCGCCTACAGCTTCGTCGCTGCGAGAATCTCGCCGGCGCCCTGCCCCATGAGGTCGGCGGCGAGCGCGTTGCCGAGCGCGGCAGCGTCGGCGAGCGGGCCCGTGCGCTGTGCGTGGAGGATGCGCGTGCCGTCGGGCATGCCGCACATGCCGACGAGCTTGATGCCCTCGGGGACCTGGATCGCGTGCGCGGCGAGCGGCGTCTGGCAGCTGCCGCCCATCGCGGCGAGGAACGCGCGCTCGGCGAGCATCTTCTGGTAGGTCGGCTCGTCGTGGATCGCGCGGCGCACGATGTCGCGCACGCGGTCGTCGCCGTCGCGGATCTCGATCGCGAGCACGCCCTGCGCGACCGCCGGGATGCTGAGCTCGAGCGGCAGCTCCTGCGTGATGCGGCTTGCCAGGCCGAGCCGGTGCAGGCCCGCAGCGGCGAGGATGATCGCGTCGAACTCGCCGTCGTCGAGCTTCTTCAGCCGCGTCGGCACGTTGCCGCGCAGGAGCGCGATCTGGAGGTCGGGCCTGCGCGCGAGCACCTGCGCCTGACGACGCATGCTCGACGTACCGATCTTCGCGCCCTTCGGCAGCTCGTCGAGCGTCGTCGGCTCGCGCGCGCACAGCGCGTCCCACGGAACCTCGCGTGTCGACACCGCGGCGAGCACGAGGCCCGGCGCGAGCTCGGCGGGCACGTCCTTCATCGAGTGGACCGCGAGATCCGCCGTCCTGTCGACGAGCGCCTGCTCGATCTCCTTCACGAACAGGCCCTTGCCGCCGACCTTCGCGAGCGGAACGTCGAGGATCTTGTCGCCGCTCGTCTTGATGATCTCGAGCTCGACGGTGATGCCGGGCTGGACCGCCTCGATGCGGCCCTTGACGTGATGCGCTTGCCACAGCGCGAGCTGACTGCCGCGCGTGGCGATGACGAGACGATCTGTGGTGCTCACGCCTGTGCCTTCCGCTCGGGAGATTGCTCCGCTTGCGCGATATCGGCAACCGCTTCACGCCGCGCATCGCTTGCGCTCTCTGCATCGGACGGCTGCAGTGCGAACAGTTCTGCGACCGCGGCGGCCAGCTGCGTCGCCTCCATCGGGTCTGCGCTGCGCAGAACCGTGGTCGGTTGGTGAAGCAGCTTGTTCACGACGAGCTGGACGAGCCGCTGGAGCAGCTCGCGCTGCTGCTCGCGCGTGTGCTCCTTGCGCGTCAGCTGGTCGAGCGCCTTCTGGACCTCGACATCGGCGATCTGCGCGAACCGGTCGCGCAGCGCGCGGATCGTCGGGACGACGCCTTGAGACCGCATCCAGTGCTCGAATTGACCGGCCTCGTGCTCGACGATCTTCCCGGCATGTTCGGCCGCCTTCGCACGCTCTGCGAGGTTCGCCTGGACGACCTTGTCGAGGTCATCGATGTTGAACACGTAGACACCGTCGAGCTTGCCGACCTCGGGCTCGACGTCGCGCGGCACGGCGATGTCGATCACGACCATCGACCGCCAGCGGCGCGCCTTCGTCACGCTCTTGAACAGCTTCTTCGTCAGGATCGGCTCGCGCGCGCCGGTCGAGCTGATCACGACGTCGGCCTCGACGAGCAGCTGCTCGAGGTCGGCCCACGGCTTCGCGATGCCCTCGACCTCCTCGGCGAGCGCGTCCGCCTTCGCCGGCGAGCGGTTCGTGACGACGATCCGCTGCGCGCCGTTCGCGTACAGGTGGCGCGCTGCGAGCGAGCTCATCTTGCCCGCACCGACGACGAGCACGCTCTTGCCCGCGAGGTCGCCGAACACACGGGCCGCGAGCTCGACCGCGACCGACGACACGTTCGCCGCGCCGCGCGCGATCGTCGTCTCGGTGCGCACGCGCTTGGCGACGCCGAATGCACGCTCGAGCGCGCGGGACAGCAGCGGCCCCGACGTGCCCGCCTGCCCTGCCACCGCGTACGCCGCCTTCAGCTGGCCGAGGATCTGCGCCTCGCCGACGACGAGCGAGTCGAGCGCCGACGCGACCGAGAATACGTGCCGGATCGCCGCCGAGCCCCGCCGGTCGTAGAGCGCCTCGCCGACGTCCTTCGGCTTGATGCCGCGCTGCTCGGCGAGAAACGCGCGCACCGCGGTCGCCGCATCGCCGCCCTTGCCCACGCCGTAGACCTCGACGCGGTTGCACGTCGAGATGAGGAGCGCCTCGGAGACCGGCAGCTTCTCGGTCATCTCCCGCAGCGCGCCCGCGATCTCCTCCTCGCGGAACGCCAGCTTCTCGCGCACCGCGACCGGTGCCGTTCGCCAGCTGATGCCGACGACGAACAGCTCGCTCATCCCACCATCCGGCGTGCGAGGTAGATGAGGAGCACGACGAGCGCGCACGCGAAGCCCTGCAGCGTCAGCAGCGCTGCGCGCCGGCCACGCCAGCCATAGATCTGGCGCGCGACGAGCAGCGTCGCGAACGCGAGCCACGTGACGGCCGCGAGCGGATACTCGATGCGATCGAGGCTCTGGCCGAGCTTGCTCGTCCACACCGCGCCGAGGATGAGCGACACGGTGAAGATCGGAAACCCGATCCAGATCAGGCGATGTGACATCCGGTCGAGCGCCTCGATCGGCGCGCCGCGATCCTTGAACGCGAGCCCGTCGAAGTTCTTCTTCTTCAGCGCGCGGTTCTCCGCGAGGTAGATCGCCGACAGCGCGCTCGCGAGCGCGAAGATGCCGACGCCGACCGTCGCGAGCGAGATGTGAACGCGGCCGAGCGTCGTCAGATCCTCTCGCGCATGCCCCGCAGGCGTCAGCCGCGCGAGCAAGAGCAAGATCAACGACACCGGCATCACGACGACGCCGCCGAGCGTCAGCCGGTAGCGCACGCTCGCGAGCAGATACCCGCCGGTCAGGATCCACGCGAGAAAGCCGATCGCCTCTCGCACGGACTGCGCGGGATGAACGTGCAGCGTGCCGCGCCAGCCGATGTCGAAGCCGTGCGCGACGAACGCGAGCGCGACGAGCGCGAGCGCGTACGGCCGCGCCTTCTGGTTCCCGGCGAGCACGACCAGCAGCGCGGCAGCGGCCGCGGCATACATCGCCACCGCGACCCAGAAGGCGGGCGACGGAGCGACGGACAGAAGACGGTCATCCATTTAGTTCACGGCGGCAGTGGCTCGCCGATGAACCCGTCGATGACGTCGTACGCCATGTCCTGGTAGATGACCGAGTTGGCGAGCTGCTCGGCCCCCATCTCCTCGAGCTGCGGCTTGCTCTTCACACGCCCGACGAGATCGTACGGATCCTGGTCATTCCCGGTGGTCGACACGAAACATACGGCGGGAGTCATCGTGAAGCGACGACCCAGCTCGGTGAGGGTCATGAAGTCACCCTCCAGGGCGGCCCGACCTTCGGCTGTCCAGGCATCGAGTCGATCAACCGAGATGAAGAGGCGCGACATTCGCTAGACCGATTGTACCAGCCTCTCAGGTGGGTTGCGGTCTTCGTTCCCAGGGGTTACATAAGCGGAACCACCGGAGGTAGCTGTGGCTAGCGAGAACGTCAAAGAGCTCACCGACGCGAACTTCGAGGCCGAAGTCCTGAAGTCGGATATCCCGACCCTGGTCGATTTCTGGGCCGTCTGGTGCGGTCCCTGTAAGCAGATCGCGCCGACCGTCGACGCGCTGGCCAACGAGTACAAGGGCCGCCTCAAGGTCGCCAAGATGGACGTCGACCATCACCAGATCGTGCCGCAGCAGTACCGCGTCACGTCGATCCCCACCCTGCTCATCTTCAAGGGCGGCAGGGTTGTCAGCCAGCTTGTCGGCGCGATGCCGCGCAGCAAGCTCGAAGCCGAGATCCAGAAGCACATCGCGGGCTAACCGCGCGTAGCCGGCGTTTGCCCGCACGCATGAATGCGGGTGCGCCGATGGCACATCCGTGATCGTCGCCGTCGACGTCGACTATCGCGACGCATCGGTCGTCGCCGCTGCAGTCGGATTCGACGCGTGGACCGACGCCGATTCGGCGATCGAGGTCATCGTTACCTCGGACGCGCCGCCGGCTGCGTACGAACCCGGTGCGTTCTACCGCCGCGAGCTTCCGCACGTCCACGCGGTGCTCTCGCTGCTGGTGCCGCCACTGGGCGCGATCGTCGTCGACGGCTACGTCTGGCTTGCGGGCGATGCCGCGAGCGAAAGCCCTCGCCCCGGCCTCGGTGCCCACCTGTATCGTGCGCTCGGCGAGGCGGTGCCGGTCATCGGCGTCGCCAAGACGGCTTTCGCCGGCGCGACTGCGATCGAGGTCGTACGGGGCGCGAGCGCGAAGCCGCTGTACGTGACGTCCGCCGGCATCGAGCCGCAGGTGGCCGCCGAGGCCGTACGCACGATGCACGGCGAGCACCGCATCCCGACACTGCTCAAGCGGGTCGATCAGCTGGCGAGAGCATGACGCTGCCGCGTGGCGGAAGCGCCAGACATATCCGGGGCACAGCCCTCTCCTCATCGAAGTCGACGTACGTCGATGGCACCGGGATGATTCCGTCGAGCCGATGGTGGCGATATGCGAGCGGCACGAGAATCACCGCGTGTTCGGGCTCCGGCAGTCCGATGCGCTCGAGGATGTCTTCGAGCTCGACCTCGACCGCATCGGGGTTCGCGATGAACGTGGCGACCGTGCGCCGCACGACGGCTTCGGCGTTCATCCAAACACGTCGGCGAACGCCTTGTGGTTCGCGCTCGTCTCGCGCGTGCCGAGCACCGCGAACACGACTTCGGTGAACGTACCGGCGTACTTGCCCGCGAGCAGGTCGCGGAAGATCTTCGCGACGAGCGCTGGGTCATTGCCGAACACGCCCGCGCCCCATGCGCCGAGCACGAGCCGATCGATCTCGTGATGCGCGGCGAGCGCGAGCACGAGCTCGCTGCGGTTGCGCAGGACGACCGCGACGTCCTCGGCGTCGAACTTGTGCTGCTCCTTGAGCGCGCTCGCGTTCGGCGCCGCCGCGGTGATCACCGAGGCGAGCACGGGCGCGTCGAGCCAGCCGCCGTTGTCGTCGCGGAAGAACGGCACGTTCGGCGAGTAGAGGACGATGTCGAGGTACAGCGGCGAGCGGAAGTCCTTGTTGCGCGTGTAGTACTCGGGCTGCGTTTGCAGGCAGGCGTAGAGCCCCGAGGCGCGAGCCAGTGACTCCTCCTGCGCCTGCGCGCCACCGAGGAAACCGCCGCCGGGGCGCTTCGCCGACGCGAAGTTGAGGCAGCCGAGGTGGCCGCCCTTCGGCGCGAGGCGGACGAGCGCTTCGATCGTCGTCCCGCTCGTGACCGCGATCGCGGTCTTGCCGCGCGGCTTGGGGTCGCGCAGGCGGTCGACGCCGAGCTCGTAGAGGCCGGTGCCGTCCTTCGCTTCCTCGACGAGGGCGCGGATCTCGACGCGCTCGCCGCGGCCGTTCGTGTAGAAGCCAGCCTCGCATGCGGCGAGTGACTCCTTCGCGATCTGCACCTTCTGCGCGCGGCTGACCGAGCCACCGCCGTGCGGGACGAGGTCGTGGTGCGGCGTGTGATCGTCGAGCTCGATGAACTCGGATGGGACGGTGTCGACGAGCCACACGCCGTTCGCGGAGCGCAGGAACGTGTGGCCCGCGGCGACCATCTCCTTGGCCTTGATCGCGAGCACGATCGGCTTGCCGCGACGGCCGCCGACCTTGCGCGCGGTCTCGATGTCGCCGGAGAGGTGCACGTGGTGGCGCTGGCCTTTGACGAGGCCCTTCGCGCGGATGCCCGGCAGCACCGCCTCGATCGTGCCGTGATAGAGCACGTCGGGCGGCTGGGCCGCCGGCAGGCCGAGCTCGACCTGGACCGAGTGGCCCTGGTTCGCACGAATGCGCGCGCCGTCGTCGGAGATCGCGAAGCGCTGCTTGTCGGACGTCGCGACGAGGTCGTCGAGCTCGGCGCGCGTCAGGTCGACGCCATGCGCGTGCAGCGCGTCGAGCAGGACGTCGATGTCGACCCAGCCGGCGGGATCGAGCTTGATGCCGATCCGCTCCGGCTCGTGGCGGAGGAGCAGCGCGAGGAACTTGGACGCCTGGCTCACCCTAGTAGCCGTGCTTGCGGAGCGAGACGTTCGCGACGAGGCCCATTCCGACAAAGAAGGTCACGAGCGAGTTGCCGCCGTACGAGATGAACGGCAGCGTCACGCCGACGACCGGCGCGATGCCGAGGACCATCGCGACGTTGACGATCACGTGCCAGAACGTCATCGCCGCGACGCCGACGCAGATGATCGCACCGGCGCGGTCGCGCGCAGACAGCGCGACGTTGATCGTCCAGAGCAGCAGGAAGCCGAAGATCGCGAGGACGAACACCGAGCCCGCAAAGCCCCACTCCTCGGCCCACACCGAGTACGGGAAGTCGGTCCAGTGCTCGGGGACGAAGTTGAACTGGTTCTGCGTGCCGCCGAGGAAGCCCTTGCCCCAGATCCGGCCGGAGCCGACCGCGTAGATCGACTGCTGCGTGTGCCAGCAGAGCTTCGTCGGCGCGACGCTGCAGTCGACGAACGCGAGGATCCGGTTCTTCTGGTAGTCATGCATCTTCTCCCAGAGGATCGGAATCGCGAGCAGGCCCGCGGTCGTGATGTAGACCATCGGCCACACGTTCGGCATCGCGAGGAAGCCGACGGTGAGCACGATGAGGACGAGCAGGACGGCGGTGCCGAGGTCGGGCTGCGTCGCGATCAGGAAGATCGGGACGAGGAAGCAGGTGAACTTGATCGCGATCGAGCGCGCCGTGTAGAGGCTCGGCTCGGCGTCCGAGAACACGCGTGCGAGCACGAGGATCATCGTGACCTTCGCGAGCTCGCTCGGCTGGACGCTCATGCCGCCGATGTAGAGCCAGCGGTGGGTCTTGCCGTGGAGGTCGTCATCGATCGAGCCGAAGATGCGCGCGACGATCAGGAGCATCACGGCGACGCCGAGGCCGACCCACGCGCCGCGGACAAGCGTCTTGTAGTCGATGACGGTCGCGAGCACGAACGCGATGCCGCCGAGGATCATCCACTGGACCTGCGCCTCGAACTTCGCGGTGTGGCGGACGCCGCGCGTCGCCGAGTAGAGGTTCAGGAGGCCGATGCCGCACAGCGCGAGCATCGTGAGGATCAGCGGCCAGTCGACCGCGGCGCGGAACCGCCGCCAGCGCGAGAGGCCGATCGTCGCGCGAGGGAGCTGGAGACCGACGCCCTTCACGGCTTGGCTCCCTTCGCCGGCGCAGGCGTCTTGGACCTGCCGTAGTAACCGTCGAGGATGCGCTGCGCGATCGGCCACGCATTCGTGCCGCCGGCGCCGCCGTGCTCGACGAGCACGATGATCGCGAGCTCGGGATCATCCGCCGGCGCCCAGCCCGCGAACCACGCGTGCGACGCGTTCGGGTTCCACTTCTCGAGATCCTTGTGCTCGCTGTCCTTGTGGTGCTTCTTGACCTCGGCGGTGCCGGTCTTGCCCATCACCGTCGTGATCTCGCTGTGCCCGTGATCGAACGCGGTGCCGCCCTTCTGGTTGTTGACGAGCCACATGCCGCGCTTCCACGTATCGACCGCGTCGGTCGGCACGTGCACCGTGCGCGCGACCTTGGGGTCGTACGCGACGATCGTGCGGCCCTCGTGC
>JABFXX010000534.1 GCA_013368795.1 Kofleriaceae bacterium
AACCGGCGCATCATGCTGCGCCACCTGATCCCGAATCTGATGGGCCCCGCGCTCGTGCAGATGGCATTCGGCTTCGGCAGCGTGATCGTCGTCGAGGCGACGCTGTCGTTCCTCGGCCTCGGACCGCAGGTCGACTACACGTGGGGCGCGATGCTCGAGCAGGGTACGACGTGGCTGTGGCGCACGGACTTCCTGTACTACGTGCTCATCCCGGGCGCTGCGATCACGTGGGTCGTGCTCGCGGCAAACCTCCTCGCCGACGGCCTGCGCGACCGCTTCGATCCGCGTCATCGAGGAAGGGGCTAGCAATGGCGATGCGCGTGCTCGTCTGCCGGCTGTCCGACGTCGTCGACGACGAGCTGCGCGCGTTCCCGGTTCGGGGCGTGACGTGGCCGGTGATCGTCACGCGCATCGACGGCAAGCTCGTCGCGGTGCCCGGCGTGTGCCCGCACGAGGATGTCGCGCTCGCCGACGGCGATCTGCACGGCACCGTGATCACGTGCCCCGGCCACTCGTACGAGTTCGATCTGCGTACCGGCAAGTGCACGCACGATCCGACGTTGTCGCTGCGCCGCTACCCGGTGACCGTCGTCGCCGACGAGGTCTGGGTCGACCTACTCTAGCTCGTCGAGATCCGAGTCCGCGCCGCAGTAGAACCAGCGCATCGGATCGAGAAAGCGGCGATCGCCCGTCTTCGGGATCACGACGAGGAATGGCTTGCTGTCGCGCTCGACGAACCCCGCCCGCCACATGTGGCGCTGGCGACCGTCGAGCGCCATCAGCTTGATGTCGACATGCTTCGCGTCGGTCTCCGCGGCATGCCGGACGATCGCCGACAGGCAGCGATGCCACGCGCCGGGCACCGCCATCAGGTCGACGATCCGCATCGTGTCGCCGCCGTGCATGACCTCGAGCGAGCACGCACCGATCGCATGGCCGCGCTCGACGATCACGTACGACGGCTCCTTGTGCGCCGGCGCCTCGAGGAAGCGCCACGTGTAGAACGTCGCGTCGCGCACCGCGCCGAGCCGGATCGTTGTCGAGAACTGCTCCCACACCTCGTCGACGCGCGCGTCGTTGCGGCTCATCGGCTCGAGATGAGGGACGAAGCGCGGTCGCAGAATGCCGCGGACGAGCCGATCGAACGGCGCCATGCCAAGACCGATCGCCGCGCCACGCAGCGGCCGTGCCCACCGCGCGACGTGGCCGACTTCGCGCGAGCCGCCGTGCTTGAGCGGCGTCAGGTTCATCGCGCCGGGCGCGCCGTACATGCAGCCGATGCCGTGATCGGCCATCTCGTTGCGAGCCGCGTCGTGGAGGAGCCCGCCGAGGCCGCGCCGGCGAAACTTCGGCCGCACGTAGCCGTCGCCGCCGAGCGCCGCGAGCGTCTCGTCGCCGTCGAGGTAGAGGCGAAAGGGGAAGTACGACGTGCAGCCCGCGAGCTCGCCGTTCTCGCGAGCGATCCAGGTCAGCGCGCGCCCCGCGGGGTTCTTCTCGTAGAGCCACTCGAGCCGGAGGTCGGCATTGACCCCCGGGATCATCTCGCGGATCAGTGTCGCGACATCGCCGCGCTCTGACTCCGTCGCGGCGCGCACTTCAAAGGCCATGCGCGCACTTTACGCGGGAGTCTGATCCTGGGCCCTCCCGCGGGCTACCGAAACGAAGTGACCGGGCCAAACGCCCGGATCACATTCGTCTCACTTGTAGTCGGGCTCGACGAGCTTGACGTCCGTGATGCCGGCTTCGGCGAACGTCTTGTTCAGGTGGTCCTTGTCGCCGAGCATGACGACGACCTCGGTCTGCGGATCGAGCTCGGTCTTGATCAGCGCGCGGACCTGCGCCGGCGAGACCGCGGCGACCTGCTGGAGCAGCGTGTTGTAGTAGCCGAACTGCAGGCCGTAGATCGCCATCGTGCTGAGGCGCTGGGCGAGCTCGGTCGTGACCGTCGACTCGCCGAGCAGGCCGCTGATGATCTTGCGGCGGGCGCGGACGAAGTCCTCGTCGAAGTGATCGCCGGCGCGCAGCGCATCGAGGTTCGCGCGCAGCGCCTTGATCGACTCGCCAGCGCGCTCCGCGTCGATCGTGCCGCCGACGATCGCGCCACCGCGCAGCATGTACGACGTCGGACCGATCTTCGGGACGCGCACGAACGACAGGCCGTACGTCGAACCGAGCTTGAAGCGAACGTCCTCGGCGCGCAGGTTGAGCATCTCGCTCAGCACGCGGCGCGCGGCCTCCTGGCCGTCCATGCCCGCGGGCGCCGGGTACGCGATCGTCACCGTGACCTGCTGGTCGGTCTTGCTCTTCTGCACGCCGACGAACGCCGGGCCGGTGCGCTTGGCCGCCTTCGCCTCGACCGGCTTGTCGACGGTGCCGGTGTTCCAGCCCTCGTAGACGTCGCGCGCGACCTTCTCGCCGTACTTCGGATCGAAGTCGCCGACGATGACGAGCGTCGCGTTACCCGCCTGGTAGTGCGCGTCGCGGAAGTCATCGAGGCTGTCCTTGTGGAGCTTGTTCGCGGCCTCGGTCGTGAGGATCGCGCTCTTCGAGTACGGGTGATCCGCGCCGTAGAGCGCGTTGTTGACCTGGCGGACGTACTCGTCGTCCTCCTGCGAGCTCTTGAGCTGGTTCTGCTCGCGCACGTTCTTCTGCCAGCTCTCGATCTGCTCCTGGCTGTAGGTGCCGGCGCGGATCTGGCGCTCGAGGCCCTTCAGCATGACGTCGAGGTAGATGTTCACGCCGTGCGTGCCGCAGATCATCGCGTCGTCGGTCGCGCGGCAGCCGACGTTGATGCCGGTCTTCCTGAGCGCCTCCGAGTCCATCGGGCCCTGGAGGAAGTCGGCCGCTGCACTCGCGAGCGCCGGGTTGTTCGGCGTCGCCGCGTTGCCGGCGTTCTTGAAGATCAGCTGGGCGGCGACGAGAGGCATCGCCTTCACCTGCAGCATGATCACCTCCATGCCGTTCTTCATCTTGAACTTGGTCGCGCCCGAGAGTGACTTCAGCGTGCCCGCGTTGCGGATCGGGCGCTTCGCCTCGGCCGGGTCGACGTCGACGTTCGTGAACTGTTGATCGCCCTTGGTCTCGAACTTCACCTTCGAGCGGACGTCGCCCTTGATGCCGTTCGTGCCCGGCTTGACGACGACGATCGCCGCCTTCTCCCACGAGAGCGCGTTCTTCACGACGGCGCCGACCTTCGCGTTGTCGAACTTCGCGATCTTGTCGAGCTGGTGGAACAGGTACATGTCCGTGCTGTCGAAGTCGAAGTCCTTCGAGAACTGGACCATGTTCGCGACTTCCTCGGTGCGATCCTTCAGGCGCTCGAGACCTTCGATGAAGCTCGCCTTCTGGCGGTTCTGCTCCTCTTCCATGTCCTCGTAGCTGCCCTCGTCCCAGCCGCGATACGCCTGCTTGGCGGCCTTCTGCGCGAACTCGAGCGCCTCGTCGAGCTTGCCGAGGCCCTTCAGCTCGATGCGGATGAGCGCGAGCGGCGCGAGCTGACCGCCGAGGATCGTCGGCTGCACGCTGTACGCGAACTCGTAGTCCTGGCTCGCGCGCGCGAGGCGGAAGAACGCGCCGAGGATGCCGAAGCGCGCCATCTCACCCTCGGGGGTGTTCGCGGCGGGCAGCGCCCAGCCGATCCACACCGCGGGACGCTCGACGTCGGCTTCGATCTCCTTCTTCTGATGATCGACCGTGAACGGCTTCACCTCGACGCGCGGCGCGGGCGCGCGCTTCGGGATCTTGGCGAACCACTTCTGGATCATGCCGACCGTCTCATCGATGTCGACGCCGCCGGCGACGAGCAGCGTCGCGCGCTCGGGGGCGTAATACTTCTTCATGAACTCGCAGGCCTCTTCGAGCGTCGCGCTCGCGATCTGCTCGTCGTTGCCGCCGATCATGCGCTCGTACGCGTGACCCTTCGGATAGATCGCCGCCTCGACGTGCTGGTAGATCTGGTTCTCGGCGCTCGACTGCGCGCGGATCTCGTTGCGGACGACCTCGCGCTCGCGCTCGAACTCCTCCTTCGGGATGTTCTGGCAGCCGTAGAACATCCGCATCGCCTCGATCTTCAGCATCGCCTCGAGGTTCTCGGAGCGCGACGTCATGCGGTAATGCGTCGTGTCCCAGTTCGTGTACGCGTTCATGTCCGTCGCCAGATCGAGGATCGTCTGGAAGATCGGCGCCGTCGTCGGACCGTCGGGGCGCGTCTGGAACATCAGGTGTTCGACGAGGTGCGCAAGACCTGCGCGGCCCGGCGGATCTTCGCGCGAGCCAACGTCGTAGCGAATGTCGACCTCCGCGAGCTGCGTGCTCGAGTCAGGCATGAGCACGAACCGCAGCCCGTTCGACTCGAGACGGCCACGCCGCTCGGTGTGAGTGAACTTGAACTTCGGAGCTGACGGCGTACAGGACAGAAGCGCTACACACGCGAGGGCTCTCGCCCACACCCGGGTCATCGACATGCGCGCGATCTTTGCCAAAACCACCTAGATTGCAAGCACGGCGTCTTCGACGCAGCGCCTCACAGGGAATGGCTGAGACCGCCCACCGCCGGCATCGCTGGGACAGGGCGGCGTCGCAGGGCATTTCGCCCCAACATCGCCGGGACCTGTACTAAGGTGCCGCCGATGTCCAAGGACAGGGATACGGCGTTCTTCGGCCACCCAGCGGGTCTTTCCACGCTGTTCTTCACGGAGATGTGGGAGCGCTTCTCGTACTACGGGATGCGCGCGTTCCTCATCTTCTACATGACGCGTGCCGCGACTCTCGGCGCGCTGGGCATGTCGGACGTGACGGCCGGCCTCGTGATGGGCGTCTACACCTCGTCGGTGTACCTGCTCTCGCTGCCTGGTGGCTGGATCGCCGACCGCTTCCTCGGCCAGCGGCGCGC
>JABFXX010000552.1 GCA_013368795.1 Kofleriaceae bacterium
CGACGAGACGATGGGCCGGATCGCAGGCCTCGCCGACGGCTGGTCCGTCGACGCGCCGAGTACGCCGCCGCCACCGATCGAGGCCGCGAACGAGGGCGTAGGAACGACGGCGCCGTCGTCGACGAGCCGCTCACGCAGCGACGCGACAATGGGGCGCATCGCCGGTCTCGCCGATGGCTGGTCGGTCGACGCGCCGAGCACGCCACCACCGGCCACACCGAGGCCCGCATCGCCGTCGCCCGATGCACCGTCGACCGAGAGATCCGGGTCGCGCGCGAAGGCGCCGTGGTCCGCTGGCGACGAGCGTGCGAATGCGAGCTCCGCAGCGCCCTCGTTCGACGAACCCGCGCCGACACCGCGCAAGAAACAGCGCACGATTCCTCCTCCGCCGCCGGGGTCGCCAGAGCGCAAGGCGCTCGAGGACAAGATCCTCGCGACCAGGGCCGAGAAGGATGATCCGACCGATCCGCTCGACGACGCGATTCCGTCGCGGATCGGCGCTGGGCCGTCGGGGGGTGCGATACCGCCGCCGAACTCGGTCGCACCGCCGGCGGGAGCCAATCGCACGGGCGCTGTGTCGATCGCGCAGCCGCCGAATGCGTCGGGACGGACCGCATCGCCGACGAGCCAGCCGATCGCGACGAACCGCACGGGCGCTGTGCCGGTCGCGCAGCCGCCGAATGCGTCGGGACGGACCGCATCGCCGTCGAGCCAGCCGATCGCGGCGAACCGCACGGGCGGTATGCCCGCGATCCAGCCGCCGTCGACGTCGCAGGCGACCAAGTCGCCGCCGATGCCGCCGCCGATTCCGACGCGCAGCGGCTCGACGAGCGCGCCGCCGCCGATTCCGCCGCTGCGCTCGAAGCCGACGTCGGTGCCGCCAGCCACGGCGAAACCATCCGGCGCCACTGCGCCGAGGGTCGGCAACGAGACCGGGCCGCATCTCCCGCTGCCGTTGCCGGCGCCGGAGCAGGGGACCCAGGGCGCGCCGACGGTGCCCGGCACCGCCGCGCGATCGCCGACGAGCGGACCGCGGTTTCCGCGCGCGGGCTACGACGGCCCCGCGCAGCCGTTTGCTGTCGAGCAGAAGCCGTTCCAGACCGAGGCGAGCACGCCGGCGGTGATCGTCGACGACTCGATCCGGCTGCCGGTGCCGGTCGGCGAGTTCGACAGCGGCGTGCAGACGATCGAGGACCCGCGGGGCGAGGACCGATCGCGCGGCTCGCAGGCGACGCTCGTCCGCGACCCCGCCGAGGCGCTGCTCAAGATCCCCGACCAGGAGACGCCGGTCGAGGATCTGCTCGACGATGATCGCGCGTCGCGCAGCGATGTCACGGCGATCGATCCGACCGCGAAGTTCGAGCGCGGCGATCAGACCGAAGAGAAGCGGCCCGATGCGACGGAGATCGAGGCGCCGATGGCGCGTGCGGCGCGCAATGCGACGGTCGGCACGCTGCGGCCGAGCGCATCATTGCGGCGCAAGCGCGGCGCGCTCGGCGACGTCCGCTACGTGTTCACGGCGCTCGGCGGCGTTCGTGCGTCGAAGAAGGAGCTGGCCGAGCTCGAGCGCAAGCAGGTGGTGCGGCAGGCGTCGCGGCGGCGGCACCTCGTCACGCTGGGACGTACCGCCGTGATCACCGACGCGTTCGATCATCCCGCGCTCGCCAAGGCGCACGAGCAGCTCGCCGCGATCGAGGACGAGCGCAGCCGTCACGCAGGCGCGGTATCGGCCTCGGATGCCGAGCTCGAGCGCGTGCGGCGCGACCGCGAGAACAAGTCGAAGAACTACCTGATCGAGACGTCGGAGACCGACGCCGCGCTCGCCGAGATCGCGAAGAAGCTCGAGCCGCTCGAGAAGGAAGCGGCCGGCGTCCGCAAGAAGGCCGCCGAGCTGCGCGAGCAGGTGCAGCGGATCCAGAAGAAGATCGCCGACACCGAGGCGCTGCTCGTCTCGGTGAAGGGCGAGAAGATGGACAAGGCGGGCATCCACGCCGACATCGTCACGTACAAGGCCGACCTCAAGTCGGTGCAGCGCGACGAGCCCGCGCTCGCGGCAGAGCTCGACGCCCTGAACCCGCGGATCGCGGCGCTCGAGGCAAATCGCACCGAGCTGCAGAAGAAGCGGCGCGAGCTCGACAAGGCCGAGGCCGAGGATCAGAAGCGCACGACCGAGCTGCTCGAGGCGATCGGCGCCAAGCGCAAGGTCGTCGAGCGTGCGGCGGCGGAGGCCGAGGCGGCGCGCGACAGCGCGCTGTTCGACCTCGGCGAGCGGCTGTACGTCGATCGGCCGAGGCTGCTCGGGGCTCAGCTGTCGCCGATCGACACGATCGATCTCGAGGTCGGCGAGGCGGACCGCCGGGCGATGGAGCTCAGGGAGATCATCGGCAACGTCGACAAGCTGAAGCTCGCGCGCGGCCTCGCGCTCATGATCGTCACGCTGGCCGTCGTCGGCTCGTTCGTCGCCTGGCTGCTCTACATGCTCGGCTAGCCGAGCATGCGGTCGATGCGGTCGATCGCGGCGAGGACCATCACGACCCGCGCGGTCCCCAGGAGCAGGCCGAGCGTGCCGACCATCATCGCGGCGGCCCCCGCCAGGCGCGAGTAGCCGGGAGCCGACTTACGCGAATACCCGAGGTAGCCCGCACCGATGGCCGCGATCCCCAGCCCGATGGCCAGGTAGAGGCCGGGGGAGGGCAGGCCGGCGGCCAGCATCGCGCCGAACGCGAGGACGAGGGCGATCCGGGCCATGTCTCGACGCTAGCGAAAGCCCATCGAGGGCGCGACTTTTGTGACTTTGTGCTAAATGCGGGTGCCCATGGACGAAGTTCGGTCCGGCTTCTGCGCGATCGTTGGCCTGCCGAACGTCGGCAAGTCCACGCTGCTCAACCGCGTGCTCGGCCGGCGGCTCGTCGCGGTGTCGGCCAAGCCGCAGACCACGCGCGACCGGATCGTCGGCGTGCACACGATCGACCTGCCCGGCGAGACGCCGGAGCGGGCGCAGATCGCGTACGTCGACACGCCCGGCGTCCAGGACGGCCGCGGGCCGCTGCGGCGCTACATGCGCGAGGCGTCGATCGCCGCGGCCGCCGATGCCGATGTCGTCCTGCTGATCGTCGACGCGCTCGACCGCAAGGGCCGCATGCCCGAGCGGATGACCGAGGCCGATGCCGTCGGGCTCGGCGACGCGTCGAAGGCCCACCCGCTGATCGTCGCGCTGAACAAGGTCGACCGTGCCGGCAAGCCGGACCTCCTGCCGGTGATCGAGGCGTGGAGCAACGCGCACCCCGGCATCGAGGTCGTGCCGATCTCGGCGGCGACCGGCGAGAACGTCGACACGCTCGAGCGCGTGATCGCGATGAAGCTGCCGGTCGGCGCGCCGATGTTCCCGCCCGACATGGTGACCGACCGGTCGCCGCAGTTCATCGCGCAGGAGATCATCCGCGAGCAGCTCTATCACCAGCTCGGCAAGGAGCTGCCCTACGCGTGCGCGGTCCAGATCGAGACGTGGACCGAGCGCAAGGGTGAGGTCGTCGTCGGCGCGGTGATCGTCGTCGAGCGCGAGTCGCAGAAGCCGATCGTCGTCGGCCGCGCTGGCTCGCGCATCAAGGAGCTCGGGATCGCGGCACGCACCGCGGTTGCCGAGGCGCTCGGAAAGCCCGTGCACCTGTCGCTGTTCGTGAAGGTGCTCGAGGAATGGAGTCGCAACGAGCGCGACATCGAGAAGCTCGGATACAAGTCCACATGACCACGCCGCTCGTCGCCATCATCGGCCGGCCGAACGTCGGCAAGTCGACGCTGTTCAACAGGCTCGTCGGCGGCCGCCCCGCGCTCGTCCACGACACGCCTCACCTCACGCGCGATCGCCGCTACGGCGACGCCGACTACTTCGGCCAGCCGCTGCGGCTCGTCGACACCGGCGGCCTCGATCCCGAGGCAGCGACCGAGGTCATCGGCGCGGGCATCCATCGCCAGGCGATGCGCGCGATCGAGGAATCCGACGCGCTCGTGCTCGTCGTCGACGGCCGCTCCGGCGTGTCCTCGGTCGATCACGAGCTCGCCAAGCAGCTGCGCGCGACCGGCAAGCCGCTGTTCCTCGCCGTCAACAAGATCGATCACCCCAAGGCCGACGTCCTCGTCCACGAGTTCCACGAGCTCGGCCTGGGCGACGCGTACGCGATCTCGGCCGCGCACGGCCGCGGCATCGATCCGCTGCTCGAGGCGATCGTCGAGGCAACCGTCGGCCCCAAGGAGCCGGTCGCCGCGCACGATCCGCTGTTCGACGCCGAGCCCGAGGACTTCGCGGACGAAGGCGCCGAGGAGGAGAGCGACGCGAATGCCGCGATCGGCCCGCTGCGCGTCGCGTTCGTCGGCCGCCCGAACGCCGGCAAGTCGTCGCTGACCAATCGCCTGCTCGGCGAGGAGCGCTCGCTCGTTCACGACGTCGCCGGGACGACGACCGATCCGGTCGACGCGCCGTTCACGATCGGCGGCCGCGACTACGTCCTGGTCGACACGGCCGGCATCCGCCGCAAGGCGAAGATCGACGCCGACATCGAGCGGATTGCGGTGTCGATGGCGCTCGGCCAGATCGAGCGCGCCGACGTCGCCGTGCTCGTCATCGACGCCGGCATCGGCCCCGCCGAGCAGGACGCGCGCATCGCCGGCAAGATCGAGGAGGCGGGCCGCGCGCTCGTCATCGCGCTCAACAAGAGCGACCTCGTCACCGGCGAGGCCAAGAAGTCCGAGCTCAAGGAGCTGACGAAGGACACGTTCCACTTCCTCACGTGGGCACCGACGGTGATGCTGTCCGCGCAGCGCGGCGACGGTGTCGATCGCCTGCTCGATACCGTCGACAAGGTCGCCGCCGAGCATCGCCGCCGCATCCCGACGGCGCAGCTCAACCGGTTCTTCGCCGAGGTGATCGAGGAGATGCCGCCGCCGCTCCACCACGGCCGCGCGATCCGCATCCACTACATCACGCAGGGCGCGATCCGCCCGCCGACGTTCATCCTGTGGGCGAACCAGCCCGAGGGCCTCGCGCCGAGCTACAAGCGGTTCATCGCGAACCGGCTGCGCCAGGCCTACGGCTTCAAAGGCACGCCGATCCGACTGTTCGTGAAGGCCCGCAAGGACCGTCACGACCGAGAATAGCCGCTCGGTCCCGCGCACCTCGAGGACGACTAGCGCTTCGGCCGGAACGCGCGGACGTAGTACGCGAGGGCCCAGCGCTGCTGCTCGTCGAGCGCGGCGTAGCCGACCATCTTCGTGTTCGGCAGCCCGCTGGTGACCGTCTTGAAGATCTGCTCGACGCCGTCGCCCGCCTTGAACTCGTCCTTCACGAAGTTTCGCGGCGGCGGCTTCACCGCGAACGCGACGGGGCCGTTGCCTTCGCCGGTCGCGCCGTGACAGGCGGCGCACGTGACGTCGTACGTCTCCTTCGCGAGCTTCATCAGCGCGGGCGTCGGAGCGGGCGGCGCGGGCGCGGCCACCGCGACGGCGGCGACGAGGACGAACGCGGCGGCGAGTGCCCTCAGAAATAGCCCCAGCGCGAGGTCACGCGCACGCCGAGCGTGAAGATCGTGACGTCGCCGCCGAACGACGCGAGCCGGGCCTCGATGCCCCACGACCTCGCGCGATCGACCAGCACGTCGAGCCCGCCGCCGATCGCGAGGACGAGCTGCGCCTGGTTGTCGATCGGCCCGCCCCACGTGAGGACGCCACCGACGCCGCCGAACGCGTACGGGACGTACTTCAGCACGTCGAACCTGAACGTGATGCCAGCGTCTCCGAGCACGGCGTAGGACAGCGCGCTGTCGTCCTTGCTCTTGCCGCCGTAGAACAGGCTTCCGACGGTCTCCGCGCGCAGCGAGAAGTCCGAGCCGATCGCGTGCTCGTAGCTGACTGCGAGCGTGCCGCCGACGTCGGGCGTGACCGCAGGCGGCTCCATGTTCCCGGTCTTCACGCCGGGAGTCGAGAACGTCGCCCAGCCCAGCCCGGCCGACAGTGCGCGCTCGCCCTCTGCGTACGCGGGCGCAGAAAACGCCCAGAAGATCACGGGCAACAGCAGAGCGGGGCGCGAGGTCAAAGCCACCAAACCCCTGAATTGTGCTACATCGACGCTCGCCGTGGCCGACAAGACCGACAAAAAGGACGTTAAGGCAACTCCCTCCGACAAGCCCGGCTTCGACCCGAAGCCGATGCAGGTCGGAGGCGAGACGATCATCGAACGACTGGTCCCGCATGTGAAGACCATCGCGGTCGTGCTCGGCGGGATCGCCCTCGTGCTCGTGGTGGTGTTCACGGCTCGCTACTTCAAGGAGCGCGGTCGCGAGAAGGATACGGGGAAGGTCGCGAAGGTCCTCGACGTCGCCGACCGCCAGGTGCGCCCCGCGGGCGTCGAGCCCGATCCCAAGGCGAAGGAGCCGACGTTCGGCAGCGCGAAGGAGCGCGCCGAGGCCGTCCTCGACGCGATGGCGAAGAACAACACCAACGTCGGCGGCGGCGCGTACAAGGCGTCGCTCCTGCTCCAGGCCGGCAAGGTCGACGAGTCGATCGCCGAGTACAAGAAGGTCCAGGACAAGAAGGGCCTCGACGGCGTGCTCGCCCGCGAAGGTCTCGGCATCGCGCAAGAGGCCAAGGCCCACGCCGAGAAGGACGCCGCCGCGCGCCAGAAGGACCTCGAGGAGGCCCTCGCCACGTTCCAGGCGATGCAGCCCGACGCCCAGGGTCCGCGCCACGCCTACGCGCTCTATCACCAGGGCCGCATCCTCGCGCTGCTCGGCAAGACCGCCGAGGCGAAGACCACCCTCGAGAAGGCCAAAGAAGAGGGCAAGGACAGCGCGGAGCTGCCTTCGCTCATCGAAGAACGCCTCGCGAGCCTCGGATCGTGAAAACCATCGCCCTCACATCGCTCGTCGTCGCGGCCTCGGCCGCTGGGTGCGCACGCGTGCCCCTCAAGCAAGCTGACGCACTGAGCGCCGAGGTGCGCGAGTCGCCCGGCGAGGATCGGCTCAGCTTCAAGTGGAAGTTCCAGACCGCGGATCGCAGCACCGAGGTCTCGCCGCAGGAGTTCGCGGCGCCCGCCGTGTGGGCCGACACGCTCTACACGGGCTCGGCGCGCGGCTGGTTCTACGCGCTGCGCACGTCGAACGGCCAGATCCGCTGGCGCAAGCAGCTCGGCTCGGTCAGCGCCGCGCCGCTCGTCGACCGCGGTCTGCTCTACGTCGGCACCGACGACGGCTACCTGATCGCGATGGACGCGCAGACCGGTCAGGAGAAGTGGCGCTACCAGAGCCGCGGCCCGATCGATCAGACGCCGGCGTCGACGCGCGATCTCGTCATCTTCTCGAACGAGGCCGATCAGGTCGTCGCCGTCGACGCGATCACCGGCAAGTTCAAGTGGCAGTACAAGAGCGAGACGCCCGAGGAGTACACGCTGCGCGGCCACGCCGGCGTGACGATCGACGGCGACCTCATCTACACCGGGTTCTCGAACGGCACGCTCGTCGCGCTCCGCCGCGATACCGGCTCGGTCGCCTGGTCGACGTCGCTCAAGGCCGAGGCCGAGCGCTTCATGGACGTCGACGCGACGCCGATCGTCATGGACGGCATCGTCTACGCGGCGTCGTCCTCGGGCGGTGTCTACGCGATCGACAAGATGACCGGCCTCGTGAAGTGGCGCGCGCCGTTCTGGGACGCGTCGCAGCCGAGCTCGAACGGCAACGTCGGCGGCATCTCCACCGACGGCAAGACGCTCTACGTCTCGGTCGCCGACCTCGGCATCTACGCGCTCGATCTCAACGGCAACATCGTGTGGCGCGTCGGCGCGCGCGGTGGTGGCGAGCCCGCTGACCCCGTGATCTCGAACGACCTCGTCGTCTACTCGCTCGCCAGCGCCGGCATGTTCATCGCCGACCGCAAGAGCGGCGAGACGCTCGAGTACTTCGATCCGGGCGACGGCGTGTCCGCGGCCCCGACGATCACCGGCGATGGCCGGATGTTCGTGATGTCGAACCGCGGCATCCTCTACGCGTTCGATCTCGAGTAGTCGTGGGCTTTCAGCTCCGCTGCGCGATCGCGCCGTGCCACGGCGACGCGGCCGATCTCGCGACGGCGATGGCAGAGCTCCCGCTCGTCCTCGTGAAGCACCTCGCTGCGCCGTACGACGCGATGATCGCCGGCGTGCTGACGACCGATCTCGACGAGGCGCGCGAGATGTTCCCGGGTGCGCTGCCCGTCGACGACAACGTCGCGTACGACATCGTGCTCGAGGGCGTGATGAACGCGCTGCCGGCGCTGTCGAAGAAGTTCCCGGGCAAGCCGTTCGGCTACGTCCACGTCGACTGCTTCGGCGGCACGTGCATGTACAACGGCGAGGTCGTCCAGGATGGCGCGGTGCTGTGGCGCGGCGAGCACTCGCAGGAGACGCACCAGCACGTGCTCGCGCGGCTCGGCTTGCCGTTCGGCTGGTACTTCCCGCCGTTCGTGCGCGGCTTCTTCGACGACGACGCGCCGCCGCCCGCCGCCGAGGAGCGCCGGCCGATCGCGTGCACGGTCGCCGGCTCGATCGGTGGCCTCGGCCTCTCGGCGATCACGGTCGCGATCCAGATGATGCCGCCGCCCTGGCGGATCACGCTCGCGAACCCGATCAGCCTCGTGTTCGTCTACGGCGAGGACGACATCGCGCTGTCGATCAACACGACGGGCGACGACAGCCATTCGATCGGCGGACGTAGCCACGTCGACCCGGATGCGACCGCATCGGCGATCGGTGAGCTGTGCTTCGAGCTCGACTCGCTCGGCGTCGACCTTGCAGTGACGGTGAACGACGTCGCGACGCGCGCCGTGCTGCGCTCGTTCCCTTAGCTGCAGTTGCCGAGGCTGCCGACGCCGTTGTCGCAGCGGTTCGACGCGCAGTCGCGATCCGCGGCGCACGCTTTGCCCGCCGCGCACGGGCCGCACTTGCCGCCGCAATCGACGTCGCTCTCGTAGCCATCGCGCACGCCGTCGCTGCAGGTCGGTACGAGGCATCTGTCGCCGGCGCACACCTGGCTCTGGCAGTCGGCCGGCACGCTGCACGTCTTGCTGGCCCAGCACGTCTGGCAGGAGCCACCACAGTCGACGTCGGTCTCGTCGCCGTTCTTCACGCGATCGCGACACGTCGGTGCCCCGGCGGCCGGCGGCGTCGGCGACAGGTGCACGCCGAACGCGACCGACATCGACGGCTGCGTGATGCTCGCATAGCGCTCGATGTCCGGCGAGACGAGAATCGCGATCACCGAAACGTCGAGCTCTTCTCGCGAGAAGACGTCGTCGTGATCGGTGTCGATGCCCCGGCCGAACACGAGGTGACGGTCGGGCTCGGTCTGGGCCATCTGGATGAACCCGCTGTACGCGGCGTCCCGCGCAAACCCGATGGGAATGCCGCCGCGGACGATGCCGTCGTAGCCGCCGCGGCCGTCGGGCGTCAGATCGACCTCGATGCCATCGAGCCCGACATTCAGCGGATCGGCGTTCGTGTAGATCGGGAGGCGCACCGAGGACAGACCGGGATGGGTCGTGTCGCGCGTGCGATTGGAGCGTATGACGCCGGCGGACAGCCGGGCGCCGAAGACCCCTGCATCGAGGCCTTGGCCGCCGACAAACCGCACGCCAACGCTCGGATCGTCGACGAGGTCATCCGCCTGGATCTCGACGAACGATGCGAGGGCCCCCGATGCGATCATCTCCGGCGCGTTCGTCGTCAGGTCATTCGTCGTCGCGAGCACGGCGGTGACGTTTCCGAACGCATTCTCGATCGCGCCATCGCCGTCGAGGTCGTCCGCGATCGCGAGTGCCTCGCTGGCATCCCGCGGCATCGCGAACGCGTCGACGTAGAACGTGTGAACCTCGCCGGTAAACGGACCGACGACGTCGTCGGATCCTTGGTCCGAGCAGGCAGCCGTGCACGCGAGTACGACAAGCGCGAAAGGCCTCACGGCTCGACCGTATCAGAGCGGGTCGGCGAACGGCGGCGCCGGCTTCGCGATCAGGTAGCCCTGGAGCAGGTCGCAGCCGAGCTCGACGAGCGTCTGGGCCTCGGCCTCGGTCTCGACGCCTTCGCCGATCACCTGCGTGCCGTGCTCGCGGCACAGCTCGGTGACCGACTTCACGAGCCGCTGCTTCATCGGCTGGCGATCGATGTCGCGCACGAGCGACATGTCGAGCTTCACGAAGTCGGTGTCGAACGGCGAGAACGTGCCCATGCGAGCGTGGCCGCCGCCGAGGTCGTCGATCGCGATCTTGAACCCGAGCTCGCGCAGCTCGGCGACGCGATAGCGCACGTCGGCCTGGCCCTGCAGCGAGGTCCGCTCGGTGATCTCGAGGACGACGCGCGACGAGATCTTCGTCAGCGGCGCGAACGCACTCGTCAGCTGCTTGTCGAGCAGATCGAGCAGGTGGAGGTTGATGAACACGACGCCGCGCTCGACGGGCGCCTCGCTGAACACCTTCGCGGTCTGTGCGCGCACCGCGCGACCGACCGTCGGAATCTTCTCGAGCCGCTCGGCCGCGTCGAGGATCGCGCCGGGATGCGGCAACGCCTTGTCGGTCGTGCGCATCAGCGCCTCGTAGCCGAAGCGCTTGCGCGTCGCCGCGTGCACGATCGGCTGGAAGTGCATGGTCAGCGTCGCCATGCAGCGCGCGAGACGCTCCTCGAGATCCTTCAGGTCGGGTGCATCGACGCGCTGAAACGGACCGGTCTCGCCTGGACCCATCTCGACCCTCGCGAACGGATTGGTTCCCGCACGCGCCTTCGCGAATGGATTGGTATCCGGCTTCTTCTCGACCGACGTCAGCGCCGGATCGGTGCCGCGCGCGAGCTCGCGCGGAGACTCAGCGCGGGCCAGCCCGGATTCCGCACGGGCGGAATCCTGCGGTAGCTCTGGAATGACGTTAGGTGTACGTCGCTCCGAAGACACGATTCTCATTGTCCATGAGAACCGGGTCCACGTCGATGTAGGCCTAACAGAGCCGGCGCAGGTGCTCGCGGAATTCTGCGACCACACACGAGGCCGGGTGGCCATCGAGCTCGGTCGCGATGAGGTCGTCGACGATCGGGAGATCGAGGACGAGCTGGTACAGCATGAGGCAGGCGCGCGTCGACAGACCGATGAACTTCGCCTCGCCGGAGAGGACCACGTTCGAGGTCGGCGGTGTCGCCCACGAGATGGTGTAGGTGGATGGGTCGTAGGTGTACTCGAGCGTGTAGCCGAGCGATCCGCGCTCGAGCTTGCGGGTGAACGCGACCCGGGAAGGCCGACCATCCGGCCGTACCGACAGGACGCGGGCGCTCTGGACCAGCGGAAGCCAGCGCGGAATCTCGACCGCGTCGGCGAACACCTCGAAGGCCGCTCCCGCGCTCAGAGGCAGAGTCGTCGAGACCTCGCTGGACAGAGGGGTCTGGGCGGAAAATGCGAGCGCGGTAGCCATGGTGCGTACTCCTTGGCCGATCCTTAGAGCAAACGCGATACAAGCTCTTCTTGACGAGGTTACGCGGGGTTGAGCCGTGTTCCCCGTGGCCTGACCCTGACCACTCGATCTGCCACGGCGCGATCGGTGTCCGCTAACAAGAGACACCAGTGCGGCCCCCACGCGGCTGGCACCTGGGGCACGACCACGTCCAGCGCGGCGGATCACCCATCTGGAAGGCCTCGATCGGTGTGGAGCATTGTGGGCACGGCTGCCCGGTCTTGCTGTAGACGGCAAACCGCGCGGTGGAAGCTCGAGGAGCCGCCGACGCCAGATTCGCGAGCATCAGCTCGCGCGCGGCCTGATACAGCGACGCGATCTCGTCGGCGGAGATCGCACCGGTCTTCGTGCGCGGATCGATCCCGCGCGCGTGGAGCGATTCGCTCTTCCATATGTTCCCGATGCCTGCCGCGACGCGTTGATCGAGCAGCGTCTCGGCGATCGTGCGATCGGGATGAGCGGCGGCGCGCGCGGCGGCGACGTGTGGATCGAAGCCGTCGGCGAGCACGTCGGGACCGAGCGAGCCGACCGCGAGGCCTCGCGAGGGGCCGCGGCGCGGCGCGATCTCGACGGTCGGCGCGTTGATCCACATCGCGACGTGACTCGCGGTGACGAGCACGAGGCTGGCGCGGCCCGGTGACATGCGCGCGACGGCGGCGTCACCTTCGTCGCGCGTATAGAAGCGCACGCGGCCGTTCATCCCGAGGTGCATGCGCAGCTGGGTCGCGTCGTCGAGATCGATCATCAGGTGCTTGCCGTGCGGATGCAGCGCCGCGATCGTGCGGCCCGCGAGGTCGCGCTCGATGCCTTGCGTCGTCACGCGCTCGAGCGTCTGGCCGACGAGCGGCGCGAGCTTCGCGGCGACGCGCCGGATGCTGTCGCCCTCAGGCATCGGCGTGCGCCGCGTCGCCTTCGTCGTCCTCGTCGGTCTCCGGCTCGGGCTCCGGTTGCGGCGCCGTCTGCACGATCTGACCGCGGACGACGAGGCCGCGATAATCGACGCGTGCGCCGGCGGCGAGCAGGCCGCGGCTCCAGGTCGAGGTCGCGGCGGCCTCACCATCGATCGTCTCGACGAGCAGCTCGCGGCGGCGCGCCTTGGCGGCGACCTTCGGCAGGCCGACCGCGAGCGCGAGCTCGATCGACTCCACCGGCAGGTCGGCGGCGGTCGAGATCCGGCGGCCCTTCGGCTCGAGCCACACGGCGAGCGCACCGTCGACGAGGATCGCAGTCGCGCCGACACGCCGTGCGGGCCGGGCATCGAGATCGCGGAGCTGCGGCCAGGGCAGGGCGCTGCCCCACGCGTTGGCCGGGTCGACCGCGGCGAGCACGTCGACACGCTGTGCCTGGCCTCGCGGCGCCTCGCGCAGGCGATCGATCGCGCCGGGCCAGGCGAACTGCGCGCCCTCGAGGTGCTCGACGAAGTAGCCGCGCCGGACGGTGCCGGCGTCTTCCATCGCGCGCAGCACGTCGCCGATCGTCGTGAACCCGCCGGGCAGCTCGTCGGCGCGCGCGGCCTGCCGGCTCGCGATACCCCAGCGCTCGAGGAGCGAGGTCGCCTGCGCATGCGCGCGGGTGGTCGACGTCGGCGCGGGGCCGAGCGACTCGACGAGCGACCACCGGCCGCCGAAGCTCGCGTGCGCCGACATCTTGCGCGCCGTCGGTGCCGCGAGCGAACGCAGCGGCGCGAACGTGTCGTTCGTGACGACGCCGGCCCACACGAGGTCCCATAGCGCCGCCTGGATCGACGTGCGCTCGGCAGGATTCGCGGCTCGCACCGCCTGCTCGATTCCGACGAGGAACGACGCGCCCGACTGCTGGAGGTGCGCGACGATCGCGTCGTGGACGCCCGTGCGATTCGGGATGTCCTGCGGCGCCGGCGCGAGCTCGCGTGCCCGCTCGCGGCGCAACAGCATGATGCGGCCGTCCTTGGTGCCGAGCGCGCCCGCGCCGACCCACGTCAGCTCACCGGCGGCGCCGAGCTCGTCGAGCATCCGCGGGTGATAGTCGAGGATGCGCGCCGGCAGGATCCGCTGCTCGAGCTCCGAGAACGGCAGGGCGACGCCTTCGAGGCGAACGATCGCGTCGCGCAGCGCGAGCGCACCGCGGCGAGGCTGATCGAGGCCGTGCCAGCGCGGCAGGAATGCGGCATATGTCGACGAGCCGACCGGCGCGACCTGCGCGCGAAGCTTGGCGAGCGTGCGGCGCCGCAGCTGGCGCAGCACTTCGGGGTCGCAGCTATCGAGGCCCATGCCGCCGGGCCGCAGCTCGCCGCGGACGAGCTGGCCGCGCGCCTCGAGCAGCGCGAGCACCGGCTCGATCTGCGGCGCCGGGATTCCCCAGCGCGCAGCCGGGCCCTCGGCGACGAACGGCGCGTGCGTGCGCGCGTAGCGGGTGACGAGGCTCTCGATCGGCGCGTCGGCGCGCTCGAGCAGCGCGGCCGGCAGGCCCTTCGGGATCACGATGCCGAGGCCGTCGCGGTAGCGCGCGGCGTCCTCCGCGGCGATGTAGCGCTCGGCGCCGGCGATCCGGACGCGCGCGATGCGGCCGGTCGACGCGAGCTTGTCGAGATGCGCGCCGACGATCGGCGGCGCCGCCGCTCCCTCGGGCGCCTCGTACCGCGCGGCGATCTCGTCGGCGGTCAGGTCGCCGAGCCGGCGCAGCAGGTCGTGCACCTCGTCGAGGTCGCGCGCCTTGCGGCCGTCGGCGAGCTGCTGCAGCTCGGCCTCGACCTCGGCGAGCACGTCGGGATCGAGCAGGTCGCGCAGCTCGCCACCGCCGATCAGCTCTCGCAGTAGATTGCGGTCGAGCGTCAGCGCCTGCGCCTTGCGCTCGGCGAGCGGCGCGTCGCCCTCGTAGAGAAACGCGGCGACGTAATCGAACACGAGCGACCGCGCGAACGGCGATGCGGCCTCGGTGACCGCCGGCTCGACGCGGATCGCGCGCGACCGGATCTGCCTGAGCACGTCGACGAGCGCCGGCAGGTCGAACACGTCGCGCAGGACCTCGCGGTAGGTCTCCAGCGTGATCGGGAACGCGGGGAACCGCAGCGCGACGCCCATCAGCTGCTGTGCCTTGAGCCGCTGCGCCCACAGCGGCGTGCGCTGGCCGGGACGGCGGCGCGGCAACAGCAGCGCGCGGGCCGCGTTCTCGCGGAAGTGGCTCGCGAACACGCTCGATCGCGCGAGCTCGTCGACGAGGACGCGCTCGACGTCGTCGGGATCTGGCACGAGCTGATCGTCCTCGGGCAGGAGGTCGCCGTCGGCAAAGCGCAGCGCGATGCCATCGTCGGTCCACAGCGGATGGATCGGGTAGCCGAGCTGATCCTCGAGCTGACGCGCGAGCACGAGGGCCCACGGCGCGTGCACGCGGCTGCCGAACGGCGACAGGATGCACACGCGAATGTCGCCGAGCTCGTCGCGAAAGCGCTCGATCGTGATCGCCTGATCGGTCGGCACGCTGCCGGACTGCGCGCGCTGATCAGCGAGGTATCGGATGAGGTTGCCGGCGGCGAACGCATCGAGGTTGTACTCGCGCTCGAGCCATTCCTGCGCGGCGCCCGGATCGGCGACGAGCCGGCCGTCGAGGTCGCGGCAGAACGCGCCGAGTGCCTTGCCGAGATCGACCGGCCGGCCCGGACCGTCGGCGCGCCAGAACGGCATCTTGCCTGGTTCGCCCGGTGCCGGGCTCACGACGACGCGGTCGCGCGTGATGTCCTCGATCCGCCAGGTCGTCGCGCCGAGGATGAACGTCTCGCCCTTGCGGCTCTCGTTGACCATCTCCTCGTCGAGCTCGCCGACCTTGGGCCCGCGCTCGCCGACGTGCACGCCGTAGAGCCCGCGATCCGGAATCGTGCCGCCCGACACGACGCTCAGCAGGCGCGCGCCCTTGCGACCGACGAGCACGTCGGCCTGGCGGTCCCACGTCAGCCGCGGCCGCAGCTCGGCGAACTCGTCGCTCGGATAGCGCCCGGCGAGCATGTCGAGCACGCCGACGAGCGCCGCGCGCGACAGATCGCGGTAGCTCGCCGCGCGCCGGATCACGCGCTCCAGCTCGGCGACCGGCCACGGATCGGCCGCGACCATCGCGACGATCTGCTGCGCGAGCACGTCGAGCGCCGAGTCCGGCACGCGAATGCTCTCGACCTTGCCGTCGAGCATCTCGTGCGCGACGACCGTCGCTTCGAGCAGGTCGCCGCGGAACTTCGGCAGGATCCTGCCTCGACTCGTACCGCCGACGTGGTGGCTCGCGCGGCCGATCCGCTGCAGACCTCGCGATACCGCGCCCGGCGACTCGACCTGGAGCACGAGGTCGACCGCGCCCATGTCGATGCCGAGCTCGAGCGACGACGTCGCGGTGATCGCACGCAGCCGGCCCGCCTTGAGCGCCTCCTCGATCTCGAGCCGCTGATGCCGCGCGACCGAACCGTGGTGTGCGCGCACGAGCTCGACACCGGGCTCGGCGTGACCTTGCTGGACCGCGAGCTCGGTCAGCTGCTGCGCGACGCGCTCGGCCAGCCGCCGCGAGTTGACGAACACGATCGTCGAGCGGTGCGCGAGGATCTCGTCGAGCAGCCGCGGATAGATCAGCGGCCACATCCCGCCGGCGTCCTGGCCCGGCTGGCTCGGCGCCGCGAACCCGTTCGGATCGAGCTTCTGCTTGCCGGCGGGCGCAGGGTTATCCATGTCGGCCGTCGGCACGACGATCTCGAGGTCGATCGTGGGCTTCGCGCTCGCGTCGACGATCTCGACCGGCCGGTCCCCTCCCAGATATTTAGCGACCTCTATAAGTGGACGCTGAGTCGCCGACAGGCCGATTCGCTGCGGCTCGGGGTTGCCGGCGCTCGCGACGAGATGCGACAGGCGCTCGAGCGACAGCGCGAGGTGAATTCCGCGCTTGGTCGGCGCGAGCGCGTGGATCTCGTCGACGATGATCGTGTCGACCGAGCGCAGCCGATCGCGCGACCGGCCCGCCAGCAAGAGGTACAGCGACTCGGGCGTCGTGATGAGGATCTGTCCGGGATCCTTGCGCTGGCGCTCGCGCTCCTTCGCGCTCGTATCGCCGGTGCGCACGTCGACCGTGATCTGCGCGCCGGCGCCGAGCCGCTGCAGGCCCGCGAGCGGCGCGCGCAGGTTGCGCTCGACGTCGTATGCGAGCGCCTTGATCGGCGAGACGTACACGACGCGCGTCCCCTCGGACGGATCTCGGCTGAGCCGATCGAGGCACCACAGGAACGCCGCGAGCGTCTTGCCGGAGCCCGTCGGCGCGAGCATCAGCGTGTGCTTGCCGCTCGCGATGCTCGCCCAGCCGCGCTCCTGGACTGCGGTCGCCGCAGGGAAGCTCTGCGAGAACCACGTACGCGCCGCGTCGCCGAACCGTGCCAGCGGGTCCACGTCCTTCTATAGCAAGCTCTCCGCCCGCGGGAGCGCTCAGGATTCGAGGGCGCGAAGCCCGGCGACGAATGCTGACAGCACGTTGTCCAGCGGCGAGAAGTCCCACACGACGATCGCGCTGTCGATCGGCGGCGTTCCGATGACCATGCCGTGCGGCCAGGGCCGGGCGTCCGGATGTCGAGGCGGCACGATCGTCCCGAACGTCCGCGCAGGCACGTCCCACGGATCGACCGAAGGCGCCGACCAGTCGAGTGTCATGGGCGCACGGCGCAGCGAACCCTCGAGCATCGCGACCGTGACGTGCGGGCGGCCGCAGTCATGTCGGTGGTGGCCATCGCGTAGCGCGAAGACCGTCACGGCGAGGAGCCCGGCGCCGATCAGCGTCGGGCGCAGCTTCGGTACGAGGCTCGCGATACTCGGCATACCAGCCCAACCTGGCCGCGCCGACGAGAATTCCCGCCCCGGTTCTCGTTGTAGTCTCGGCCATCTTGCAGCGAGGACACCTGGCGTCCAGCCGGCGCAACGACGCCATCGACGCCCTCCGCGGGATCGCGATTCTGGGCGTCATCGCGTTTCACTACCTCGTTCACTACGCACCGCCCGAATCCCCGCGCGACCTGGTCGGATTCGACTACACGTACAGCCCCTGGCTCAGCCTGGGCCAGTACGGTGTCCATGTCTTCTTCGTCGTCTCGGGACTCGTCATTGCGATGACCGTCTCCCGGAGCGACGGCGCCCTGGACTTCACGGTCCGTCGCCTGGCGAGGCTCTATCCCGCGCTCGTGGTCGCCGCGCCGCTCACGTTCCTCGTGGCACGGGTAGGGCCACCCGAGTTCCACCGGACGGTCTCGGATCTCTTCGCGAGCCTGACGTTCTTCGCCCACAAGCTCCACCGCCACAACGTCGACGGAGTCTATTGGTCCCTGACGGTGGAGGTCACGTTCTACGCGGTGATCGCCGCCAGCGTCCTCGTGCTGCGCACGCGGTTCTGGATCGGTCCACTCGTCCTTGGAATCGCGACGGGCGTCGCCGAGATCATCGGTTATCCGATGATCCTGGCTGCGTACTGGCCGTACTTCCTGGCCGGCATCGGCGGCTGGTACCTCCTGTTCGACGAGCGACGCCGGCTCGGGCTGACGTTCCTCGCCATCGCGGTCCTCCTGTACGTCGGCTGGTTGCGGCCCGGTGGCCTCCCGGTGGACCTCGCGATCATCGTGCCGGTTGCCGCGACGTTTTCCCTCATCGCGATCGGCTACCAGGGTCCATATCTGGGACTCGCGTGGCTCGGCCGGCGCTCGTACTCGCTCTACCTGATCCACAACATCATCGGCGTGACGCTCATCGCCAAGCTCTCGCCGTTCTTACCCGACGCCGTCGTCGTGGTCGGCGTGCTCGCCCTGATGGTGGCGCTGGCCTCGCTCATGTTCAAACACGTCGAGGAACCCGGCAAAGACCTTCTGCTGGGCATCTGGCGACGCCGCCGACCCGGCACTCGAGCTCCACGAGACCATCAGACCTAGCGCGGCAGCTCGGGCGCGTTCCGGAAGTCGTCGACGCCGGGTTCGCCGACCCAGTACTCGATGTCGACGCTGCCATCGTCGCTTATGTGGATGAACCGGATCACGCCGTAGCGATCGCCTTGCCGGTACGTGAGCAGGCCGCGGTAGCAGTCCGACTCCTCGGTCCCGAACATCACGTTGCGCCGGCTCCGGTCATAGACGACGTTCGACAACAGCGCGAGCTGCCGCACGGACGTCGGGCCCTCGTAGCCGGGGTTGTCCACCGGAACGCCGCATGGGTTCGGCGCGACGTTGCCGATTTGCAGGGCAGGGTTCGTGTGGTTGGGATCGGCGTAGAAGTAGCCGCGCTGCTTCTCGATGAGGTTGACCGAGTAGAAGATCTGGCCGCTGCCAAGGTCGACGGGCATCGAGGGCCATCCGTCGCCCAGCCGCGCTGTGCCGTGAACGCCGCGCCAGCACGTGCTTGGAACGTCCGCGCATGATGGCGGCGTGGGCTCGCCCGAGCTCGGTCCGAGCGGTTCCTCCGTGCATGCGACCAGCGCCAGCGGCAACGCGAACAACGCCGCGGCTCGCGCGAGCTTCATTGCCGCCAACGTTCTTACCCGACGCCGTCGTCGTGGTCGGCGTGCTCGCCCTGATGGTGGCGCTGGCCTCGCTCATGTTCAAACACGTCGAGGAAC
>JABFXX010000706.1 GCA_013368795.1 Kofleriaceae bacterium
ACGGCGTTGACGAACAGGCAGCGCGCGGCCGCCGCGGCGGCGACGTCGCGGTTGACCTCGGGCGTCGCGGCGGCGACGACCCAGCGCGCACCGGCGAGATGCGCGGCGCGAAACGGCTGCTCGATGACCGCGACCTTGTCGCGGATCGCGGGGAGCACGTGCGGTGCGACGACGGTCACCTTCGCGCCGGCGGCGATGAGACCGTCGAGCTTGGACAGCGCGACCGGTCCGCCGCCGACGACGATCACGGGCAGCCCGTCGAGCTTGAGGAACGCGGGATACAGGGTCATGCGTTGCGCTCCTTGCCGGGCACGACGTGCAGGCCGCACTCGGTCTTGCCGGCGCCGCGCCAGCGACCGGCGCGCAGGTTCTCGCCGGGGACGACGGGCGAGGTGCACGGCTGGCAGCCGATCGACGGGTAGCCGCGCTCGTGCAGCACGTTGTACGGCACGTCGTGGGCGTAGAGATGGCCCCACACGTCGTCGTGGGTCCACGCGACGAGCGGATTGACCTTGAGCAGATCGAACTTGCGATCTCTCTCGACGATGGCGGCGTTCGCGCGATCGGGCGTCTGGTCGCGGCGGATCGCGGTGATCCAGCCATCGAACCCGGCGAGCTGACGCTCGAGCGGCAGCACCTTGCGAAGCGCGCAGCACTGATCCGGATCGCGCTCCCACAGCTTCGCGCCGTGCGCGAGCGCCTGTTCCTCGATCGTCTGGTCGGGGACGACGCCGCGGATCGTGATGCCGTAGCGCGCCTCGAGGCGATGCCACAGCTCGTACGTCTCGGGGAACAGGACGCCGGTATCGAGCGTGAAGATGTCGATCGGCAGCTTCTCGCGCGCGACGAGGTCGATGACGACGCAGCCTTCTGCACCGAACCCGGTCGCGAACGCGAGCCGAGGGATGTAACGGCTCGCCCAGCGCAGGATCTCGACGGGCGGCGCGCCTTCGAGGTCGCGAGACGCCGCCCCGATGTCGATCGCCGCATCCGTCATAACGGATACGGTTCTATACCCCGGCGGACGCTCTGTCAACGATAGCGGATATACGTCCGCTACCTGAGGCGCGTTACGTCTTGCGCTTCAGCTCTTTGATCGCGGCCGAGGCGCGATCGCGGTCGGGGTCGTTCTTCGGCGCGAGCTCGAGGAACTTCTGGTAGTTGTCGATCGCCGCTCGATACTTCTTCCGCGCGGCGTTCACGACGCCCATGTACAGGTAGCCGACCGCGTTCTTCGGCTCCTTGCGGATCGCCTGGGTCAGCACGATCTCGGCCTCGTCGTACTGCTTGCGGTCGGTGAGCAACAGGCCCAGCTTCCCGAGCGCCTTCGGGTACGGCGGATCGATCTCGAGTGCCTTCTTGTACGCGCTGACCGCCTCTTCGAAGCGCTCCTGCAGGCGATAGATCTCGCCGTACGCGTACCAGAACAGCGACTCGTTCGGCGAGAGCTGCACTGCCTTCGACAGCGCGATCTCGGCGTCGGCCTGCTTCTTCTGCTGGTTGTAGAGCAGGCCGAGCTCGAAGTACGCGCGACCGTTGCGAGGGTCGAGCTCGATCGCCTTGTCGAGGTAGCTCTTCGCCTCGTCGTACTCCTGCTGGCCACGCAGCGCCATGCCGAGCAGCACGTGCGCCTCGGCGTCGTCGGGCGCGGCCTTGATCGCGGCACGGAACTCGAGCGCGCTCTCGTCGATCTTGCCGAGCTTGTTGAGCGCGAGGCCGAGCGAGCGATGGAACGACGCGCTCGCCGAATCGAGCTGCACCGCCTTGCGGAGCGCGTCGAGGCCTTCGTCGTTCTTCTCGAGCATGATCAGCGCGCGGCCCTTCTTCTCGTAGCCGGCGGGCTCCTCGCTGTTGAGCTGCACCATCTGGTCGGCGACCTCGAGCGCCTCGGCGCCCTTGTTCGCGGCCAGCAGTGCCTCGGCGTAGAGTGCGTAGCCCTTCACCTCGCTGACGTTGGCGTCGTAGAACGCCTTCGCGGCCTCGACGGCCTTCGTCGCGCGACCCGAGTGAACGAGGAAATCGACGCGCTCCTCGAGGATGTCGAAGTCTTTCGAGATGTCGTACGCATCTGCGTACGCCTCGTCGGCCGCGTCGTACTCGCCGTTCTTGGCGTCGTCGCGCGCCTCCGACACCAACGCGCGGGCGTCGGCTTTCTTCTTCGAGGCACTCGTCTTCTTGGCCGTCTTTGTCCCACCACCGCTCCCACAGCCGGCGGACGCGCTCACGACGGCCGTCGCAAGCATGAGCCGCAAAACCAGGCGAAGCATCCCGTGAGACTAGCGAAAGCTCGACGGCGATGCCACTTCGCGGGCTAGTGCGCTCCCGAGGGCTGACGCCGCGTCAGCGCGAGCATCACGGCGCCCACGATCAGCGCGTTGGCGACCACCGTCGTCCAGCCGAGCGGCTCGCCGAAGAGCGCGGCACCGATCAGCACGGCGAGGATCGGGTTCACGTACGCGTAACTGGTCGCGATCACCGGCCGCGCGTTGCGCAGGAGCCACGCGTAGGCGGTGAATGCCACGAGCGAGCCGAACACGATGAGGTAGGCGAGGGCGAGCCATGACGTCGCGCTGGCATCCGTCGGCATTCGCTCGCCACGCGCGAGCGCGATGATCGCCAGCGCGGCGCCGCCGGTGAGCATCTGCATCGCCGGACCGACGAGCGATGCGTGCTTGCCGCCGACGTCCTTCGTGCGGCGCGAGATCAGCGAGCCCGCGGCCCACAGCATCGGCGACAGCAGCAGCACGAAGATGTGAACCGGTTCACCCGCGAGCGACGGCCCACCCATCAGCACGAGCACGCCGATGAAGCCGACGGCCAGCGACAGCCACTCGCGCGCGGTCGGCCGCACGCCGGTGAATGCACCGAGCACGCCGACCCACAGCGGCATGAGCGCGCATACAACCGCGGTGCCGCCTGAAACGATCGACTGCGATGCGATCGCGACGAAGCCGTTGCCGCCGACGAATAGCAGCACGCCGACCGGTGCGACACGCGCCCAGTCGCGCCACGACGGCAGCGTCGCGCCCTTGCGAAGCGCGTAGATCATCATGACGCTGCCCGCGACGGCAAACCGGATACCAGCGGACAACAGCGGCGGCTGCTCCTTCACGAGGATCCGGATCGCGAGATACGTCGAGGCCCAGATCACATAGACCGCAGCCAAGCTCGCGACGAGCCTCGGATCGACCGCGGGTTTCGCCCCCACCACGAGCTCGGGCGATGAAGTCGATGTCAGCACGGGCTTCATGATGAACCGAGGCGGCGAACAGTACAGAGACACGATTTCGGGCGCACGACCAGTACAGACATCCTGTACCGCTTCGGGCCTCCGGATCTGTGCTGGTCGATCTGAATCTCGATGGATACACTTTCCCGCCATGGTGACTTCGAACGCGCTGCACCCAGCGGCTCACGCCACCGGGGGATTCCTGTACGAGCACCTCGCCGACGAGCTCGGCAAGGCCATCGACCGCGGCGCACTGCGCGCCGGCGATCGCCTGCCGTCGGTGCGACGTCTCGCGCAAGAGCGCAGCGTCAGCGTCTCGACGGTACTCGAGGCCTATCTTCAGCTCGAGAACGCCGGCCTGATCGAAGTCCGCCCGAAGTCGGGTCACTTCGTCCGCCGTCGCGCCGCGCTCACCGCCGAGCCGCGCGCGCCGCGCATCGCGCAGCGACCGTCGCGTGTATCGGTCACAGATGCCTACACGAAGATCCTCGTGGCGATGCGCGATCCCGAGCTCGTGCCGTTCGGCTGCGCGACGATCGATCCGTCGTACCTGCCAATGGCGCAGCTCAACCGCATCGTCGCGCAGATGACACGCGAGATGACGACGCTCGGCGCACGCTACGAGCCGGCGCCGGGCCTGCTCACGCTGCGCCGCCAGATCGCGCGCCGCTCGGTCGAGTTCGGCGTCGCGCTCTCCGAACACGATCTGTGCACGACGATCGGCGCGACCGAGGCGATCATGCTCGCGCTCCGCGCGGTCGCCAAGCCCGGCGACGTGATCGCCGTCGAGTCACCGGCGTACTTCGGCGTGCTCCAGCAGATCGAGGCGCTCGGCCTGCGCGCGCTCGAGATTCCCGCGAACCCCCGCACCGGCCTCGACGTCTCGGCATTCGAGGAGGCGATCCGCTCGCAGCCCGTCCGCGCGCTGTTCGTCACGCCGACCATCTCGAACCCTCTCGGCGGGATCATGCCGGAGGACGAGCGCGAGCGACTCGTGAAGATCGCGCGCCGCGCCGACATCCCGATCATCGAGGACGATGTCTACGGCGAGCTCGTGTTCGACGGCTCGCGGCCTCGCCCGTTGCGCTCGTTCGCCGGTCCATCCGAGGACAGCAACGTGCTGCTCGTCGGCTCGGTCTCGAAGACGCTCGCGCCCGGTTACCGCGTCGGCTGGATCGCCGGCGGTCGCTATCACGATCAGGTCGTGCGGCTGAAGTTCTCGAGCTCGCTCGCGTGCCCGCCGCTGCTCGGGATGGCGATCGCCGAGTTCCTGTCGTCGGGCGGCTACGACCGCCACCTGCGCCGCCTGCGCACCGCGGTCGCCGGCAACGTCGAGCGCTATCGCGAGGCGATCGCGCAGGAGTTCCCCGATGGCACTCGCGTGTCGTGCCCGCGCGGCGGCTTCGTCCTGTGGGTCGAGCTGCCGGCGGGTGTCGACGCGCTCGCGCTGCACGAGTCGGCGCTGCGTCGCGGAATCGTGATCGCGCCGGGTCCGATCTTCTCGGCCCGTCAGCGGTTCACGAACTTCATCCGGATCTCGGCGGGAACGCCGTGGGATGACCGGATCGAGAGCGGGATGAAGACGCTCGCGCGCCTCGTATCCCGCTGA
>JABFXX010000312.1 GCA_013368795.1 Kofleriaceae bacterium
TTGCAACGCGCTGCTGCCGCAGGTGGCACGTACGTGCCCCGGATGTGGCGGCACGATCGCGGCGACGCTGAAGCACCGCAACGAACGACTCGATGCCGAGGAGCGCCTACGGCTCAACCGCGAGGAGAACGACATCGATGTCGGCACCGAATCTTCGGAGCTCGCGCCGGGAGCGCGCGCGCTCTTCACGCCCACCGGTGTTGCTGGTGGTTTGATCGGGTCCGCCGTGCATCAGCCCGAGGACGCAACCGACAGCGATGGCAAGACGTCCTCGAACATTTGATGCGCGCGATCACCCGCAGAATGCGGTGATGTCGGCGTTCACGCGCTCGACGTGCGTCACCATCAGGCCGTGCGGCGCACCGTCGTACACCTGAAATCGTGCTCCAGGAATCAGCTCCGCCGTGCGCTTGCCGGTCAGCGCGATCGGCGCCGATGCGTCGGCGGTCCCGTGGATGACGAGCACCGGCACATCGATGCGGGCGCAGTCGGCACGAAGATCGCTCGTGACCATCGCCTCGGAGCACGCGAGCACCGGATGGAGTGACTGGCTCGCCATCATCGTCACGCCCCAGTCGACGATGGCGTTCGACGTGTCCGGCGCGAAGAATGGCCGCGCGTTGTCGCGTATCCACCGTGCAAAGTCTTTCCGCCACTCGCTCCACTGCGCCTCGAACCGCGCCCGTGGCACACCCATCGGGTTATCGGGCGTGTGCAGCAAGAATGGCGTGGTCGGCGCCGCCAGGACGACCCGCGCGATCCGTGCCGAGCCATGACGTGCGAGGTATCGGATGATCTCGGCACAGCCCATCGAGTGCCCGATCAAGGTTGCGTTCGTCACGCCGCGGTCTTGTAGGACCTCGTCGAGGTCGTCGGCGAGCCGATCCATGTCGTAGCCGTCGCCCGGCTGCGCGGAGCGGCCGTGACCGCGCCGGTCGAACGCGACGACGCGCCGCCCCTGCGCGAGGAAATGCGCGTGCTGGTACTGCCAGATGTCGTTTGTCAGGGCCCAGCTGTGCACGAACACCATCGGCTCGCCGGTGCCCCAGTCCTTGACGAACAGTTCCGTTCCATCACGGGTCTTCATGCCCGCAGTCTGGCTCCTGCAGGTTACGCGGCCCATTACCTCCGAGGTAATCAGGGCCAGCCAGGACTACGAACGGCGAAGGTCGAAGCGGTCGTTATTCATGACCTTGGCCCATGCGGCGACGAAGTCGCGCACGAACTTCTCGCCTCCATCGTCGCACGCATAGACCTCCGCAAGACCACGCAGCTGGGAGTTCGAGCCGAAGACCAGGTCGACGGTGGTGCCCGTCCATTTGACCTTTCCTGTCGCGCGATCTCGGCCCTCGTATACGTTCGCAGCAGATCGCGTCCACTCGATGCTCATGTCCAGCAGGTTGACGAAGAAGTCATTGGTCAACATGCCAGGTCGGTTCGTGAAGACGCCGTGTTTCGAACCGCCGGAGTTGGCGTCGAGCGCGCGCATGCCGCCGACGAGGACCGTCATCTCCGGGCCCGTCAGGTCGAGCATGTACGCGCGCTCCACCAGCAGGGTCTCCGGCGACAGGACCTCGCCGCGACCGAGATGGTTGCGGAACCCGTCGAAGGTGGGTTCGAGCACCGCGAACGCTTCGACGTCGGTCGCTTGTTGCGAGGCGTCGGTGCGGCCCGGATCGAACGGCACCTTCACGTCGTATCCGGCACTCTTCGCAGCCTGCTCGACGGCCGCGCAGCCGCCCAGCACGATGACGTCAGCGAGCGAGACCTTCTTGCCGCCGGTCTGCGAGCGGTTGAAGTCGGTCTGCACCTTCTCGAGCGCCTGGAGCGCCTTCGCCAGCTTTGGCGGATCGTTCACGTCCCAGTCCTTCTGCGGTGCGAGACGGATGCGCGCTCCATTGGCGCCGCCACGCTTGTCGGTGCCGCGGAACGTGGCAGCCGACGACCACGCGGTGTGCACCAGCTGAGAGACGGACAGGCCCGACGCGAGAAGCTTGGTTTTGAGTGCCGCGATGTCCTTCTCGTCGATCAGCGGATGATCGACCTCGGGCACGGGGTCTTGCCAGAGTTGCGGCGCCGCCACCCACGGACCGAGGTACCGCGAGATCGGACCCATGTCTCGGTGCAACAGCTTGTACCAGGCCTTGGCGAAGGCCTCCTCGAGCTGCTGCGGGTTGTCGAGGAACCGCTTGGTGATCGCCGCGTAGGTCGGATCGACTCTCAGTGCGACGTCCGTCGTCAGCATCATGACGGGTTGCCGCTTCGACGGATCGTGCGCGTTCGGCACCGTCGCCACGGTCGCTCCGTCAGCCTTCGGCTTCCATTGATGCGCCCCTGCGGGACTGGTCGTCGGCTCCCACTCGTGACCGTAGAGGTTCTGCAAGAAGTTGTGGTCCCACCGCACTGGGTTGGTGGTCCAGGCTCCTTCCAGTCCGCTCGTGATCGCGTCGTCGCCCTTGCCGCTACCGTAGCTGCTCTTCCAGCCCAGGCCCTGTGCCTCGACGGACGCTGCCTCGGGTTCTGGACCGACGTGCCGCGACGCGGGCGCAGCGCCATGCGTCTTGCCGAACGTGTGACCTCCGACGATGAGTGCGACCGTCTCCTCGTCGTTCATCGCCATGCGGCCGAACGTCTGCCGGATCATCTTCGCAGCGGCGGCCGGATCGGGAACGCCGCCGGGGCCCTCGGGATTGACGTAGATGAGGCCCATGTGATCGGCGCCGAACGGCCCGCGAATGTCGCCGGTCGCACTGCCGCCGTGGCGCTCGTCGCCGAGCCAGGTGTCCTCGGGCCCCCAGAAGATCTCGTCGGGCTCCCAGATATCGGGACGTCCGAAGCCGAAGCCAAACGTCTTGAATCCCATCGACTCCATCGCGACGTTTCCGGCGAAGACGATGAGGTCTGCCCACGAGAGCTTTCGGCCGTACTTCTTCTTGATCGGCCAGAGCAGCCGGCGCGCCTTGTCGAGGTTCGCGTTGTCGGGCCAGCTGTTGAGCGGTGCGTAGCGCTGCGCACCCTCGCCGCCGCCTCCACGACCGTCGGCGATGCGATACGTGCCCGCGGCGTGCCACGTCATCCGGATGAACAGCGGGCCGTAGTGGCCGTAGTCGGCGGGCCACCAGTCCTGCGACGTGGTCATCAGCTGGGTGACGTCGCGCTTGAGTGCCTCGAGGTCGAGCGTCTCGAGCTCTCGCGCGTAGTCGAAGCTCTCTCCCATCGGATTCGACAGCGGCGAGTGCTTGTGGAGAATCGAGAGGTCGACTTGATTCGGCCACCAGTCCTTGTTCGTCCTCGGCGCGACTCGCTTGGGAGTCGGCGAGGGAATGGCGGGGTTTTCGCTTTCGCTGACACTCGAGGTCGCGTCCGGCCGATCAGGCATGACTCTGCTCCTGGTTTGCTCGCGCCGCCGACTGCAAGTGATGTTCCGGCGATCGTTGCGCTACCGGATACGGCTCGGCTCGCACGTGTAGCGGGAGCGTCGAGCAACCACGGCACGGTGTGCGCACGATCCGATCAACATCGCTCGCAGGGGGCCGCGCCATCGTCGAGACTGTCGGCCATGTCGAACGTCGGAGGTTTCATCAACGTCGACCTCGAAATCGCTGCACGTACCCGCGCTCAGCTGGCGCCGCTCATCGAGCAGCTCGAGGAGCGCATGTTCGAACTGTATATTGGCCGGATTCGCAGCCTGTATCACGCGCACTACGAGAGCCGCGGTCCAGCGAGCATTCGGCGCAAGGGTCGCCGCGAGAAGAGTCCGACCGCGGTGATTCACGAGCTCGCCGACGCGATCGAGGGGCTCGACACTGCAGGACGACGTGCATGGAACGCGGCGTCGATTCGCGACTTCAACGTCGGCATCGAGATCCCGGTCGGCGTCTGGACCGTCGAGCACGGGATCGAAGCCGACGCGATACAACGCATCGCCGCGCTGCAAGGGCGGGTCGTGTTCACGGTGTATCAGCTCGCGGAGATTTCGCGGCGTCGAGCAGGTGCTGCCGGAGCTCGCAAGCGCTGACGTGGCTGCGGTCGCGTTGCGAAGCCTGCCGCTGAATGCCACGCCTGAACGACATGTTGGCTCGCGGAACTGCGACTTCGCCGGTGGTAGTTCTTGCGAATGGGACGAGCGCGCACGCTGATCGCGGTGCTGCTGTTAACGCCGTTGATCGCGAGCGCACAATCGGCGCACGATGCGAAGGACGATTCGGTACCGCAGACGGAATCAGTGCCTCCGCAGGCCGGATCGGACACGCCGCAAAGTGAAGTCGGGGCGCCAGAGAAGCCCGTCACCAGCGCGGAGACCGAGACAAACGCCGAGACCGACAAACGCGGTTTCACCGTCGAGGCTTCCGTCGGGGTGAGCGTGTTGCTCGAACGCAGCTCGCCGTACGTGTACGAACAATCCGACCCGATCCCCGGCTTGGCCTTGGCTTTCGGAGTCGGGTACTTCGTGAGCCCCGGAGCGGCGGTGGGCCTCCGTGCGACGGACTTCAGTTGGGGGACAACGAACGTCGGATTCGTTGGAGCTCATGCCCAGTTCTGGCTCAGGCCAAGCGTGTGGCTCGGCACCGGTATCGGAGCTGGGTTTATCACCGACTGGGGTGGCGTCTATCGATTTGGAGGCTTCCCGAGTATCGATGCTCGACTCGGTTACGCACTTGGCCGTGGGCTCGACGTCTCTCTCGAGATCGCGAGGGTTGGTGTACTCGGCCCCTTTTCGGATGGCTACCTGTTCGGCGAGCCGAGCTACCTGGTCAATGTCGCGCTCGGATATCAGCGACTATGAACGTGCACGCGTGCGGCGCTCACCGCGGGTGAGCGAGCGAGCACCTCCCTCACGCGCGTGGTCGCGAACTGCTTGCGCGGGTTGTAGTGCGGTTTGTAGTAGCTGATCGACCACCGCAAAGCGGCACCCAGCGTCGGCAGCCGCCCCTGACGTGCGGCGCGGAAGAACTCACGCCAGCTCGCGCGCACGCGCCGATTGGGGTCGGCGCGGGCGAGGAAGCGGACGCCCCGGATCCACTCGTACCAGAGTGCGGCCGTTACCAACGCGAACAACAGCCGGCGGGCGGCGCCGCCAACACCGAGCGCGATACTCGCCTCGAACGCGACGTGGCCATGCTCGGCTTCCTCCGCGGCGTGCCACAGGATGAGATCCAGCATCATCGGATCGGGGTTCGCACCGGCGAGAAATGCCGGATCGAGCGCGAACTCGGCGAGCACGGCGGTGTAGTGCTCGATGGCCGCGATCACGGCGACCCGCCATGCGATCCACCGCGTGCGTAACCACGCTGGCACGCGCTTGCCGAACGGCTTGTCGGCGAGCAGCACGTCGAACAGCCAGTCGATCTGCGGCGCGTAAGCCGCGACGTCGACGCCGAGCTCCTTCCAGTGCTCGACGACCTGCGCGTGCGAGCGGCCGTGCCACGCCTCCTGGCGCAGGAATCCTTCGACGTCGGAACGCAGCGCGGCGTCCTCGATCAGCGGCGCGGCTTGCTTCATCACCCGAGCCATCCACCGCTCGCCCGCGGGCAGCAGGAGATGGAGCACATCGATGACCTTGGTCGTGTGCGGGTCGCCGGGAATCCAGTCGAGCGGCGTGTCGTGCCATTGAAATCGCGGATGCCGTACTTCGAGCATCTACCGACCTCCAGGCAGCTCGAGGCGCGCGAGCAGCCTCGCCAGCCGCGGCGAGCCACGCTGCAGCCAGCGGAGCGCGTGCGCCTCGCCGCCGACGAGGGAGAGCGGGCGATCGTGGAGAATCGCGTCGACGATCGCGCGTGCGGCATCGTCGGCGGTCAGGCCGCGGCGACGATACAGCCGGTCGACCGTGCGCCGGCGTCGCTGCTCGCGCTCGCTGTCGTCGCCGGCAAAGCGCGTCGTCGTCGTGATCGCGGTCGCGATGAATCCCGGGCACAGCGCGCCGACGCGAATGCCATGGCGCGCCAGGTCTGCCCGAAGGCACTCGCTCAGCATCAGCACCGCGGCCTTCGACGTCGCGTATGCGGAGAGCGACTTCGACGGCGCGAACGCCGCCGCTGACGAGACATTGATGATGTGACCCGGGAGCGCTTCCGCGACCATCTGCCGCGCGAACAACCGACACCCGGTGACAACACCGCCGAGGTTGATCGCGAGCACGCGGTCCCATTCCTCTGCGGACGTTGCGAGGAAGCCGCCGGCTGCGCCGATCCCTGCGTTGTTGATCACGATGTCGGGCACGCCGTAGTCCCGCGCGACTCGCGCGGCAAACTCGGCCATCGCCTGCGGATCCGCGACATCGACGTGCTCGGCATGCACGGTGCCGCCGAGCAACACGCCGAGCTCGGCGGTCACGGTCGCCGCTGCGAGATCGACGTCTGCTGCGACGACAGTTGCCCCGTGCTCGACGAGCTCGAACGTAGTCGCGCGGCCGATGCCACTACCGGCGCCGGTGATGACGGCGAGCTTTCCGGCGAGTGGCCCCGAGCGTGCGCAGCGCGGAGCTCGCGCGGCGTCGATGTCCGTCGTGAATTTCGCGATCGCACGCGCGACCACGTCCGGGTGACTGACGTGCAGCCAGTGACCTGCGAACACGTCACGCCGCACCGTGTACGGCGCCCACCGCGACGTGTCGTCGGCCAGGTGCGGGCTCGCGAAGTGATCGCGTGTCGGGACGAGCAGCTGGATCGGCACGTCGGTCGTGCGCTGGCGAGGCCGCGCGAGTCGCGGCACGAAGTTCGCCCGGTACATGCCGATACCGCGCGGGCCGTCGAGCGTTCGATCGCCGGAGGTCGCTGGCACGCCCTCGAGGCGCTGACTGAGCGCGTTCCAGCGCGGACCGATCAGCCGCCATATCTGCTCCGTGCCGGGGAGCTGGAACAGCGTGACGTACCAGGACTTCGCGACCTGTATGCCGACCTCGCGCAGCGAGTGCTCGCGCAGGAAGTGTCCGGCGTGGTCGAGGCACGGGCCGGCGATCGAAGTGAACGACAAGAAGCGCGCGCGAAGCTCCGGCGCAGTCACCGCCTCCCAGCTCTGGATGCTTCCCCAGTCGTGGCCGACCAGGTGGACCGCTTGCTTCGGCACGATCGCGTCGAGCACGGCGAGCAGATCGTCGACGAGCCGGGGCAAGGCGTAGCCCGAGGTTCGCGCGGGTGCACTCGACGCGCCGGCGCCGCGGACGTCATACGTGATGATGAAGCGCTCGCCGGCAAGCCGCCCGATCACCGGCTCCCATGTCGCCTGGGTATCGGGGTAGCCATGCACGAGCACGAGTGGTGGCCGGGCATTCGGCGCGCCCCACGTTCGCACTGCCAGCTCGACCTCGCCCGAACGCACGCGTGTCTCGACGGCGCGCGGCAGCTCGGCGGGGAACGGCGCCCGCGCGGCGGCGGCGCTCACGCTGCGACCTCCGGCGAGCGGCGCCAGCGCCGTACGTGCGGCAGCTCGTCGTCGAGCCAGCGCGCGCCGTCGGCATCGACCACGAGGATCTCCTCGAACTTGGCGCCGAACCCGCGCAGCGCGAGGTGCGGCTCGACCGCCCACAGCCCGTGCGGCAGTGGCCGCGATGCCGCGAACCTGTCGTTCCACAGCGGCACCGCGCCGTCGCGCGCGAGCTTGCCGAGCGCCGACAAGCTGCGCAGCCCGAACGCGCCGATCGTGGTCTTGCCGAGCGCGCGTGCGAACGCCGAGGTCGGCGGTGGCAACCGCTCGACCCGATGGCCGAGGACGCCAAATGGATACGCTCGGTGACGGATCTCGTAGCCCTGCCGGCGGGCGAGGCCGACCACCGCGTCGTAAACGTCGCCGAGAGGCCGCGTCGGCGCGAGCTCTGCGATCAGCGCGCGATGATGGGCGAGATCGTCGAGCACGCGCTCGACGACAGGACACTCGTCGAGCCACGACGTGTAGCCGACGTCGGCCGTGCAGCCGTCGATGACCGGCGCGACGTCGAGGATGAACGGCATCCCGGGCTCGAGCTTGGTGCGCGTCGGAAAGAACGCGAGCGGTGTACGAAACCCGGCGAACGCGGTGCGATCGCCGAACCACGCGAACGGTCGGTGCAACCATTCGGTCACCCCCTTCGCGCGCAGCCACTCGGCCATGCGATGGCAGGCATCGCGTTCGGTATCACCTGGCACCAGCCCATCGCCGACTTCTTGCACGCATCGATACGCGAGGCGCTGGGCAGCGCGAAATGCTGCGAGATCCGCATCGGTCATGTATCGACACTGACATCGTCGCGAACGCGCGAGCTCGAGTGGATCGCCGGTGCATCGCTCCCTGGCCCACACTGATAACGGAGTGGCCCAGCGACCGCCGATCGGCGTCCACTCACCGGTGGCTACCTTCGCGGCCGTATCGCATCCGACCCGGGAGCGAAGCTCGAGCCGGCCGACGAGCTTCAGATCGACATGCTTCGAGAGCTCCGCGAACAACGCCGGCCCGTGCCCCGCAAGGCTCGGGTGCACCACGAGCTCGTACTCGTCGATCACTGCCCGCGGAGCAAGGACAGACCTGAAGCGTCCCGTGCATTGCCTGCCGAATTCGTGCGACTAATCGTTGGATGGGGTCTCGTACTGCTATGAGCCGAGCTGTCGCTGTGAGCCTCACCCTGCTGGTCGCCGGCGATGCCAGGGCCGACGAACGGTGGCCCGTGCTGCACGACGTGCTCGGCAAGCAACGCGAGCTGCCGTGCGAAGAGACGTGGAAGGCCGGCTCGGAGGTCACGACCTACGCGATGCGATTCGACCGCGCCGGCCACCTCGTCGAGCGCGTGGAAAGCGGCGGTGATGCACGCAGCCGATATCGTTACGCGGCCGGAAAGATCGTCCGTATCGACACCGACGATCCGGCGGCTAACGAGAAGCTCGTCACGACGATTCGCTACGGGGGGCAAGGCCTCGCGTCCCTCACGACGCTCACCACCCGAAAGCTCGTAGCGATCGGTGCCGAGACCAAGCACGAGCAGTCCGCGTTCAAGCTCGTCTGGAAGCGCGGACCGGCCGATACGGTGCGGATCATCGCCACGCTCGACGGCAAGGTCGGCGGCGAGGATGTCGCGCACTACCACGACGGGCGGCTGAGCTCGATCGATCTCGGGATCGGCGACGTCATGAGCGCTGCCTACGATGCCGACGGTCGGCTGACGTCGATGACGACGTCATATGACGGCAAGGCCACTGGCGTGACGCGGTACACGTATGACGATAAGGGCCGGCTCGTCCGACAGGAATTCGATCAGAATGTCGACGGAGTCGTCGACCAGGCACACGAGTACAGCTATCGCTGCGGCAAGTGATGACCGTTGAAGTCGCAGCGAGCCGCCGCGGCGCTCGGCACCAGATCACCGCGGCTGTGATGCTGAGCGCGCAGCTCGGCTGAGCTCCTCGAGCATGTCGAGAACCGCGCGCTCGAGCTGATCGATGCCGGGATGCTCGGTCGGCATGTGGCTCGCACCGTCGAGCACGACCATGCGCTTGGGAGCTGCGAGCCGCTCGAAGAACCGGCGCGACAGTGCGATGTCGGTCATCCGATCGTCGCCGGGATGCGCGAGCAGCACCGGGCACGCGGTGAACTGCTCGGGCTCGATCGCGGGCGGCGTCGTCATCAGCGTGCGGAGGAAGCGCGCCGGCACCCAGCTGCCACCGCCGAGCCGATCGCGCATGACGATGGCTGACAGCTCGCGCTTGTTGGAGATGTTGTTCATGCGCGACATGAGCGCCATCGGCAGCGGCAGGCCATCGGTGACGAACGCGAGCTTGTCGAGGAGCCAGAGGCCGGCGGTACCGAGCAGCGGGTGACGCGCGAATCCTCGGCGCACGGCGGTCTCGCGCGGATCGGCGAGCGTCGTCGCGATCAGCCCCGCGATGTCGCGCGAGCGAGCGGCGGCCTGATAGGCGAGCAGCCCGCCGAGGCTGACGCCGAACAGCACGATCGGCCGCGAGTCGCGCGCGCGCTCGAGCTCGATCAGATCGCACACGCAGTCGATCCACAGCTCGTACGTCATGCGCCGGCGCGGCACGCGGGTGAGCCCGTAGCCGGGCAGGTCGGGCGCGACGGTCTCGTAGCCGTAACGTTGCGCGAGCACGGCTGCCGGTGCCATCACGCGGCCGTATGCGCCGGCGCCATGCAACACGATCACCTTGAGCGGCGCGTGCGGCGCGACCACACGATCGAGGTGAACGTCGAGTCCGCGCCAGTGCCAGTACTCCTCGCATGGCGTGGATTCGGGCGTGCAGCGAAGTCCTGCCGGGAAGTGCGTCTGGTAGTGGCGCCACGTCGGATGACTCGCGTACGTCGGGAGGTCCATGCGTCGTCGGTATCGCGAACGCATGCGGCGGCCAGTGGCCGAGCACGACACACGACTGACCGAGCGCGTCAGCTCCCCGCGGCGGCGGCGCGGCGCGCTTCGACGGGAGTCTGACCCGTCCATCGCTTGAACGCGCGGAAGAACGCGCTCGGCTCCGAGAACCCGAGCAGGAACGAGATCTCGGGAATCGACAGCTGCTGCGCGAGGTACTTGCGCGACAGCTCGCGGCGCACGTGCTCGCGCACGGCATTGAATGACGTCTTCTCGTCCTTGAGTCGGCGCTGCAAGCTGCGCGTCGTCAGCCCGAGTCGTCTCGCGACGTGCTCGATGTGGCCCTCGTCGGCGCGCAACGCGTCTTGCAGCACGCGCGAGACCTGCGCGGTCAGCGTCGGATCCTCGCTCGTGTGCGCCTGCAGCTCGTCGGCCGCGCGCGTGAGGATCTTGAGCAGCTTCGGATCGGCAGAGGTGAGCGAGATCGCGAGCGCGGTGCGCGGCAGGACGAGCTGCGTGATCGGTGCACCGAACGTGACCGGCGCGCCGAACCATGCGCGGTAGTGCGCCGCATCGCCGGCGTGAACGAACTCGACAGCAGTGACGCGAAACGGCGCAGCCGCGAGCTCGCGCAGGCGCAGCGCGACGAGCGCGAAGCAGAGCTCGTGCGATGCCGGTGCAGGCGCCTCGCTCTCGCGAACCACACGGAGATAGGCGCGGTCCTCGTCGATCTCGAGCGCGACGCGCACGGCGTCGTCGAGCAAGTTGAGGTATCGCACCCACTGGCGCAGCGCTTCGCCGAGCGTGGGCGCCGACCGGCACACGTATTCGACGATGCCGAACGCGCCGGCAGGGAGCGCGGACGCGATGTCGAGCGCGATGGCGCCCCTACCGGTCGCGCGCGAGAGCTCGGCCCAAGCGACGCAGAACTGCGCGGGCGAGATGCGCGCATCGTCATCGCCGACGAGCTCGGGCGTCAGATCGGTGGCAGCCCAGAATGCCGCATGCTGCGCACTCGGCAGCGACGCGACGACCGGCCGTACGAGCACGACACTGACCGAACCTGCCATGACCCGATTATCGCGTGAACAGCCACATCGTGAGCCAGCCGAGGCCACCGATCAGCGCGAACGCGGCAGATGCAGCCGCCGCGCGGTCGATGCCCTGCCGTTTGACGAGGGGAATCGAGATCGCGAGCAGGTCACCCGCGTCCATGAACGCGTTGAACAGCATCACGAACGGCAGCGCCTCGGGATGGTGCAGGCCCCAAAGCGCGAGTACACCAAGCCCGATGTCGCGCACGCCGAACAGGCGGCCCATCAGGCGCGAGGTCGGATTGTCGTGCGACGCGGGGAAGCCGAGCATGCGCGACGACGGCCCGGCCGCGACGAACGGCGCGAGCCCGAGCGCGATCCGGCCGAGCGCCATGCCGGAGACAACGACAGAGGCGAAGATCGACATGCAGCATGACTCGCACGCGCCTCGGCGCCATCCAGTGACCGCACGCGCCAATCCAGTGACCGCCAAGGGTCAGCCTCTTGGCGCGCTCGGTCACTGCGAGTGCCGACGTTCCGCGCGAGGTTGTCGGGCATGACGAACCTCGCCCGTGACCTCGAACGCCTCGACCTCCTCGTCGCCGCCGGTGACCGCGTCGCCGTCGACAAGCTCCTGGCCGCGCTGCACGTCGAGTATCACGCTCGGCCAGCCGACCACGTTCGCGTTCATGTCGCGTGGCTGCGCGTACAGCTCGCGCGCCGCGCATACCTGCGTGCGGCATTTCACGCGTTCGCAGGCTTCGTCGTCGCGGCACCGGCGTCGCTCGTGCAACGCTACACGGGCATCGTCGTACCGGCGTTCGACGCGAGGCGCGCGTCGTGAAGCTCCCCTCCGGTGCGCGTCGACTCACGCGTCGTTCGATCGGCGTCGGCCGCGCGCCGTCGATCAGCCCAGAGGCGCTTCACGAGCTCGCGGCGCGCGAGCCCGTCGTCGTCATCGGAGTCGGGATCGTGCGGCCGGGGGTTACCGATCCGCGATTGCCCGGCGAGCAACGCGTAGCGTCGCTGGTCACGCTTGGACGCGTCGTTGCCGATCTGCCGCGCCAGCGTGCGATCGCATTGCACTGTGCTTGAGGCACCGATGGCACCAGCGCCCGTGCGGCGCTGCAACTCGCAGAGCGCGGCTACGAACGATGCTACTTCCTCGACGGTGGCGCGGAGGGCTACGCAGCCGCATGCCCGCTGCCGGCGCCACGCTAGCCCAGCTCACGCAAGAACGACACGACGACCTCTCCCAGGCGCTCGGGTTGCTCGAACGGAAGGCCGTGACCCGCGTCCTGGATCTGCTCGATTCGCACGCGTGGGTTGAGGCTGCGCAGCTCCGTTGCCATCTCGAACGTGACGACAGGACTGTCGCCAATGACGAGCAGTGTCGGGACCTCGATCGCACTCATCACACTGCGATAGTCGGGGTTGGGCGGCGTGAGCACGTCGAACGCCGCCATGCAGGTCTTCAGTCGCGCCTCGGCCTGGAGATCGACGATCTCTGGCGAGCGACGCGGGTGGCGGGCCCGAGCCTGCGCGACGAGCTCGGACTTCTGAAGCTCGAGAGCCCGGCGGTGTTGCTCGGCGACGTCGCTCTCGTGCACCTCGCGCTGGCGCTCGGGGCTCAAGAACGTCGGGTCGACGAGGACGAGCCCGCGAAGGATGCCCTCACCTCGACTCGCCGCCACCGCGGCGGTCATGCCGCCCATCGAGTGGCCGAGCAGAACCGGACGAGCGAGATCCAGGCCTCGAATGAGGCCAACCGCGTCGCTCGCGAGATCGTCGTAGCGGTACCCGTGCTCGGGCGCGCTCGAACCGCCGTGTCCTCGCGCATCGGGCATGACGACGTCGAACTCACGCTCGAGCGCGCGCGCCAGGGGAGTCCAGCAGGCTCCACTGCCGATCAGTCCGTGGAGCAGAACGACGGGAGGTTTGGCACCGCCGGTACGGAGGTAGTGGATGCTGATGCCGTTCGTGTCACAGGTTCCGTCGATCCAGGTCGCCATCGAATGTCCGGGCGGAGGATAAGACGGATCAGCGATCTCACGGAGCGGGCGAGGACTGATCGGGCGAAGATTGCGCGGGCAAGGACTGCTCGGTCATTTCTTTCCCGTCACACAGAATGTGGCGCTCGCAGGTGCCGTTTGCTTCACGCCTGCAGACCGTCGAGATGGCTGCACCGCCGCACGTGGTCGGATCGATCGGCGGTTCGGGGCCGCAGTCCTCCGGTGCACATGTGGCATCCGCCGGAGGCGGCGCTTCGGTACGCGATTGGGAAGCGCCGCACGCGAAGAGCATCGAACAAGCAAACAGCGACGCGAGAGTGGCTCGTATCATGACTCTCGAACGTAGCCCGACGCCGAACCTTACATGGGCTCCGCCGATGACGCGCTCGACTTCGAGCTGTTACCCGGAGGATGCTCTGGACGCGCCATGATCTCGACTTCGCGACTGCTGTTGAGACCGTTCACCGTTTCCGACGCGCCGAAGCTCTTTGTCATGAGCATCGAAGAAGGAATGCGGCGATGGATCCCCGACCAGGTCTATCGCGACGAGCAACATGCCGAGCAGGTGGCGCGCGCGCTCATGGCCTTCACCGCGCAATCTCCAGATCCAGGAGTGCGGCCGTACGTTCTAGGTATCGAGGACCAGAACACGGGCGTTTTGATCGGTCACGTGGGCCTCAGTGCCGCGCGCGGCTCCGTCGAGATCGGCTATGCCATCGAGCAGCAGCTTCAGGGCAGGGGGCTCGCGACCGAAGCGGTGATCGCGATGTCGGGATGGGCATTGACCGAGCTCTCGTTGCCCGAGGTTCTCGGCATCGTCGAGGCAGACAACGTGCATTCCTGTCGCGTCCTCGAGAAGGCCGGGTTCGTGCTCGAGGATGACGAGATCAAGATTGTTGACGGTGTCTCCCGCACGCGCCGGATCTATCGGTGCCGACAGGATCGCCGGTCGGCTTGAAACATCAGCTACGAACGGCGCGCGCAGCGCTGAGACGAGAGAGCGCCATATGCTGGTGCTTCATGCTCTGATCGCATCTCCGCATGTCCAACCTCCTCGACCATCCCGCGATCTCCGAGCGCTACTTCTTTCCGCGCGCAACTCGTCCGCCGCTGCCCTGGGTCGTCGAGGCAGAGAATATCGAGCTTGCTTGCTGGCGAAGCGACCGAGGTCGTCCCGCCAGCGTTCTCCACTTTCACGGCAATGGCGAGGTCGTCGACGACTGGGGTGACTTCGCTCGCGCGCTCGATGCGAGCGGCGTCGACGTGGTCCTTGCCGAGTACCGCGGGTACGGCGGATCGAGCGGACGCCCCTCGCTCACGAAGCTGCTCGACGACGCGCTCGTGGTCTTCGACGCCGTGACTGCACTCGGACGCAAGGCGGAGACGATCGTGGTCTACGGCCGCTCGATCGGATCGCTCGCCGCCGCGCACGTCGCTGCGCATCGTCCGGTGCGCGGACTCGTGCTCGAGAGCGGCATCAACGATCTCTACGAACGTCTCGCGTTGCGCGTGGAGCCCGCCGAGATCGGAGCGACCGACGAGCAGCTCCGGTCAGCGGTGACACGGTTGTTCGATCAGACGGCGAAGATCGCGCGATCGACGTGCCCGGTGCTGGTGCTGCATTGCGAGCACGACGACATGGTGCGCAAGCATCACGCCGAGCGAAACGCTGCCGCTGCCGGCGGACGAGCGCAGCTCGTGATCTACCCGCGCGGCGACCACAATACGATCCATGCATTCAACGGCGATGCGATCGTCGAGGCAGTGACGATGATGGCGCGAGGATCCGGAGACTAGCGGCCGACAAGCAGCAGGCCTACGCCGGGCGATCCGCCGCGGTCAGACCCACTGCACGAGCTGGATCACGACACCGTTGGGATCCGCGACCTGGAAGTAGCGCTCTCCCCACTCCTCGGTCTCGATCGGAGTCAGGATGGCGACGCCCTCGCGCTGGAGGCGCTCGTACTGCGCGTCCACGTCATCGACAACGAACACGACGAGAAGGCCGTCCGCCGCGCGCCCCTTCATGCTCACCGGCTTGAACGTGGACAGCCCTGTACGGAGAAAGATCAGATTGAAGCCCGCGTCGGGACGGTGTAGCGAGACAAACCCGTCCGCCGCCATCGCCTCCTCGAAGCCGAAGTGACGTTTCACGAACGCCGACGAGGCCTCGACATCGGGAACGTTGAGCGAGATGGCCGACTGCTTGATCTGCATGCGAGCTCCGTGTCAGGGCTGAACTGTATACGCCGTATACAGTAACATGACGAGGTCCAGTGAGCACGCGCAGTAGCAGTGGAGACCCGGCGCACACGCTCGCGCTTCTCTGGCGGCAAGAGGCGCCACCGGCGCGCGGGCCGAAGCCTTCGCTCAGCGTCGATGCCGTCGTCAAGGTCGCCATTCGCATGGCTGACGGCGGTGGGATCGAGGCTGTGACGATGAGAGCGTTGGCGACGAAGCTGGGCGTCACGCCCATGGCGCTTTACAGGTATGTGCCCGGCCGCGCGGAGCTCGTCGATCTCATGCTCGATAGCGTATACGCCGGCATGAAACGTCGACGCGGCCTCGGAGGATGGCGAGGTCGCATCGAGGCAGTGGCGCACGAGAACCGCGCGTTGCATGACAAGCACCCGTGGATTGCGTCGATCGCGACGGGGCGACCGCCGCTCGGCCCCGGCGTCATCGCGAAGTACGACTACGAGCTCGGCGCGCTTGCTGGAACCGGACTCTCCGACGTCGAGATGGACGCAGCGCTCACGTTCGTTCTCGGGTTCGTGGAAGCGTGTGCTCGAGCAGCCGCCGACGCGCGGGCCACCGAACGCGAAACGAGGATGAGCGACGGGCAGTGGTGGAAGGCCAACGAATCGCTGCTCGCGCGCGTGTTCGAGCCCAGCAGCTACCCATTGGCGGCGCGCGTCGGTGCTGCGGTGGGTGCAGCACATGGCAGTGCATTCGATGCCGAGCATGCATATGCATTCGGGCTCGAGCGCGTGCTCGATGGTCTCGAAGCGCTCATCCGTACGAGACGCAGAAGGCGCACGAAGCGCGCCCGCGATCAGACCGCGAAGTGAATGTGGACGAGGCTCCAGGTCCCGTCGGCAGCCTTGTCGAAGATGCAGAACACGGTGAACGGGATCTTGTAGCCGGTCTTCGCGAGCTCGATGGTCGCTGTGACCCAGCCGGTCGTTCCGCTCGGCATTGCGTGCGCGACCGTCGACACGATCGTCACCTTGCCCTTCCAGGCCGCATTCCAAGCCTTCGCGAAGCCCGCGCCTCCGACGGTGCGCTCGCCCGGACCGCTGCCGATCGCGATCAGGTCGTTGCGCGCGACGGCATTCGCATCGACACCCTCCGTCGTCAGCTTCTCGAACGCGGCACGAAGCGTCGGGTCGGAGTCACCGTCGAGCTTCTGCGCGGTCAGCTTTCCGCTCTTCGCGGCGCGGTTCGCGTCCGCGTTGCGTCGCGGCTCGGTCCATGCGGCGGCGCCGATGCGCCAGCCCTTGGGAGTCTTCACGAGGACGCTACTCACCCGCCACGGATTGTCCTTGCCCGGCGTGTTCGGCTCGAGCAGGGTGACCGTCGCGAGCTCGCTCGCCCACGCGCTCTTGCCGTCGCGCGAGATCGTGATCGCGACGTCCTTGTCCTTGTGACCGCTGTAGTCCATCGACTTCGTCGCGACACCGATCAGCTTGAGCTCGTCGCTCCCCGCGACGAAGTTCGCACTCGTGAAGAGCACGTCGTCGGTGAAGAGCTCGTCTGGCTCTTCCGTGTTGATCCCGATGATATCGAGCTGGCTCGTGACGACCTTGCGCAGACCACGAGCGTCGGCGTCGATGTTCCACACGAGATAGCTCGCACGGAGCTTGTCGCAGTCTTCGCGGTAGTGAAAACGGATCTCGGCGTAGAGGGCCGGCTTGTCCGGATCTCGATAGAGAGCGTCGAGCCATGGCCGATACGTGCAGTCGCCAGACGAGCTCGCGGCGACCTCGTCGCGATAGAGCGTGGCGCCGCTCGCGTCGTTCAGCGCCAGGACGAGGTTCGAGTCATCGTCCACGGTCGGGACGAGCGTCAGGTCGCCGATCTTCGTCGGCTGCGGCTCGCCCTTGGAGTCCTCCGCGAGATCGAGCTTCACGAGCGAACGAAAGCCTTGCAGTCGTTTCACCGCGGCCGCACCGCGCTGCTCGAGCCGCTTCTGGAGCTCGGGCGTCACCCAGTTCTCGCCCTCCGTCGCTTCACCCTCGTCGAGAAGCGGTAGGTTCTCGATCTCATCGCCCGACGGGAGCTCCGAGATCGCGAGCTGGATGGGCGGCGGATCCGCCGGTTCGCCGATGCCAAGCCAGTCGATGGTGGCGATCGATCCACCGTCGCGGCTCACGGCTGGGAGCTTCGGAACCGTCTTGCCGAATGCGACCCCGACCGGGGCCGGATCACCTTCCGCCTCGAACACGAGGCCACTCGCTGCGTCGACAGGCGCAGCTGCCGCAACGGACGGCGCTTGTGCGGACGAACCCGATCCCGCGGCGGGCGCCGACTCTTGCTTGTTCTTGCAGGCGCTCGTGCAGACGAGAGCCACCACCACCACCAACGCGAATCTCATGGAAGGCCAACGGTACCAGTCATCGCACGCCTCAGGTCGTGCGGCCTGCCGCGGGCGCCATCGCCGCCGCAGCCAGGTACAAGCCGGCAGCGAGGTAGAGAGCGTCGGTCGAGCCGGCGACTCGCAACGCGAGCACCACCACGATTCCACCGGCCACCGACGCGGCGCCATTGATCGCCCACAAGCTGGCGATGCGAGAGGTCGGCTCGCCATGCTGCGCGAGGAGCACCGAGAACGGACAGCCGAGCGCGAGCCCGATCGGCGCGAGGATCGCTGCGATCAGCACGAGGCGGCCCGCTTCACTCGAGATGCCGTCGAGCCACGCGAGGTCCCGCACGAGCAGCGCGGTCGCGGCGACGGCGAGCCCCGCCGCCAGGCACGCCCACGTGACGCCGCGCTCGAGACGACGCCACCAGCCGCCGAGGATCAGCGCGCCTGCGGCGCTGGACGCGAGCAAGCTGAACAGGACGAACGACACGGCGTAGAGCGTGCCGCCCGCGGCGAGCGTGAACCGCTGGATGAGCGCGAGCTCGACGCAGAGATAGGCGGCTCCGAGTCCGGTCGCGACGGCTGCCGGCCGAACGAACGCGCGGTCGCGACGCTCGACGATCAGAACGAGCGCGAGCAGCACGGCACCCGCGAGGACCCACAACCGCCCCGGCTCTGCGAGTGCGGTCGCTCGCACACCGTTCGTGTTCTGAAAGAAGTACGGACGTTCGTCGTGGACCGGTGACAGGTCGTCGCGGCCCGTGGCACCGAGCTGCTTCGGATCGAGCAGCTGCACGCCACGCTCCGGCGGATCGCCCGGACCCCACAGAAGCTCCGCTGGATCGAGGTCGAGACCGTCGACGACATCGAGCGGCATCGGCGATGTGCGGACGACCAGCATGTAGCGGTACGCAGTGCCCGGCCGCGGATCGCGGAGGACGGCAATTCCGTCGAGCGCTCGCGCGCGATCGATGCCGAGCGTCTCGAGGGCTGCGATCACGGTGAGCAGCTGCCGGTACGCGTTCCCGGGATCGCTGTGGATGAGCACGAGGGATCCC
>JABFXX010000600.1 GCA_013368795.1 Kofleriaceae bacterium
GGAGCGGTTACGTCGACCTCGGGGTAGCCGCGGTCTCGACGGCAATGTGTTCGGGCCGCCCGTTGCGTGCCGGTCCGTGAACACGCAGGGGATCGAGCACGAGTACCCGTGCTCGACCGCGAGAAGGCGCGCCTGATCGGCGCCCTGATGCCGTACGGCGCTGACGGCGGCTACGTCGAGCTCGTGCTCAGCCGCGGCTTCGGACGAAACGTGTTCGGCCCGTTCGTTGCGTGCCGGTCCGTGAACGCGCCGGGATCGAGTACGAGCACGAGTACGAGCACGAGTACGATGGGATCGCGTGCGCCCGGCTCACCGGCGTCGATCATGGTGGGAGCGCGCGGGCGGCGAGCTCGAGCTCGATCGCCATCTGCGCCGCATCGGCGAAGCGCTCGCCGGGATACTTCGCGAGCGCGATCTGGATGACGTTGTCGAGCTCGCGCGGCAGCGACGGATCGCTCTCGAGCAGGCTCGGCGGTTCGGCGTGGACGTGCAGGTCGATGAGCCCGAAGTCGTCGCTGGCGGCGAACACCGGGCGCCCGGTGATGAGCTCGTAGAGGATCACGCCCATCGCGTAGAGGTCGGCGCGCGTGTCGGTGTCCTCGCCGCGCAGCCGTTCCGGCGCGATATAGGTCAGGCTGCCGACGACGGTGCCCTGCATCGTCAGCTTCGCGCTGCCCTCGAACGTCGCGAACCCGAAATCGATCAGCACGACGCGATCGATCGGCCCGGGGCTCGGCTCGAGCATGATGTTCGCGGGCTTGAGATCGCGGTGCAGCACGCCCGCCTGGTGGACCGCGTGGAGGCCCTGCAGCGCCTGCCACGCGTAGCTCGCCGCGCGGCGCGCCGAGACGCGGCCCTCTGACTTGAGCGCGCTGCGCAGCGACTTGCCGCGCAGAAGCTCGACGGCGAGGAACGGCTCCTGCCGGTCGGTCGTCACGCCGGTCGCGAGCAGCGCGGCGACGTTGCGGTGGCGCAGGCGGGCCTGGACGTCGGCCTCGCGCGCGAACCGGGCCAGAGAGATTCCGTCGGTGACGTGCGTATGCCGCAGGATCTTGAGGGCCACGAACGCCTGGGTTTGCAGGTCGAGCGCCCGATACACCTCGGCCATCGCACCTCGGCCGATCAGCTCGTCGACGCGGAATCGTTCCCCGACAACGGAACCGATCCGGTTCGATTTCGCGCCGGACACCGCCCCACGATAACACCCTTGATCTGCTATACGAAGGGCGTGACGGGCCCACGGCACCTGGTCTCCATCGCCGACCTCGACGCCGCAGAGATCGTCCGCATCCTCGATCACGGCGACCGCTACTGGTCGCTGGCCGACGAGCCGATCAAGAAGCTGACGAGCCTGCGCGGTCGCACGGTCATAAATCTATTCTTCGAGAGCTCGACGCGAACGCGGACGTCGTTCGAGCTTGCCGCGAAGCGGCTGTCGGCCGAGGCGATCAACATCGCCGCGTCGAGCAGCTCGACGACGAAGGGCGAGACGCTGCTCGATACGGGCCGCAACCTGCTCGCGATGCATCCCGACGTGATCGTCGTGCGTCACTCGTTCGGCGGGGCCGCTGCGATGCTCGCGGAGGCCTCGCGCTGTGCGGTCGTCAACGCCGGCGACGGCCAGCACGAGCACCCGACGCAGGGCCTGCTCGACGCCGCGACCATCCGCCGCCACAAGGGTCGCGTCGACGGCCTCGAGATCGCGATCGTCGGTGACATCCAGCACTCGCGCGTCGCGCGCTCGAACATCCTCTGTCTGTCCAAGCTCGGCGCGCGCGTTCGCCTCGTCGCGCCGTGGACGCTGATCCCGCGCGGCATCGAGCTGATCGGCGGCGAGCTGACGCGCGAGCGCGTGCGGGTCTGCACGCGGCTCGAGGACGGTCTCGACGGCGCCGACGTCGTCATGATGCTGCGCGTCCAGCACGAGCGGTTCGCCGGCGAGGCGCCGCGGTTCCCGAACACGCGCGAGCTGTCGCGCACGTTCGGCCTGTCGGAGCGCACGCTGCAGTACGCCAAGAGCGACGCGATCGTCATGCACCCCGGACCGATCAACCGCGGCGTCGAGGTGTCGCCGCAGGTCGCCGATGGTCCGAGAGCCGTGATCCTCCAGCAGGTGAGCTGGGGCGTCGCGATTCGCATGGCGATCCTCGAGCGTGCGGTGCTCGGCGGACCCTCGTCGGCGGAGCAAGCGGCATGACCGCCCATGCGCTGAAGGTCTCCGGCATCGTCAAGAAGTTCGGAAACCACGTCGCGGTCGACAACGTCTCGTTCGAGATTCCGCGCGGCATCGTCTACGGCATCCTCGGCCCGAACGGTGCCGGCAAGTCGACGACGCTGCGAATGATCAACGACATCATCGCGCCCGACGCCGGCACGATCACGATCCTCGACAGCCACAAGCCCGGCTCGGATGCGGCGCGCCAGATCGGCTATCTGCCCGAGGAGCGCGGCCTCTACAAGAAGATGAAGGTGCTCGACATGGTCACCTTCATGGGCGAGCTGCGCGGCCTCTCGCATCACGAGGCGAAGAAGCGCGCGCACGCCTGGCTCGACCGGCTCGGTCTGAGCTCGTGGACGAAGAACAAGGTCCAGGACCTGTCGAAGGGCATGCAGCAGAAGGTGCAGTTCTGCACCGCGCTGATTCACGAGCCTCAGCTCGTCATCCTCGACGAGCCATGGAGCGGGCTCGACCCGATCAACGCCGAGGTCCTGCGCGAGGTCGTCGCGGAGATCCGCGCGGCCGGCCGCACCGTGCTGTTCTCGACGCACCAGATGGAGCAAGCCGAGAAGATCTGCGATGCGGTCTGCATCATCGCGCGCGGCAAGAAGGTGCTCGATGGCAAGCTGCGCGACATCCAGCGTCAGTCGATCGCGGAGGGTGTGATCGCGCTCGGCTTCGTCGACGAGAGCTCGGCCCAGCGCGCCGAAGGTCCGCTCGCCGATTCCAAGCTCGTGATCGAACGCCGCCCGCCGCGTCCGGGCGAGCACGCCGACTGCGAGGTGATCCTCGCCGAGGGCGTGAAGCCGCAACAGCTGCTCGCGACGCTGCTCAATCACGATGTCGGCCTGCGCCTGTTCGAGGTCGTCGTGCCCACCCTGCACCAGATCTTCGTCGCGAAGGTCGGGCCCGAAGCCGCCATCGCACAGCGGCTCGATGAGGACCAGCTCCACCAGGAGCTGGCGAAGCTGAAGGAGACCCGCAGTGCGTGAAGCATGGGTGATCGCGAAGCGCGAGTTCATCGAGCGCGTCCGATCGAAGTGGTTCATCGTGATGACGGTCCTCTGGCCCGTCCTCATGGTCGGCGCGATCGTCGTGCCCGCGATCCTCGGTGGCAAAGGAACCGAGGGCGCGAAGGTCGAGATCGTCGACAAGAGCGGCATTCTCGGCGAGCCGATCGCGAACAAGCTCGCGGGCCCGGCCATCCTTCACGGTCTTGGCTGGAAGACGACCGTCGTTCCGCCCGACACGAGCGAGACCGTCCTGCGCGGCAAGATCCGGGCGAACGAGATCAACGGATATCTGGTCATCTCCGAGGATGCGCTCGATGGCGGCTCGGTCGTCTACAACGGCGACAACGCGAGCAACCAGACCGTCTCGATGATGCTCACGCAGGCGGTCACCGATGTCGTGATCCGCGAGCGCGCGCTGAAGCTCGGCCTCAACGACGCGCAGCTGATTTCGCTCGCAAAGGGAGTCGATGTCAAAGCGAGGCATACGACCGGCGAGGAGGAGGGAACGTCCGGCGGGATCATGTTCCTCATCGGCTACATGATCGCGTTCCTCATGTACGTCGCGATCACGATCTACGGCGTGAACGTGATGCGCAGCATCGTCACCGAGAAGTCGGACCGCGTCGTCGAGCTGATGGTCGCCGCGACCAAGCCGCGCTCGATGATGTCCGGCAAGATCATCGGTGTCGGCTTCGCGGGCCTCGTGCAGATCGCGGTCTGGTTCGGTCTCGCCGCGCTCGCGCTCGCGTACAAGGACAACCTGCTCGGCTTCTTCGGAGCCAAGCCGGATCCGAAGATGGCGCTGCTGCCGACGCTGTCGACGAGCCAGCTCGTGTTCACCGGCATCTACTTCGTGCTCGGCTTCTTGTTCTACTCGTCGCTCTACGCGGCGGTCGGCGCGATGGTGTCCTCCGAGCAGGACAGCCAGCAGGCGCAGATGCCGGTCACGTTCCTGCTGATGATCGGCATGTTCGCGATCCTCGCGGTGACGAGCGATCCGCGCGGGTCGACCGCGAGCCTCATGACGATGGTGCCGTTCTGGTCGCCGATGCTGATGCCGCTGCGCTACTTCCTCGGCGGCGCCACGCTCGGCCAGGTCGGCATCTCGATCGGCATCCTGCTGGTCTCGACGCTGCTCGTGGTGCGCATCGCGGCGAAGATCTATCGCGTCGGCATCCTGATGTATGGAAAGCGGCCCTCCCTGCGAGAGCTCGTTCGTTGGGTCCGCTACTAAGTAGCCAATTGGGTGCACCGGACTGGTAATCGTCCTCAGCGGCCCTTACAATTTTTGCAATGGTTCGCTGGGGGCTCGCATCGTTCTCCTCGGTAGTGCTGCTCTCCGCGACCGCATCGGCGCAGGAGGCCGAGGTCACGGCGACGGCAGCAGCGGACGCCAAGGTCGCCCCGGCCCAGGCGATCGCGTACGGCGCGATGCCAGGCGGGCTGCACACGCCGACCGCGGAGACGCTGCCCCAGGGTGTCGTTCAGGTCTCGACGCTCTCGGGCATCGGCCGCCGCTCCGGCCTGCTCGGTCCCGACCACAAGTTCAACCGCGCGATCGGTGATATCGCGGTCGCGTTCGGCGCGACGAAGTACCTCTCGATCGGCATCGCGCTCGACGGCCGCTACGATCGCCACTGGGGCGTCGGGAAGTCGGGGGAGGATGGTTACGTCGGCGATCCGCACCTGATCGTCCGCGCCGCGAAGAACACCGGCTCGCTGCTCGTGGGCGGCCAGCTCGGCATCTGGGTGCCCGGCAAGGACGCGCCCTCGGTCGCCGGCTCGGCGATCTCCGTCGATGCGCGCGTGCTCGTGTCGCTCCCCGCCGGCCCCGGCCTGCTGTCGTTCAACGGCGGCTTCCGCCTCGATAACAGCGCGAACAGCGTCGACAACCCGATGCTGCTGGCGCTGGAGGATCGCGTCTCGCTCGGCGTGTCGGACTACCACGCGATCTTCGGCGGCGCGCAGCTGCGCATCCCGATGGGCAAGGCGTGGCTCGGCCTCGAGGGCTCGATCGACGCGTTCGTCGGCGGTCCCGGCACGCCCGACGCTGGCGAGGTGAAGCGCGCGGAGCTCGCACGCAGCAAGCTGATCGTGCGCGGCGGGTTCACCGCCGGCATCCATCTCTCCGACACGATCTCGGCGCTCGTGTTCGCCGAGGTCTCGAAGGTCCCCGGCATCAACCTCGCGCAGGTGATGGACAACAACATCCCGCTCGTCCCGTACGAGCCCGCGATCAGCGGTGGCATCGGCCTGCAGGCGCGCTTCGGTGGACCGAAGGCGGTCGCGCCGACGTTCACCGAGAAGGACTGCGCGAAGCACGATCCGCCGGACTGCCCGGGCATCAAGGCACCGATCCTCGTCGAGGTGACCGGCACCGTCGTCGATTCGGCGGGCAAGCCCGTCGTCGGCGCGAAGGTGTCGCTGACGCTCAAGAACTCGCAGGTCGCGCCGGTCGCGACCGACGAGAAGGGCGAGTACACGTTGAAGGGCGTGCCGATCGGCAACACGATCGAGGGCAAGGCGCAGATCGACGAGACCGCGGTCGAGGTCGCTGTCGAGGTGTCGGGCATGAAGCCCGGCAAGGCGACGCTCGCGCAGATCCAGGACGGCAAGAATCAGGTGCCGCCGATCACGCTCGACCCGGTGCTGCCGCCGGGTCAGCTGCGCGGCCTCGTGCGCTCGCTGCCGGGCGGCAAGGTCGTGACCGGCGCGGTCATCACGGTGCAGCCTGGCGACGCGAAGGGCGAGTCCAGCACCGACGGTACGTTCCAGATCGACCTCGCGCCGGGCCAGTACAAGATCACCGTCAAGGCGCCCGGTCTGAAGCAGCAGGAGCTCGACGTCACGATCGATCCCAACGGTGTGGCCATCAAGAACATCGACCTGCAGAAGTAGCGTGCAGCGATCTCGCAGCTTCGGACGCTGTGTCATCGGCGTCCTCGCCGTGCTCGCGCTCTGTCTCGCCGGCTGCAAGAAGAAGCCGGGCGCGATCGCCGAGCTCTCCAAGGCCGACGGTCCCGTCGAGCGTGAGCAAGGCCAGGGCGCCTGGCTCGACGCGCCGATCGGCACGAAGTACATGCTCGGCGACGCGGCGCGCACCGCCGACGGCGGCGCGGAGCTGAAGCTCGGCGGCGGCAGCGCCTTCGTGACGATGGATCCGTACACCGTGCTGCGGTTCGGCGGCGGCAGCGGCGGCAGCGCGCAGATCGGCGTCGAGCTCGGCGCGATCTCGCTGACCGGCGCCGGCGACTACGGCCTCGACGTCGGCAACGTGAAGGTCGGCGACAAGGGCTCGATCCGCATCACCGCGAAGGGCCAGGGCAAGAGCTCGGTCGAGCTGCTCGTCGGTACCGCGCAGATCTCCGGGCTCGATGGCCAGGTCCTCGAGCTCGAGGTCGGCAAGGTGCTCGAGCTCGGCATCGGCCCGATCGTCGTCAGCGCGTCGCCGGATGCCGGCGTCCCCGATGCGGCGGTCGCCGAGGTGCCCGTCGATGCGGGCGTGCCGACGAGCGACGAGGGCTCGCTCGAGGTCGTCGGCAAGAAGGCCGAGATCCTCATGGCCGGTCAGACGAAGTGGACGCCGCTGCCCGCGGGCATGGGCAAGCTGCCGAAGGGCGCGCAGATCCGGCTCGGCGCGGGCACGACCGCGAAGCTCGTCGCCAACGGCGTCACGCTGTCGCTCGCCGGCGGCTCGCGCTCGGCGATCAGCGACACGCTCGAGTTCTCGCTCGAGCTCGGCGTCGCGACGACGACGGTGGCGCCCGCGACCGAAGGCACGGTCGGCGTGCCCGGCGGTGGCGTGCTCGTGCGCGGCAGCGAGAAGGGCCCGGGCAAGGCGCGGCTCGACGTCAACGCGAAGGGCGAGACGAAGGTCGCGGTGCTCGATGGCAGCGCGAAGCTCACCGGTGCGCTCGGCACCGCGCTCGACATGAAGACCGGCGAGACGGCGTCGCTCGCGAAGGCGGGCGCGATCCGCCAGACGGCGAAGATCCCCGACTACTACGACCTGCGCATCGTGATCGGCGAGACGCCGACGTTCACCGTCCACGATCCGAGGGGCGTGACCGCGCTGCAGTTCGCGTTCAACGGCAAGTGCGGCAGCGGCGGCACGATCGAGATGGACACCGACGGTCGGTTCCGCACGCCGCGCGTCACCGGGGGCAAGGACGCCGCGAACATCCTCGCCGAGGCGGGCTCGTGGTCGTATCGCCTCGTGTGCAGCGGCGGCGGTGCGGTCGCGTCGGGCCGCCTCGTCGTGCGTCGCGATACCGGCACGCGCCCGCTGCCGAAGGATCCGCCGGTCAACCCGATCGATCCCGACGGCCGCACCTATCGCATCTCGTACCAGTCGCTGATCCCGAACGTGAAGATCAAGGCGCCGGCCGGAGGCTCGAGCTACAAGCTCCACCTCGCGACCGGCGGCGTCGACGAGCTGTTCGAGAGTGGCAAGCCGTCGTTCACGATCGACGGCAAGAAGCTCAAGGAAGCGACGTACACGTACTGGATCGAGAAGGACGGCGTGAAGCAGGACAAGGTGTCGACGCTGATCATCGACTTCGATCAGACGGCGCCGCAGGTCTACATCGAGTCGCCGTCGAATGGCCGTCCGTTCGAAGCTGACGTCAACGTGCGCGGCGCGGTGCTGCCCGGCTGGAGCGCGATGGTCGAGGGCGTCGAGATCCCGATCGACAAGAACACGCGCCGGTTCGCGGCGAAGGTGCCCAAGCCGTCCGCTGCGCAAGCGCTCGCGATCCGCCTCTCGCACCCGCAGCGCGGCGTTCATTTTTATCTGCGCCGCGGCTCGAAGTAGCGACTCACGCAAATCGGGCGCGCCGCTTGCTCCTCTGCAGGAGCCATGTCTGCGACGCGTACTTGGGCCCTGGCCGTATTGCTGGCTGCGTGCGATACGGACGCACCGAGCGAGTTCGTCACATCCTCGCCGGGGCCGTACTTCGAGAGCACGATGTTCTTCAACGTGGATGCGACGGACGCGCCGGTCTCGCCCGACAGCGACTCCCAGATCGCTGCGGTTCGCTCCGCCGGTGGATGGGGCAACGGTGATCGAATCCGCATCGACTTCGGCATGACGGTGCTGCACTCGAACGCGTCGACGCAGATGCGGCAGTTCACGCCCAACGATTCGTTCTTCCTGAACCCCGATTGCGATCACACCGAGGTGCCGGTGCCGATTCCCGGCAACATCGAGGGCGAGGAAGGCTATCAGTGCACGACGCGCGGCGACTGCCACCTGATCGTGCTCGACGACGACACCGGCAAGCTCTACGAGATGTGGAAGGCGAACATCAGGTCGTCGCTCCAGTTCGACGGCGGCTGCCTCGCGATCTGGGACGTGAACAAGACCTATGGCGAGGACCTGCGCGGCGATCAGTGCGCGAGCGCCGACGGCGCGGGCTTCCCGATCGCGCCACTCTTGTTCGACGCCGACGAGGTCGCAGCGGGCTCGATCGATCACGCGATCCGCTTCGTGCTCCCGAACGATCGCGTTCGCCAGGGCTTCGTTCGCCCGGCGACGCACGCCGCGTACACGAGCGGTGACCTCGGCACGCCGTACTATGGAAGTCACTTCAGGCTGCGCGCCGACTATCCGATCGACTCGCTCCCGAGCGAAGGCGCGAAGGTCGTCGCGCGGGCGATGCAGAAGTACGGCATGTATCACGCAGACGGCGGCGAGTACGCGCTGACGGCCACGAGCGACCGGTTCACGACGGCGAAGTGGGAGGGCCTGCTCGGCGCAGATGACCTCGCCGCGCTAACCGTCGAAGATTTCGAGATCATCGACCACGGTGACATGCACGACATCACGAACGACTGCATGAGGTGATGTCGCGCGTCGGGCGTCGTGAGATGCTCGGCGCATGAGGGTCTTGGGAGCCTTGCTCTCTTGCTGTCTTCTTGGTTGCGGGACGAGCGGTGGCGACGATGGTGGCGGCTCGGACTTCGGTAGCGTCGGCGGGCCGTACTTCACGCAGCCGATGTTCTGGAACCGCGACGTGTCGGGCACCAACCCCGCCGCGAACAGCGACGCGATCATCGCCTCGCTGCGCGCGGCCGGCGGCTGGGGCAACGCCGACAAGTTCCAGATCGACTTCTCGATGGACGTGCTCGGCGCCGACTCGTCGACGCCGATGCGCGCGTTCGAGCCGACCGACGACTTCTACGATCCCGATTGCGATCAGGTCGAGATGCCGATTCCCAGCGGCGGCAACGTCGAGGGCGAGACCGGCTACTCGTGCGACGGCGACGGTGACTGCCACCTGATCGTCGTCGACAAGGACGCGGGCATGCTCTACGAGATGTGGCGCGCGAACATCACGGGCGGCACGTTCTACGGCGGCTGTCTCGCGGCCTGGAACACGCGACAGGCCTACCCGGACACCCTGCGCGGCGATCAGTGCACGAGCGCGGACGCGGCCGGCTTCCCGATCGCGCCGCTGCTATTCGACGCCGACGAGGTCGCGGCCGGCACGATCGATCACGCGATCCGCTTCATCCTGCCGAACGACCGCATCAAGCGCGGCTTCGTCCGCCCGGCAACTCATGGCACCGACACGTCGGGCGGCGCGAACGCACCTGCCTACGGAGTTCACCTACGCCTGCGCGCCGACTTCCCGGTCGACTCGCTGCCGACCGAGGGCGCGAAGGTCGTCGCGCGCGCGCTCCAGAAGTACGGCATGTATCACGCCGACGGTGGCAACATCGCGCTGACCGCGCGCTCGGACCGTCACACGACCGCCAAGTGGGAGGGCCTCCTCGGGCCCCGCGACCTGGCCGCCCTCAAGGTCGAGGACTTCGACGTCATCGACCACGGCTCCATGATCCCGCTCACGCTCGACTGCGTCAGATAGGCCGCTCCCGCGCCCGTCCCAGGCTAGGATGGCGGGGTGCGCTGGCTGTCGCGCCTCGTCCAGATCGCGGTGATCGTCGCCGTCATCGGCGGCATCGTGCTCTGGCTACGCTCGAAGGTCCCCCAGGGCGCGATCGGGGGCGGCTTCCAGACGTGCGCGATGTTCCGCGATGGCCAGCGGCTCGCGATCGGCTCGCCGGTGATGATCGCCGGCGTTCGCGTCGGCGAGATCTCGAACCTGACGATCGTCGGCAACTTCGCGCGCGTCGACATCGCGCTCGCCAACGACGCGAAGGTCCCGATCGACTCGTGGATCACCAAGCGCGCGTACTCGCCGTTCGGCGACAGCTACCTCGAGATCATCCCGACCGCGGCCGACGAGGGTGCCGCACCGGCGCGCACGCTCCGCTCCGGCGAGTGCATCTCGCGCGTCCTCGAGGGCGCATCGACCGACAGCGTCCTGCGCTCGCTCGCGAACGCGATGCCCAAGCTCGACAAGGGCCTCGAGCGCCTGCACGAGGTCGGCATGTACGGCCGCAAGTGGGCCTCGGGCACGCTCGGTGACGGCGTCCTCGACGTCGAGAAGTGGCTCGACGAGGAGCACATCGAGCGGCCGATCGAGCGCGCGAACCAGGCGATCACGCGCCTCGAGTCGGCGACCACCTCGGCGGCTGCCGCGGTCCACGATGCGGTGCCGGCGATCGATCGCACGTTCGATCGGCTCGGCAAGGGTGTCGCGACCGCGCGCACGCAGATCGCCGACGTCAGGACCCGCCTCCACGACGGGCTCGCGAGCGCGCGCGCAGGCCTCGAGGGCACCGACGAGACGATCGCCGACCTCGAGGAGGTCGTGCACGCGATCGACGAGGGCAAGGGCGACGACTACACGGGCACGCTCGGCCGCATGATCAACGATCCGAGCACGGCGGACACGATCGAGGAAGCGCTCGCGTCGGCGGCCGAGGGCACGAGCAGCTTCTCGCGGTTCAAGTCCTATCTCGGCCTGCGCATGGAATACAACGTGTTCTCGAACCAGCCGCGGTTCTACGTCGCCGCCGAGGTCCGCGCGCGCACCGACAAGTTCTATCTCGTCGAGCTGGAGAAGGGCCCGCTCGGCGGCTATCCCGGCGACAGCCTGACGAACCCCGGCGACGTCCCCGACTACACGCGGCGCCAGAGCATCGAGGACAAGCTCCGGTTCACCGTCCAGTTCGGCAAGACGTTCGGCAACTGGTTCCAGGCGCGCGGCGGCATCAAGGAGTCGACGTTCGGCTTCGGTGCCGACGTGCTGATCAACCAGGGCAAGCTGCGCCTGTCGGCGGACCTGTTCGGCTCGTTCACGCGCACGCCGCGGCTCAAGCTCGCCGCCGCGATGGAGGTGTTCCGCTCGGTGTACTTCATCGCGGGCATCGACGATGCGCTCAACGGACCGACGTACTTGAACATCGAGCAGGGCAACACCGAGGTGCCGATCCAGTTCGACGATGTGCGGTTTGGCCGCGACTACTTCCTCGGCGCGTCGCTGCACTTCGACGATGCCGACCTGTCGATGCTGCTCCGCGTCTACGGCGCGCTGCTCGTCGGGCTGCTGTAGGCGTCCATGGATAGCGAATCGAGACGTGATCTCGCCGCTCTGCAAGGTTCGTGGGAGCAGGTGGCTCTCGAAGTCGATGGCGTCGCCAACCCACCGGACGCACATAGCGCGCCAGGTGCCATCACGACGTTTGTCGGCCACCAGTTCGAGGTGCGCACGCGCGACGGCAGCCTGCTGCTGGCGGGCACGTTCACCCTCGACGCGTCGACCGCACCAAGGTCGATCACCTGGATCGACTCGATGGGCGAGGACACGGGCAAACCGTTACCGGCGATCTATCAGCTCGAGGGCGATCGCTTCGTATTCGTTGCCGGTGACGAGGGGAGTCCTCGACCGCGCGTGTTCCGGACGACGGCCGGCCAGACGATGCGCACGTTCGTCCGTCGACGGTGAGTCTAACCGCCGGCGATCGGCGCGAGCAGATATAGCTCGTCGCCGTCGGCGAGCACGCGGTCGCCGTGCTCTGCGATCGGGCAGCGCTCGCCGTTCAGCATCAGCGTGTCGGTGAGATGCGGCGAGTGGGCGAGGGCGTCCGCGAGCGGAACGCCGGCGGACTCGGCGACCTCGACGAGGCGCGCGAGCGTCGTGCCGGCCGGTACCTTCAGGTGCTCGTCGACATCTTTCCAGTCGTCGCCGATCCGGCCGCGGATGAGGATGTGGACCTTGATCTGGTCGCCGCGAAGTCGATCGAAGATGCCCATTACTCGGTGAATCCCTCGAGCAGGTCGGCCATGCCGAGCTCGGTCGCGCGCGCCTTGCTGACGTTGCCAGTCGTCTTGTTCCACTGCATGGACGAGTAGTAGTCGTCGCGCAACACGGGCAGCGGTACGCGCACGCCCTTGAGCGGGCCTGCGTCGAGGTTGCCGTCCTGCTCGCCGAGCATGCGCGGGTGCGGTGCAAAGTCCGCGGGCTTGATGCCCTCGCGGCGGTTGAACGCGGCGCGCAGGTTCTGGATGCGCTCGCCACACGCGAGCAGATCGGCGTCGGTCAGATTCCAGCCGGTCGCCGCGTTCGTCAGCTCGGCCCACGGCAGCGAGCCGGTCAGCATCGTGAACATGCACAGGCCGAGGCCGTTCATCGCCTGGTGCGCGTTCGAGTGGAGCGCCTGGGCCTTGCCCTTGCCCTCGGTGCCTTTCCACTTCACGTTCCAGTCCTTCTTGTCGGCCGCCTTCGGCAGCGAGAAGCCGGCGCCGAACGTCTCGTTCCACGACGCGGAGCCCGCGGTGTGGCGACCCGGCGTCGGGTCGGCGATGTACGTCACGCCCATCAGCGACGTGAATCGGCTGTCGTGATACGCGGGCTCGCCGCCGTGGACATGGACGGCGAACGCATCGGAGCCCTTGCCGACGTGCTCGGCCGCGCGCTTGACGCCATTGCCGAGCCACGCGCCGCAGCCCTCGCCGGTGCCGATCTTGATCGTCAGCGCGAGCGCGGCCTCGCCGTTGCCCCAGCGCATGTCGATGCCGTCGAGGTCGTCCTTCGTCAGGATGCCCTTGTCGACCGCCTCGCACACCCAGCCGAGCGTCATCGACGAGCTGACCGCGTCGATGCCGAGCCGGTTGCACGCGTCGTGGCACGCGGTGACGAGCTCGATGTCGTCGTTCAAGAGGTTCGCGCCGAACCCGATGATCGTCTCGTAGTCGGGGCGCCGCACGTCCGACAGGCCGCGCGACTTCACCTTGACGATGCCCTTGCACGGCATCGGGCAGTCGCCGCACGACAGCTTCTTGGTGATGTACTTGTCGACGACCTTGCCGTCGAGCTTCATCGCGCGCTTCGCGAGCGGGAAGTCGCGCGAGCCGACACCCGTCCAGTTCTTGATGGGCGCGTCGCCATTCTCGACGGACAGCGCGACCGCCGCGGTCGTCCCGCGCTGCGACCACAGCCGGCGCATCGACGCGGTCGGCGACTGGAACTTCGAGCCCATGCGCGCCATGAAGCGATACATCCAGGCGAGCCAGCCCTTGGGCTTTGCCATGTACGCGAAGAACCGCGCGACGAGGCCGAGGTCCTTCTTGTACTCGTCGGTGATGCGCTTGCTGATCTTCTTCAGCTCGTCGGGGTGCGCGACCGGCACCTCGCCGGTGCCGGCGACGACGATCGCCTTCAGGTTCTTGCTGCCGTACACCGCGCCGAAGCCCTGCCGGCCGAACGCGTGATAGCGGTCGTTCATCACGCTCGCGATCCGCAGCTGCTTCTCGCCGGCGGGACCGATCGCGGACACGCCGACGTCGCGCTTGCCGCCGAACCGGCCCTTGAGCGCGTCGAACGTCTCCGGCACCTCCTTGCCCCACAGCTCGCCGGCGGGCTCGAAGCTGACCTCGCTGTCGCGCACGACGAGCAGCGTCGGCACGTCGGCCTTGCCGGTGACGACGAGCGCGTCGTAGCCGGCGGCGCGCAGGTGACTGCACACGCTGCCGCCCGAGTTCGAGTCGGCCCACGAGTTGGTCAGCGGCGACTTGCCGACGATCTGGATGCGTCCGGAGAACGGCGTGTGCAGACCGGTGAGCAGGCCCGACGACAGCGCGAAGCAGGACTCCGGAGCGAGCGGGTCGGTGCCGGCGGGATAGTGTTTCCACATGAGCCACGCGCCGAGCCCGTAGCCGCCGAGGTAGTCGCGATAGACACTGCCATCGACCGTCTCCACGCGATGTGTCTTCGCGCTCAGATCGACGAACAGGACGCGACCGTGAAACCCCTTGTGCTGAACAGCCAGCGCTTCACCCATGCGCGCAGCATACTAGGGTTCCAAGCGGCACTCGACGAGCGAATCCGACGACCTCTCCGAATCTCCCTGACGATAGGTCTCGTGGACGCGCACGGAGACGGCACCGTCGATGATCCGCGGTGCGCCCGCTTCGGCGTCGACCCAGATCGGGCTTCCCATCCCACCGCAGAACGGACCGAGCCCGTCCGCGAGCTCGCGCGTGTACCACCCGCCGTCGACGCGGATCGCGAGCACCAGCCGATTATGGTTCGTGAGGTCGGGCGTGCCGCCGGTGCGCACGACGGTCAGCTGGTCGAACGGTGCGACGCCGACCATCGTCTTCACGTCGAGCTCGCCACCGAGTGCGTCGCCGAGGAAGGCGTAGGGACCCTGCATCAGCTCCGGCATCCCACCGTCCAGCGAGCACATCACACGGGCGTCCACGGCAAGGACGATCGGTGGGTCCGGAGGGCTCGCGGGCGAGGGCGTTGCCATCCAGACGATGCCGGTGACACAGGATGCGAGCAGCGCGAGGTCGAGCCGATCGACGAGCATCGTCGATTCAACGCACGTGTTGTCGGGCCGGTCTAACCCGCGGGAGATGACAGCTTGGGTGCGCTAGGGGCATGATAATGTGGGGATTCGTGCCGAGTACGAACGATGATGTTGCCGACTGGCAACCGAGGGAACGCACGGCGTGGCGTCTCCTCGACGCGGTGACAAGCGCGCTCGCCGTCACGCGAGCCGACGGCACCATCGTATTTGCGAGCCGCGGGATGCTGGCGCTCCTGGCGCGTCCGCGCGAGCGACTCGTCGGCCAGGCGTTCGACTCGGTCCTGAGCGAACCGTCGAGGGCCGCGTACCAGGCGGCGCTGAGCAAGGCCGTCGAGGCGGCGCGGGACCTGACGTTCGCGGTGGTGCTCGACGACGGTAGCGAGCGCACGGTCGACGCCAGCCTCGAGCGAGTCGTCGCAGATGACGGCGTGCTCGTCGCGATCAGGCTCCGCGAGCCGTTCGACAGGACGATCGGACAGCTCGCATCGATCGTGAACGCCGCCGAGGACGCGATCTTCTCGATCGCGCGCGGCGGCGCCGTGCGGACCTGGAACGACGGTGCCGAGCGCATGTTCGGATACACGCGAGACGAGATCGTCGGACGCAGCGTCTCGGTCCTGCTTCCGCCCGATAGCCGCGACTTCGAGGAGATCGCCGCCAAGCTGCGCCGGGGCGAGATCGTCTCGCGCTACGAGACGGTACGGCGTCGCAAGGACGGCTCGCTCGTCGACGTATCACTGACCGTCGGTCCGCTCGTCGCGGGCGATTCAGCGCACGGCTATGCCGCGATCGCGCGCGACATCACGCAGGGCAAGCGCATGGCTGCGCAGCTCGAGCGCGCGGAGCGTGTCGCCGCACTCGGCCGGATGGCGACGCGTCTGGGCCACGAGATCAACAGCCCGCTCGGCGTCATCCTCGCGAATGTCGCGTACGCGCGCGAGCTGCTGTCGAGGATCACCGAGGCGTCGAACGTCACGGAGCTGCGCGAGCTGCTCGAAGACACCGAGGCTGCGTCGACGGTGATCCGCCAGTTCATGAAGGAGATGAGCAGCCTCGTCGCGAGCTCGGCGGACGGCGAGCCCGACGTCTAGCCAGGGGAGCTACGCTTGCGCGTCCGGCGTTTCTTGGCGCGACCGACCTCGAGATCGTGCTTCGCACGCTGGCGCGTCTTCTCGGAGTAGCGACCCTTGGGCGGCGGCGGGACAGATTTTCCTGCGCGGCGTTCTCGCGACAGCTTGATCGCGAGCGCCCGTGCTTGCTTCGTGGCCATCGCCCGCCGCTTCAGTTGTTCGCGCCGGCCTTGCTGATGTCGGCGAGCGCGGACCTCGGATCGCGATGACGTGCGAGATCGCCGATCGAGACGATTCCGATCGCCTGTCCGTCCTTGACGACGGGCACGCGGCGGATCGCGCGATCTCGCATCAGCTTCACGGCGTCCTCGACCGAATCCGTCGGAGATAGCTTCACGAGCTCGCCGCTACAAATCTCGCCGACCTTCGTCTTGTCGAGCGCCTTCCCGTCGGCGTCGGCGCGCACCACGATGTCACGGTCGGTGACGATGCCGCACAGCGAGCCGCCCTGATCGGTCACGAGGACGTCGCCGATCTTCTGGTCGCGCATGAGACGCGCCACGTCGAGCAGCGTCGCCGTGTCGGAGACCTTGTGGACCTGTTTCGTCATGATGTCTTGGATCTGCTGGGCCATGATGTGCCTCTCTCTCGCAGACGGGAGATGCAAGCCATGGTCCGCGCGGTCGCGCGCGAACGAAGCTGAGCGACGATCTCAGCGCAGCAGGATCGCGTCGCCCTCGACGGCGACGACGGAGCCATCTTCGGCGACGAACCGCTCGGCCGTGAAGCTCTGGCCATCGGGGCCGGCAACGGCGTCACCGGGCTCGATGCGCTCGCCCGATGCGAGAGTCGCGGCGACATCGCGCAGCATCAGCGCGGCCTCGGTCGCGTCGTCGGGTTTGACGTCGAGCAGCACGATGTCGGGGCGGCCGAACTTGCGGAGGCCGAGCGACCACGCGGCGAGCTTGCCGTCGGGGAGCTCGTCGAAGAACAGCGTGACCTCGTGCATGATGTCGAAGCTGCGATCCGGCGACAGGTCCGCGACGTCGCTGCCGAGGTGCGCGCGCGCCGCATAGACATCGATCACGACGTCGGCGCCTTCCTCGCACACGCACTTCGCGAGCGCCCACGCGGCCTGCACGTGGCCGAGATCGTCGGGGTCCTCGAGCTGCGCCTCGATCACGTACGCATGCGCGGCATTGAGCGCGGCCGCGGCGTGCTGCGGACCGAGGTCCGACGCGATCAGCTCGGCGAACGGCGCGACGACCTGCTCGGTGAACCACGCCGGATCGTCCGCGCGATCGCGGGCGACGAGCGCGACCGAATTCGCGCCATCTCCCTCGTCGGGCATGCCGTGCCGCCCGCGAGAAACGGGCAGCGGATCGGGCAGCTTCTTCGACGACAGCGCGATGAGCGCGATCTCGCCCGTGCCGCCGCCAACGACGTACTGTTCTCTCGTCCAGACGGTAGCCACTAGGCCTCTTCCGAGTACATTGCCTCGATCTCGCGGGCGTACTTCTGGGCGACGATCTTGCGCTTGATCTTCATCGTCGGCGTGAGCTCGCCCGAGTCGATGCCGAACGGCACCGGCAGGATCGAGAACTTTTTCACCTGCTCGACGCGCGCGAGCAACTCGTTCGCGGCATCGATCGCATTCTGGATCGCGCTGCGGACCTGAGGCGACTCGTGGAGCTTGCCGTCGTGGCCGTCGGGGACGACCTTGCGCGCGGCGGTCTCGTCGAGCGTGACGAGCGCGGTGAGGAACTTGCGGCGGTCGCCGATGACGACGGCCTCACCGACGAGCGGCGACTGCTTGATCATCGCCTCGATGTTCTTCGGCGCGATGTTCTTGCCGCCGGCGGTGATGATGATCTCCTTCTTGCGGCCGGTGATCGACAGGAAGCCATCCTTGTCGAACGCGCCGAGGTCGCCGGAGCACAGCCAGCCGTCCTTGAGCGTCTCCGCGGTCGCCTCGGGCTCCTTGTAGTAGCCGAGGAACACGTGCGGACCGCGGATGAGGATCTCGCCGTCGTCGCCGAGCTTGCACTCGATGCCCGGGATCGGCGGACCGACGGTACCGAGCTTCGTCTTGCCCTTGAGGTTGCAGGACGTCGGGCCGGTATCCTCCGACTGGCCGTAGATCTCGCTGATCGGCAGGTCGAGGCTCGAGAAGAACTCGAGCACGTCGGGCGCGATCGGCGCGGCCCCCGAGAACAGCTGGACGACGCGGTCGAAGCCGAGCGCCTGCTTGATCTTCGAGATGACGAGCCGGTCGGCGAGCTTGTACTGGAGCGACAGCGCCATCGGCAGCGGCGCGCCGCGATCGCGAAGCGCGTTGACCTGGCTGCAAACCTTGCGCGCCCACTCGACGAGGCGCTTCTTCGCGCCGGTCGCCTCGGCGAGCTTGCCGGCGAGCACCGCGTGGAACTTCTCCCAGATGCGCGGCACGCCGAAGAACACGGTCGGCCGCGCCTCCTTGAGGTTCTCCGGGACCTTCTCGAGTGACTCGGCAAAGTAGATGCACGCGCCGTTCGTCACCGGCATGTGCAGCGAGCACATCTGCTCGGCGATGTGCGACAGCGGCAGGTACGACAGCAGCACGTCGTCGCTGCGGCGCCCGCCCATGTCGAGGAGCGTGTTCGACGTCCACGACAGGTTGCCGTGCGAGAGCATCACGCCCTTCGGTGGCCCGGTCGTGCCCGACGTGTAGATGAGCGTCGCGAGGTCAGCCTGCTCGATCGCGTCGATTCGCTTGTCGAGCTCGGCCTCCGGCGTGCCCTCGGCCTTCGCGAGGAACTCGTCCCACGACAGGACGTCGCCGCCGGTAGCGGCCCCGCCGCGCATCATGACGATCCACTTGAGCAGCGGTAGCTGCTCGCGCCTGGCCTTCACCTTCGCGAGCTGGTCAGCGTTCTCGACG
>JABFXX010000440.1 GCA_013368795.1 Kofleriaceae bacterium
GGGCACCGAGGAGGGCGTCTGCATCGAGCGCGTGCTCGAGCAGCTGAAGTTCCCCAAGAGCAAGAGCGGCGTGAGGGTCGCGTTGCCACTGAACCTGAAGTCGCGCTGAGCACGGAACAACTCGCAGACCTGATGCGGTATATCGACGGCGATGCAGCTCGCCAGCCGCGTGCGTGATGCGACGGTCGAGGCCGTCCTCGCCGGCGCGCTCGTCGGCGTGATCGAGGGCGCGCGCACGACGCTCGTCGCCGGCGCGGGCCTGACGGCACTGCCCGTGATCGCCGCGGTCGCGGCGCTCGGCGCGATTCTCGCCGCGCTCGGCGTACGCGTTGCGGTCGCGATCCTCGATCGGGTGCCCATGGTGAGGGGCTGGGGCGCGGATATCGTCGGTGGGGGCGGCGCGCGCGTCGTCGCGATCTGGCGCGGCGTCCTCGCGCTCGCGTCGCTCGTCGTGTTCGGCATCGCCTCGTACCTCGTCGCCGCGTGGTCGCACGAGACGTTCCGGTTCATCGACGCGGGCCCGGTGGGACTTCTGCTCGCCTGCACGGTCGTGCCGATCGGCGCGGGGATCCTCGTCGGCGCGCTGGCCCTCGATCGGCGCGTCGCACCGCGCCTGCAGCAGCGGCAGCTGACGGGGACAGGGCTCGCGATCGCCGCCGCCATCGCTGCGGTCGCGCTCGCCGCAGCGCCTGCCCTGCTCGCCGGCCGCGCCGCGCCTGCGGTGCAGCTGACGGGCATCGCGATCGCGTCGATCCTCGTCGTCGCGGTGATCGGGACGCGCGTCGTACATGCGGGACAGCATCGCGCCGCGCAGATCGCCGCGTGCGTCGCGCTCGCCGGTGCGCTTGCCGGGACGTGGGCGCTGGGGACGTCGCCTCGTGCGCGCGGCGCGATCGTCGTGTACGGCGTCGCGAGCGAGCGCGTCGCGCGGACGCTGTGGTCGATTGCCGATCGCGATGGCGATGGCTACGCCGGGCCTGGCGTCGGAGGCGCCGACTGTGACGACGCGGATGCCAGGCGCAGCCCGGGTGCGCAGGAGATCGCGGGCAACGGTATCGACGAGAACTGTACCGGCGCCGACGCGGCGATCGATCCGCTTCGGACGCAGCAGCGACAGCCGAGCGCGAGCGCGGGCTCTGCCAGACCCAACATCGTGCTCATCTCGATCGACGCGTTGCGCGCGGATCACCTGGGCTCGTACGGCTACGCGCGGCCGACCTCGCCCGTCCTCGACGCGTTCGCGAAGACCGCGACGCGGTTTGCGTGGGCGATGACCTCGTGCCCGAGCACGCGCTGCGCGATCCCGTCGCTGCTGTCAGGCCGCTACGCATCGACGCTCGGTTACGGCCTCTCGGCGGAGCGCGCCGCGATCCCGAACGTCGCCGCCGTGCTGCGCGATGCCGGTTGGACGACCGCGGCGATCACGTGCTGCGCGCGCTTCGCGCTCGGCAAGCGCGAGCTGTCCGGGTTCCAGACGCTCGACGCGTCGGCGGACGCGGTGCGCATGCAGCGCGCCGGGCAATCGAATGCCGATACCGTCGCCGACTCGGCGCTCGAGTGGCTCGGCTCGCGCGACCCGCAAAAGCCCTACTTTCTGTGGCTGCACTTCTACGACCCGCACTTTCCGTACTCCGCACCGAAGGATGCGACGAAGTTCGGCAACGACGACGTCGATCGCTACGATGCCGAGATCCGCTACGTCGACGAACAGATCGGCCGCGTGCTCGCGGCACTCGATCCACAGACGATCGTCGTCGTCACGGCGGATCACGGAGACGAGTTCGGCGAGCACGGCATCCGGTTCCACGCGCGCAGCCTCTACAACCAGGTCGTGCGCATTCCGCTGCTCGTGCGCGCACCGGGCGCGGCGGCGCGGGTGATCGATACGCCGGTGAGCCTCGTCGACGTGATGCCGACGCTGCTCGATCTCGCCGGCGTCACCGGGCCGGCCGGGATGAACGGTGTGTCGCTCGCGTCTGCCGTGCGCGATGGCGCGGCGCCGGCGAGGCCGGTGTTCGTCGAGCTGACGCCCGACAAGCAGATCAAGCGAGACATGGCAGCGGTCATCAGCCCGCCGTGGAAGGTGATCTGGGATCGCGAGGCGAACGCGTGGAGCTTGTACGGGCTCGACGATGTCGCCGATACGCGCGATCGCGCGGACGATCCGACGCTGCCAAGCCTGCAGAAGCTCTTGCGCGAGACGCTCGATCGCGAAACCGCTCGGCTTCCGGGACCGTGATGCGGTATGGTGCATTCATGCTGACGCGTCGATTTATGCGCCCCGTGCCCTTCGGGCACCGGACGGCGCTGTTCCGCGTCCGCTGACCGACCTGGGCACGGGGACTTGTTCCCTCGCAACCTGCCCTCTTTGCCCCGAGGTCTGTCATGTCCAGTATCACCGCCATCTCCACGGCGGAGCTGCTCCGCGCGCTGTCGCTGCGCGATCTCACCGATCCGTCGGCCGGTCCGCACGCGATGCAGCTCGTCGTCTCCGCCATCACGTCTTCCCTTCCTGGTCCCGTTCACGTTCATCGCGCGTCCCCGATCGTGCCCGTCGAGGACAACTACGACGCGCTCGGCTATCCATCCGACGGCGCCGCGCGCGATGCGCGCTACACGCGCTACGTCTGTGCGACGGCGCTGCTGCGGTCGCAGACGTCCGCGATGATCCCGCCGCTGTTGCGCGCGCTCGCGGCCGCGCCGCCACGAGACGTCTTGCTCGCGTGCCCCGGACTCGTGTACCGGCGCGACGTCATCGATCGGCTGCACGTCGGCGAACCTCATCAGCTCGACCTGTGGCGAATCGCCGACCGCGCGCTGACGGAGGCCGACCTCGACGAGATGATCGCCGCGGTCGTCGGCGCAGCGCTGCCGGGCGCGCGCTGGCGGACCGAGCCGGCAATGCATCCGTACACGACGCATGGCCGGCAGATCGACGTGGACGTCGACGGCGAATGGGTCGAGATCGGCGAGTGCGGCCTCGCGTCGCCGAGACTGCTCGCGGCGTCGGGCCTGCCGACCCACACCGGGCTCGCGATGGGCCTCGGCCTCGATCGCCTCGTCATGCTCCGCAAGGGCCTCGACGACATCCGCCTGTTGCGCGCGACCGATCCGCGGATCGCGTCGCAGATGCTCGACCTCGCGCCGTACCGGCCGGTCTCGATGATGCCGCCGGTGCGCCGCGATCTATCGATCGTCGTCGACGCGCATGTCCTGCCCGAGCAGCTCGGCGACCAGGTGCGCGCCGCGCTCGGTGCGCGGGCCGAGCTCGTCGAAGCGGTCGAGATCCTGTCGGAGACGCCGCACGAGGCGCTGCCGGCGGCCGCCGTCGAGAGGCTCGGCATCGCGCCGGGTCAGCTCAACGTGCTCGTGCGCGTCACGCTGCGCGCGCTCGATCGCACGCTGACCCACGACGAGTGCAACGCGCTCCGCGACGCGATCTACGACGCGATCCATCGCGGGACCGCGCATCACTACGCGAGAAGGACTGGCTAGCGCTCGCGGCCGAGCTGAGACTGGTGCGCGACCGCGGCCCACTCGATGCGCTGCGGCGTCGCGAGGCCGAGCGTCACGATCGCGGTCGATAGCTGCACCTTCATCGAGCGCTGGTACGCCTGCGCGGCGCGCAGCCGCTCGCGCGTGAGGATGCCGGTCTGAACGAGGTAGTCGCCGAAGCCGGGGAGCTCGGGCGTCGCCGTGCGGATCGTCGGCTGCGACGGCCGACGGATCGGCTGCGCCACGGCCGGCGCGGGCACGGGCACCGGAGCTCCGCCGAAGCGATGCGTCGGCCGCTCGTCCTCGGGCGCGAACGTGCCCTTCGCGAACCTCGGCTGCGTTTCGGCGCGCGGGAAGCGCGCGGGCGACGCCGAAGGAAAACGACCAGCCGCGGCAGCGGGTGCCGGGAGTTTTTGTGCCACCGCGGCTGGTCGAACTGAGGCCTCGACGATCGCGAGCCAGTCGGCGGCTTCGCGGTCGGCGGGATCGAGGCGGAGCGCCTCGCGGAAGAAGATTGCAGCGGACTCGTTCTGGTCGCGCCGCGCGGCGAGCTCGCCGAGCAGCCGATATGCGAGCCCGCATTGCGGCTCGAGCCGGATGATGTCGCGCAGGTCGGCCTGCGCCTCGAGGTCACGGCGGAGCGAGATGTACGAGCGAGCGCGCAGGAGGATCAGCGGAACGCACGCGGGCTCGTCTTCGAGCGCGTCCGTGACGAGGGCGACGACCCCGGGATAATGACGAGACTCGAACAGCTCGCCGGCCGTTGCCAGTACTCCTCGGTCCACGGTCCGCATAACAGCAAGGGGTGGGCCACGTTCCGGGCGGCGCAAACATCGAGAACGACAACGAATCGGTCCGATCCCCGCGGAGGCCGCGGACCCCGATCCGGGGTCTTGCGGTAGCGGACGTAAGCGCGCACGCAATGGGGTGGCGGCGGCCGAACGCGCCTGGCAAGCCCGCGTTTCCACCGGCATACTTGCGGCTGTGACCCGGCTCGCGTTCGTGGCGTCGATGCTGGTGGCCCTCGCGGTCGCCGATCGCCCAGGGACCGCACGAGCCGAGGTGATCGATCCGCCGCCTCCGCCGGTCGACCCCGAGCGGGGAAACTTCTGGCGCGACCTCCTCACGCCGCACAAGGACGAGATCGATCTGATTCTGACCCGTGCGCGCCAGGCGCTGTCGCAAGCCGACATGGCGCTGTACAGCGACACCGACCCGACCGGCCTCGAGCGAACGCGCTTCTACAAAGAGGTCTACGGGATGCTGAAGTACGCGCGCAGGCTCGCTCCCGACAACGTCGACGTGCTGCGGCTCCTCGGTCAGACGGCCGACGAGCACGGCAAGACGCGCGAGGCGATCGAGGCGCTGCAGGCGGCGATCGATCTCGTGGGACCCGACAAGGTCGGCGCCGACGTCACCGGCCGGCTCGGCATCATCTACCTGCGCCTCGGCAAGCTCGACGACGCGATCCGCTACCTCCACGCCGCCGAGGGTCCGGTGATCGCGGGCCAGCCGATCACCGCGCACGTGCTCGTGCACCTCGCGACCGCGCTCGCGGCGCGCGGCCAGATGGGCGAGGCGATCGACGTCCTCGCGAATGCGATCCCGGCGCAGGTGCCGTACTACACGAACGAGCTCGTCGTCGTGAGCTTCGCGCTCGCGGTCCAGTACGATCGCGACGAGCAGCGCGGCGCGGCGTTCGAGATCCTCGATCGCATGCAGACGATCCTGCAGGGCCAGCTCGCGACGATGGTGCAGATGCAGCTCGGCGGCATCCGGTTCGCGCCCGCCGAGGATCGCCACTACTACAACGGCCTGCTCTACGAGGCCGCCGGCCATTACGCCGAGGCACGCGCCGAGTGGGCGCTCTACGCCGCGAACGGCGATGCACCGTATCGCCGCCGCGCGCTCGATCACATCGCCGCGCTCGACGAGCTCCGCCGCGATGCGCCCCGTGCGCTCGCTCGTTCGCTCGGCATCACACCGCCTCCGCCTCCGCCGCCGCCGACCGGTCATCGGAGGCGTCACCCATGAGCGCTCGCTCCCGCCTCGCCGTGCTCGCGCTGCTCGGCGCGCTCGGTACGGCTGCGCAGGCGAACGTGTGGGACGACGCGATCAAGCGCGGCAGGCCCGACCCCGCGCAAGACACGTACGACATGGAGATGCGCTCGGGCGACGAGCACGCCGTGCTCGGCAATGCGCGCGGCCTGTCGCGCAAGGAAGTCCTCCACCAGGTCCAGCTCGCGATCACCTCGTACAAGAACGCGGCCGCCGCGAAACCGAACGAGGGCGAGCCCTACTTCCGCATCGGCCGCACGCTCTATTCGTTCTTCATCGAGTGCAGCGACGTGCTCATCTCGCCCCCGCTGCGCTCGCCGCTGTGCAATCCCGATCCGCGCGCGTTCGATCCCAAGCACGCCGAGGAGATCATCGAGGCGTGGAACGCGTTCGAGGCGCGCGCACCGCTCGATCCGCGCTTCGGCGTCGGCGTGTTCGGCGAGACCGAGATCCTGTTCCGCCGCGCGATCCTTCACACGAAGCTCGCGACGCGCCCGAACCTCGAGGCCGCCGCCTCCGACTACGAGAAGATCCTCGCGCGCCAGGACGCCGCGGGCGACGGCATCGACGAGAACGTCGTCGGCAATCTCGCCGAGACGTACATGATGCTGAACCGCATGGACGAGGCGATCGAGATGTACAAGACCGCGTTGCGCGGCGGCGGCGCGGGCGAGACCTCGACCTGGTATGGCTTCGCCGTTGCATTGGATCGCGACGAGCGCACCCAGCAAGCGCTCGAGGTCATCCAGTCGCTCGGCGACGACCAGCGCACCGCATTCCGCGACAAGGTGATCAAAGGCGTGACGTTCTTCGTCCCCGAGGGCGAGAAGCACTACTACTTCGCGCTGTCCGACGAAGCGTTCGGCCGCGACGAGGAAGCGATCGACAATTGGAAGAAGTACATCGCATCGGGCGCACATCCCGAGTTCCAGCCTCGCGCGAAGGCGCACGTCGACGCGCTGCTCAAGAAGAAGCGCAAGGGCGGCGTCCCGTTCGATCCACCGTGGCGAGGAATCCTGCGGTGACCCGTCTCGTCCTCGCGGCGCTCGCGGTCACGTTCGCCGCGACGCCGGCCCTGGCCCAGTCGAAGAAGTACCCTCCGGTCGCCACCGATCCGGACGTCGTCGAGGAGCGCCACTCGAATCTGTGGGACGGCGCGCTCCATCCCGACCTCAAGCCCTATCGCGATCTCGTCCGCGACGCGAAGCGCATGCTCGAGCGCGGCACCGCCGAGGACACGAAGGCCGCGCTCGACAAGCTCGACGCCGCGACCAAGCGCGTGCAGACCGAGCCCGACGCGTTCGTCCTCCGCGGCGGCATCTACCTCCAGAAGAAGCAGTGGGCGGAGTGCGCCGACGACCTCGCCGCTGCCGAGGCCACGAACAAGCTCGTCGACGAGCGCCGCACGCGCATGCGCATCGACCTCGGCCTCTGCTACGCGCGCGCGGGCAAGGCCGGCGATGCCGAGCGCATCCTCGTCGCCGCCGCCGCCAGCTCGCAGACTCACAAGGGCGAGCTCTACATGCGCCTCGGCGAGACGCGCATCGCGCTCGGCAAGCTCGACGAGGCGATCGACGCCCTCGAGGCCGCGCTCGACCAGGGTGACTCGAACAACGACCTCACGCGGTGGCTGCTTGCCCTCGCGTACGACCGCGCGCGCCGCCCGAACGACGCGCTCGAGAGCGCGCAGGACGCCAAGCGCTTCGATCAGTCGATGTCGCAGATCACCTCGCCGCGGCAACCGCTGCTCGGCCAGGGCGACACCGAGTACATGCAGGGCCTCGCCTATCTCTACGCGCTGCCGCGCCCCGAGTACGCCCTGCTCTACTTCCGCCGCTTTCTCGACGTCGCGCCCGACAGCGCGTGGCGCCGCCGCGCCGAGGAGCACGTCCGCGAGATCGCCGCGATGAAGCTGCCCGCGCGCGACACGCTGACCGCGAGCGGCACCGCATCGATCGGGCTCGACGAGATCAAGGTGTCCCTCGAGAGGCCGATGCCATCACTGCGCCAGTGCGTCGCGAAGTTCCCGTTCTCGGCATTCCAGGTCTTGATCACGAAGGTCGGCCCTCGCACGTCCGAGGCCGCGCGCGACCGGCCGATCTATCGCGTGCCGCCGCCGGAGCTCAAGGCGTCCAATGCCCTGAACGTCGACGCGCGGAGCACGACCGATCCGGCGTTCACCGAGGTCTATCGCTGTCTCGAGAAGGAGGCAGCGCGCCTGCCGCTGCCCGCACCGAGGGAGCGCGACACCCACTATCGCCTGACGTTCATCGTCGTCGCGCCGTGATCCTCCGGCGCGCTCTCCTCGTCGGCGATATCCACACCGAGGCCGAGCTGCTCGCGCAGACGCTCGCGTACGCCGCGCATGTCGATCGCATCCTCGCGGTCGGCGACGTCGTCGACGGTCCAGGCGATCCGCTCGCATGCATTGCCCTCCTTCGCGAGCACGGAGCCGACGTCGTGCGAGGCAACCACGAGCGCTGGGTCGTGCAGGGCCATCCGTTCGAGCCGTTCGATTATCCAGCCGACGCGCTCGCGTGGTTTGCCGCGCTGCCAGCGACGCGCGAGTACGACACGCCGACCGGCCGGCTGCTGCTCGGTCACGGCATCGGCGACAACGACATGGCCAAGCTGACGCCCGACACGTCTGGCTACGGGCTCGAGTGCCTCGACGTCGTGTGGACCCACGTCCGCGCGAGGAAGCATCGCTGGCTCGCCGGCGGCCACACGCATGTGCCGATGGTCCGCACGATCGACGGCATCACGTTCGTGAACCCAGGCACGCTGGTGCGCAGCCAGGAGCCCGGCTTCATGATCGCCGACTTCGAACGCGGCACGTTCGAGCGCTGGACGCTGCTGCCGCGGCCAACGCTCGCCGCGACGCTCAGCCCTTGAGGAACGCGACGGTCACGCCGTCGCCGCCCTCGTTCGGCTCGCCCGCGCGGAACTTGTCGATCGCCTTGTGACTCGAGAAGTGCGTGCGGATCGCGGTGCGCAGCGCGCCGGTGCCGTGACCGTGGACCACGAACGCGGTGTCTCGACCGGCCATCAGGCTCTCGTCGAGGAACCGGTCGACCGCAGACACCGCCTCGTCGGCACGCTGGCCGCGGACGTCGATCGTCGAGTCGATCGTACGCGCGGTCGCGCGGCCACCAGCGGGGACGCCGTCGACGAGCACGACGTTCGGCCCCTGCGGCTTCTCGTCGGGTGGCGCCTCCTCGCGCTCGCGGCGCGCAGCACGCGCGGCGCGGTGCGAGTCGATCAGCACGTCGCTGATCGGCACCGTCGCGCGCATCAGGCCGAGGCGGACCTCGACCTTGCCGTCGTGCGGCGGCGCGACGACCTCGCAGCGGCCGAGCTTGGGGACGATGACGGGCGCGCCCGGGACGAGCGCCTCGGGCGTCGCCGGCGTGCCGGGCGGCAGCTTTCGCTTCGGCTCGTGCTGCGCGACGGTCGCGCCGGGCGTGACGAGCATGCGGTTCGCGATGCGCAGATCCTCGGCGGTCGCCTCTTCGGCCGCGGCCTTCGCGCGGACGACCTTGCGGACCTCCTCGATCTCGCGGCGCGCGGAGCGCAGCGCCGAGAGCGCCTCGCCGTGGGCGGCGCGCGTCTGCTTCTCGAACCGAGCCTGCGTCTTGTCGCGCTGGGCGCGCATCGCGTGGCGCTCGGCCTCGACGGACTCGAGCTCGGCGAGGAGCGCGGCGCGCTCGACCTCGATGCGGCGGCGCTGGTCGGCGACGCTTGCGAGGAGCTCCTCGACGCGTGCACCGGTGCCACCGAGTAGCTCGCGCGCACGCTCGACGACAGCGGACGCGATGCCCATGCGCTTGGCGACCGCGAGCGCACCCGAGCTGCCGGGCGAGCCGAGGTGCAGCTTGAACGTCGGCTCGAGGCGCTCCATGTCGAAGCCGACCGACGCGTTCGCGAAGTGGCCCTCGGTCGCGCCGAGCGACTTCAGGCGCTCGTAGTGCGTGGTGACGATGCCGGTGACGCCCTTGGCAGCGAGCGCCTCGAGCACCGATTGCGCGAGCGCGGCTCCCTGATCGGGATCGGTGCCGACCGCGATCTCGTCGATGAGGACGAGCATGCCGGGCGACGCCGAGCCGAGGAGCTCGCGGAGGTTGACCATGTGGCCCGAGAACGTCGAGAGATCCTTCTCGAGGTTCTGCGCGTCGCCGATATCGGTGACGACGCTGCCGAACCAGCCGATCACGCTGCCGCTCTCGGCGGTGAGGTGCAGACCCGCGCGCGCCATCAGCGCGGCGAGCCCGACGGTCTTGAGCGCGACGGTCTTGCCGCCGGCGTTCGGGCCCGAGACGAGCAGCGTCTGGCCGGCGGCGACGGTGATGTCGTTCGCGACGCAGCGACGCTCGGCGAGGAGCATCAGCGGATGGCGCGCGTGAAGCAGGCCGATGCGCGGCGCGTCGTCGATGATCGGCTCGGCGCTGACGGTGTCGTCGGCCATCTTCGCCGCGGCGGCGATCACGTCGAGCGTCTCGGCGGCGGCGAGCGAGATCGTGAACGGCTCGGCCTCCTCGGCGACCCAGCCCGAGAACTCGGTGAGGATGCGGCGCTCCTCGTCGGCGACCTCGGCCTCGGCGAGCTTCATCCGGTTGTTGAGATCGACGATCTCCTCGGGCTCGATGAACAGCGTCGCGGCACTCTGCGACGTGCCGTGGACGATGCCGTGCACGAAGCCCTTGCCGTCGGTGCGGACCGGCAGCACGTAGCGGTCCTCGCGCTGCGTGTAGTAGGTGTCCTGCAGGTACGGCGCGAACTTCTCGTCGGTGAGCATGGTCTCCATGCGCTTGACGAGCTGGGCCTTGATCGAGGCGAGCGCGCGGCGGAGCGGGCCGAGCGCGTCGGACGCGTGATCGACGAGCTTGCCGTCCGCATCGAACGCATCGAGGATCGGGTGGAACACGTGGCCGAGGTCGGCGATGTCCGCACCACGCGCCGCGAGCTTCGGCGCGACCGCCGCGTGCTCCTTGAGGTGAGCGCGCAGGCGCGCGAGCGACTTGCCCGTCGTCGCGACCGCGACCAGCTCGGGCGCATCGAGCGCGGCGGCCTTGCGAACGCGTTCGATCGCGCTCGCGATATCGGAGATGCTGCCGAGCGGCAGCGCGGCGTCACGCGAGGCGAGGTCGCGCGCCTCCTTGATCTCGGCGGCACGCTCGCGCGCGGCATCGCTCGAGTCGAACAGCGGGAACGCGCGCACGACCCGCTCGCCGCGCGTCGTCGCGCAGCGTTTCGCCCAGTGATCGACGAGCGTCGGCCAGCCGAGGTCATCCAAGGTCTTCTGCGCCAGCATGAGAGGCGCAAGGTTTACGACGCCAGAGCGTCTCTGGCGAGTCGCAAGCCTGGAATCCCCACCCGGGCGCTAGCCCGGGATGAGATCCGCCAGAGACGGGATGACCCGGTTCCTGCCCGAGCGCTTGGCGGCGTAGAGGTTGTCGTCTGCCCGTTTGATGAGGGCCACCGGGTCGACGCCCGACTCGCGGTGCAGCGTCGTCACGCCGAGGCTGATCGTGAACGGAATCGCCTGACCGTCGAACACGCAGGGCCGCTCCTCGATCAGCGTGCGCAGGTGCTCGGCGAACACGATGCCGCCCGGCAGCGCCGTCGACGGCAGCACGCACGCGAACTCCTCGCCGCCGTAGCGCGCGAACAGGTCCTCGCGGCGGATGCGCGGCCGGATGCGACCGGCGAGATCTTTGAGGACGGCATCGCCGGCGAGGTGGCCGTGCGTGTCGTTGACCTTCTTGAAGTGATCGACGTCGAACATCACCAGCGTCAGCGGATGGCCATGGCGGCTCGCGACGGCGATCTCGCGCTCGAGGAACTCCATGAAGAAGCGCTTGTTGTGGATCCCCGTCATGCCATCCTGGATGGCCATGTTGTGGATCGCCTCGTGGTACGCGCTCTCGATGTTGCTGCCGGCGAGGAACTTGTAGATCGCGTCGCCGAAGCGAACCTGGTCGCTGTCGGAGAGCTGCTGGCTACGGGTAATACGGTTCTCGTTGACGAACGTGCCGTTCGTCGAGTTCAGGTCCTCGACCCACCAGTCGCCGTCGTCGTCGACGAACAGTCGCGCGTGCTGGCGCGACACCGAGCTGCGGCTGACGACGAAGCCCGCTTCACTATCGCGGCCGACGATGTACTGGCTGTTGACGAGCGGAATACGTCGACCGATGTCGGGCCCGGGAGGATGAAGGTTGACGAGGCATGCTTCGCCTGTCGGTCCCTTCTTCTCCTCGGGGTTGCCGAGCGGACGCTGGAGGATCAGCGTTCCGCCATCTCGATAGTCGTCTGTAGCCACTCCTGTCCTCTTTTATATCGCGGATTTCGACCTGTTAGCCACCCCGGCCGGCCACGACCTCGAACGAACGGCCGCCGCCCTTCACGACGGGCGCGATCGTCCCGAGGAGCCCGTCGCCGAGCGCGCTCCGTGCCAGGTCCCGCCGGTCGTACGGCAACAGGTCGACCAGCTGGTCGACGGCGTGGCGTGCGTTAGACGCCGCGATCGTCGCGAGGACGAGGTGCCCGGCCGCGACGGCCTCGACGGCTGCCCCGGCGGACTCGGGCGATGCGATGAGGCCGATCACGATCGCGTCGGCGGCCTCGCGCATCGCCGCGGCGACCCCCGCCCCGATCGTCGGCACGTGCTCGCCAACCGCCCGCTGGCTGACCCACGGTGTCGTCACGTGGATGATCTCGATCGGCTTCTCGAACATGACGACCCGGCGCCGCTTCTCGCCGAGCGCCCGGACGAGCGCGGCGAGCGTCGTCGTCTTGCCGCTGCCCGACGGTCCGGCGACGAGGACGAGTCCGCCCTTCTGGTCGAGCCATGCGGCGACTTCGCGGCCGATACCGAGCCGGTCGAGCGCCGGAGGCTCGCCGACGAGCAGGCGCAGCGTCGCGGCCGGGCCGCGGTGGTCGCGCGTCAGCGTCGCGCGCACGCGGCCGACGCCGTCGCCGTACGTGAACGTCGCGACACCGTTCTCGGTCCATGCCGACCGCGCATCGGCGGGCGCGACGATGCCGAGCTCGCGCGAGATCGTCTCGGCGTCGAGTGCGCCGCGGCCGTCGATCGCCTGGAGCTCGCCGTTGCCGGCGCGGATCGCGGGTGCCGCGCCGGTCGCGAGATAGAGGTCGGTCGCGCGCGCCTGGCGAGCTGCCGCTGTCAGCTGATCGAGCAGCCCACTGCCGCTCGTCGTGCGCGGCGCCGCCTCGGTATACTGACCGCGCTCGATCGCCATCTCGTCGGTCTCGGCGATCGTCGGTGCAGTCGGCGCGCGCGGCTGTCGCGGGATGGCCTGCGTGACGGGCTGGACGCCCGGCGACGGAGGTGCAGCCGGTGCAGCCGCCGCGGCTGCGGCCGCGGTCTCGATCGTCACCTGCCACGCGCCCGGCTTCGGCGCGACCGTCAGCGTATAGCGCGTGCCGTTCGAGTCGACATCGAACTTCGCCGGCCGGTTCTTGTCGATCTGGTCGAGCGCCGCAGGCGGTGCGACCTCGCGGACGAGCCCGACGAGCTGATCGTGCGGCGTCACCTGCGTCGCATGACGATCGCCTTGCGGGAACCGCAGCGTGACGGCCTGCCCCGACCACAGGATCGCGCCGGTGGCACCGAACCGCTCGATCGATCGCAGATACACATCGATCTTTGCCATCTCACTCCTGCTCGCTCACGTGAAGGATCTGATCCTTGTTGATGAGGTAGTGGTCATCGGGCGTCCACAAGCGTAGGAACCGTCCCGCGCGATTCAGGTGATCGATCACGCGCGGCCGATCCGACGGTGACGAGTCGAACAGCGTCCCGGTCAACGTGCCACCGCCGGCGAGCTCGACGACGACGTGGTGTTGCCGGTCATAGAGCGTGATCACTTCCGACGGGATGTCGACGAACTCCGCCTCGCCGCCCTCGTCGTCGTCATGGCGCACGACGCACACCCACGCGATCGACGCCTTGGAGTGCAGACGTACGCGCTCGCCACTACGCACCGGCACGAAGCTCTCCGCGTCGTCGAGGCTCGCCGCGATGTCATCGTGCAGCTGGCTCCTGCCGGGCCTCACGACATCGGCGACGAACAGCTCGGCGGCAGCAACTTCTCGCCCGACGAGCGCGAGCCGCACCGGTACAGCGACGGTGGGCAGCCGCAACTCGGGCTTACGTTCCATCTACGCCATGCTAGCTTTTTCGCCATGGCGCGCGCCACCTGGGTGTTGTCAGCGTCGACGGTGCTTGGCGTAGGCCTGTCTATCTGGCTCTACCTCGACAATCGCGAGCTTCGCTCCGAGCTCGCGACGCAAAGGCGCGATGCCGCTACCCCGACGGCACCCGACAAAGTTGCTGCTGCAAGGACCACGGATCCGTGGAACGCGGCGACGCGCACGCTCGGTCCCGCAAAGGCATCGGCAGCACCTCTGCCGACATTGCCCGAGCCGACGAAGGAGACGCGCCTCGAGCGCCGCCAGCGGCGTCAGGCCGAGTTTGCCGCGATGTTCGGCCGCGGCGATGGCGAGACCGACGACGAGTACCGCGCGCGCATCGTCCCGCTCATCAAGGGCGGCCTGTTGATCCCACGCCAGCGCGTCGACGAGATGCGGCGGCAGGCGGAGCAGCTGGCCGGCGTCACCGCCGAGCAATCGAAGAAGCTCGACAAGGCGTTCGAGAACATCTACGCGGACGCGCTCGACTACACGAACAAGGCGGTCGCCGACGGCCTGCTCTCGCCGTACGAGCGCAACGTGTCCGGCTGGCTCGAGTACGCCGGCGGCCTCGGCGGCATCCTCAACGATGCGAACGGGCAGATCGGCCAGATCCTGTCGCCCGATCAGCTCAAGACGATGAGCGCGAGCGGCTTCGAGTGGGGCGAGTACCTCGGCTTCAATGCGCCCTGGGAGAACCTCACTCCGCCGCCGCCAGCGAAGCCGCGCTAGTGAGCGCCTAACGCGGAGGCGGATGGTGCGTGTGCCGCTGCACCCTGTGCCTCAAGTTGAGGATGAGGATGACGATCGCGAACGTGAGGCAGATGAGCAGGAGGATCCAAGGAAGCAGCATGGCCGGCCTCTGACCTGCTCGAGTGCAAGGGCCATGCGCGCGCCTACGGACAGGTCATCTGCACGCCGACCGGCCGAGGGATCAAGTGCACGCCGTTGCCGAGCTGGCCGCGCGCGCCCGAGCCCCAGCACCAGACATCGCCAGCGCCGTCGATCGCGCACGAGTGCGAGGCACCCGATGCGACCGCCGTGACGTTCGTCAGTGACAGCAGCTGCACCGGCGCGCCGCGATCCTGATACGTGGTGTCGCCGACCTGGCCGAAGTAGTTGCGACCCCAGCACGCCAGCGCACCGTCGGTCTTGAGCGCACAGCTCGCCTCGTAGCCGAGCGCGAAGTCGGTGATGCCGGAGAGCCCCATCACCGGTGCGGGCGTCTGCGTGAAGTAGTTGTTCATACCGGTGCCGAGGCGAACGTTCTCGTTCAGGCCCCAGCACTTCGCCGAGCCGTCGGAGAGCACCGCGCACGACTGGTTGCCGCGACCGAAGAACTCGGCCGCGTTCGTCACCCCGATCGCCTCGACGCCCGGAGGTCCCACGTCGTCCTGCGCGTTCTGGCCGAGCTGGTAGGAGCCGCCTTCGCCGTAGCACCGCACCGTGCTGTCGGTCCCGACGGTGCAGACGTGGTTGTCGCCGCCCGCGACGCTCTTCACGCTGGGCACGTCCTGCGGCGTCTTGTCGAACAGGTTGCCCCAGCACTGCGCGCTGTTCGCGTAGATCGCGCACGACATGCGATCGCCGGCCGCGAGCTTCATCGGCATGCCCGACAGGCGGCCGACGGGCCGCGGCGATGCCGACGTCACCGTCGAGCCATCGCCGAGCTGACCGTTGTCGTTCGCCCCCCAGCAGTAGACCGAGCCCTCCTGGAGCAGCGCGCACGTGTGCTCGGAACCCGCGACGAGGTCGAGCGCATCGCGGATGCCGTTGACGACCTGCGGCGCCGTCCGATCGGACGTGAACGCGCCGTCGCCGACCTCGCCGTCGTCGTTCTCGCCCCAGCACATCACGCGGCCATCCATCACCGACGCGCAGGTGTGGCGTGCGCCGGCGACGATCTTCACCGCGTTCGAGATGCCCGAGACCTTCTGCGGCTCGCCGAACGTGACGCGGCGACCGTCGCCGAGCTGACCACGGCGGTTGAAGCCCGCGCAGCGCACCGCGCCGGTCTTGTCGAGCGCGCAGGTGTGCTCGCTGCCCGCGCTGATGACGTCGGTGTTGTCGATCAGCGACCGCGTCGGCATGGTGCGCGTCGAGAAGCCACCGTCGAATAGCCGGCCTTCACCGCCGTAGCCCCAGCACCACACGTGCGATGCCTCGTCGAGGCCGCACGCGTGCAGGTTGCCGGCCTCGATCGACACCAGCCCGATCGTCGGGACCGAGGCGACCGGACGATTCGAGCTCGTGAAGTTGCCGGTCGCGAGCTGACCGTTGTCGTTGAGGCCCCAGCAGTAGAGGAAGTGCTCGGCCGTGAGCGCGCACGTGAAGTCGTCGCCGGCCGCGATGTCGTCGATGTTCGCGAGGTCGACGACCGGCGTCGGGCGATTGCGGGACATCATGTCGCCGACGCCGAGCTCGCCGTCGTTGTTCTCGCCCATGCACTGCGCGGTGCCGTCGCCGAGGATCACGCAGGTCGTGTCGCCGCCGGCGCGGACCTTCTTCACGCCGGTGAGACCCGAGACCGTCGCGGGCGTGCCGCGCGGCGTCGTCGTGCCGTCGCCGAGCTCGCCGTCTGCGTTCGCGCCCCAGCACGCGATCGTGCCGTCGCCCTTGAGCGCACATGCGTGCGCGAGCCCGACCGCGATCTCCGTCGCGCCCGTGATGTCGAGGACCTTGACCGGCGCGCGGCTATCGCTCGTCGTGCCATCGCCGAGCTGGCCGGAGTCGTTGCGGCCCCAGCAGTAGACCTCGCCCTTGGTATCGAGCGCGCACGAGAACAGATCGCCTGCGCCGACGTGCGTCGCGTTGGTCACGCCCGTCACGCGCACCGGGATGTCGCTGTCAGTGCCCGTGCCATCGCCGAGCTGACCGCTGTCGTTGCGCCCCCAGCACCACACGCTGCCGTCCTCGCGTACCGCACACGCGTGGCCGCCACCGGCGGAGATGTCGCGAGAGCACGCGGGCGGAGCCGGATCGGTTGGAACACAAACCATGTCGCGGCACTCGAAGTCGGGAGGGCACGAACCATCGGGATTGCACTGGTAGTACGTGCCCGTGTAGTCGACCTTCAGCGAGCACGCGCCGGCCAGCGCGACGACAATGACGAGAGCGATCTGTCGCATCAGAAATGGCCTCCGAGCACGACCGCGCCGCCGCCTTGCATCGGCACCGGTGCGATCGTCGTGGTCCGCATCCCCGCACGCCGGCGCGTCGCCGCCGTGCTTTCACTCCGTTCCTCGCGCGCCGCGGACTCCGGGCGCGTCAGGTACAAGATGACGGTGCCGAGCGCGAACACGCCGGCCGCCCCCATCGCGATCTGCGTGACGAACAGGTCACGATTCGCGCGATGCTCGAGAGCCTGGGCCTCGCTCCACTCGTGCGCGAGGCTGTTCGCGTTCAGGTGGTCGAGGTCGTTCAGCTCGGCGTACGTGCGATAGCCGAAGTAACCGCCGACGCCTGCGGCGACGATGGTCGCGCCTCCCCACGTCCATCCGCTGAGGTACCAGGGCCGCGGCGCAGGCGGCTCCTCCGGCTGCTTCTTCACGAGCGCGGCGTCCTTCCGATCGACGACGACATCGGGCTTCACCTCTCCCGAGCTCGTGATCACGATCGGCACGTCCCGGCTGCCGAGCTCGACGACTTGATTGCCGTACTCGTCGACGGCATGCAGCCGTACATCGAGCCGCTTGCCGCGCTCGAGCTCGACCTTCACGCGCTTGGTGCCGTCGGCCGACAGCGACTGCTCGGGCTTGCGATCGACGGAGAAGTAGACCTTCGCGCCGGCGATCAGCTTCACCGGATCGTTGACGACGACGAGCGTGACCGCAGGCGGATTCTCGTCGGTCTCTGCCTTCGCGACGATCGGTCCCTTCTTCTTCGCATGCTCGGCGGCCGCGTCGAACGGCCGCGTGATCTTCGGCGACGTGCCTGGCGGCAGCGAGCCTCTCGGATCGAGCGAGAGCCAGCGCAGGAACGCGGTCTGCGCCTGCTTCTCGTTGCCGAGCGCGCCCTCGACGATGCCGGTCAGCTTGTAGATCTCGGCGAGATCCGCCGGTCCCGCCGTGCCCGCCTTCAGCGCGTCCTCGAGGAGAGGCTTCGCGGTCAGGTAGTCGGACCCGTCGATCGCTCTGCGCGCGTCGGCGAGCGCATCCGCATATGCAGAGGTGGCCGCAAAGGAGACGGCGATGGCCGCAAGCGCGACCAGGCGCAGGACGTGCTGCACCCCTCGGCACATGCGGCAAATCCTACCACTCGATGCGCTTCACCGGCGCTGTCTTTCCCGGCTCGATCGAGATCGACAGATTTCGCGTCGATCCAGACGGCGAAACAGCGCGAACGGCGTGCCTGCCTGGAGGCAGCTTGATGTTTACGAGAGGTGTTTCACCGTACTTCTTGCCGTTGATGAAGATCACAGCGTAGACGGGCGTCGAGTCGATCGTGATGAAGCCCGGCGGTCCCGCGCTCGGCGTCTCGGCCTTCGCGACGGTCTTCTCCGCCTTCTCGGTCTTCTCGCGCTCGCGTTCGCGTTCGCGCCGCTTCTTCCGCTTCTCCGCCTTGGCGTCCTTCGCGTCTTCCTCGTCGGGAACGTCGAGCCGCGTGACGATCGAGCCCGAGCCCGAGCCCGAGCCTGTCTCTTCTTCTTCGGCCGCCCCCGCCGCATCCGCCGGCGCCTCGCTCGGCGTCGGCGTCGGTGTCGGCGTCGGCGTCATCGAGATCGTCGTCGTCTCCGCGCTCGCCGGTTCCTTCGCCTTCTTCTCGCTGAGCTTGAGATAGAGCATCACGCCCGTCGCCGCCGCGGCCGAGATCGAGATGAGCGCGATGATCCACGGCAGACGCGACGGTCTGATCGGGCGCGCCGCCGCAGCGCGCGCTCCGGGCTCCACCGTCGGCGGGACCGGCGGCGACGTCTCGTCGTAGCGCCACTCGCGAGGCGCGACCGCATACGGCTGCTGACCGCTACGTCGCGCGGGCGCCGGCGCGATCAGGATCCCGCTCTCCTCCTGCTCGATCGTGTGCGATTGCGACGTGCGCCGGCTCGGTGCGGGCGTGAACGAACCATCGGTCCCCGGCCGTCGCGGCCGCTCGAAGTCGAGCGCCTCCTCATCGACGAGCGAATCGATCGCCGC
>JABFXX010000654.1 GCA_013368795.1 Kofleriaceae bacterium
ACCTCGAAGTCCTGACCGACCTCCTCGAGGGTGTGGTCGGACTTCTCGCCGATGCCGAAGCGCATGCGGAGGACCTTCTCCTCGCGCGGCGTGAGCGTCGCGAGCACCTTGCGGGTCTGATCCGCGAGGTTGACGCTGATGACGCTCTCGCTCGGCGAGATGATCGACTTGTCCTCGATGAAGTCGCCGAGGTGCGAGTCTTCCTCCTCACCGATCGGCGTCTCGAGCGAGATCGGCTCCTTCGCGATCTTCAGGACCTTGCGGACCTTGTCGAGCGGCAGCTCCATGCGCTCGGCGATCTCCTCGGGGGTCGGCTCGCGGCCGAGCTCCTGGACGAGGTAGCGCGTCGTGCGGACGAGCTTGTTGATCGTCTCGATCATGTGCACGGGGATGCGGATCGTGCGCGCCTGGTCGGCGATCGCGCGGGTGATCGCCTGGCGGATCCACCACGTCGCGTACGTCGAGAACTTGTAGCCGCGCTTGTACTCGAACTTGTCGACGGCCTTCATGAGGCCGATGTTTCCTTCCTGGATGAGGTCCAGGAACTGCAGACCGCGGTTCGTGTACTTCTTCGCGATCGAGACGACGAGGCGGAGGTTGGCCTCGACCAGCTCGCTCTTCGCGCGGTCGGCCATGCGCTCGCCCTCGTGGAGGTCGCGGAACGTCGAGCGCAGCTCGGGCGCGGTCGAGCGAGACTCCTCCTCGACGACGGCGACCTTGCGCATCGCGCTCTTGATCATCTCCTCCATCTCTTCGAAGTCGGGGAGCGTCAGCATGGTCTTCTTGCCGACGGCGCGCGCCCGGGCCGGGTTCGCGCGCATCTCGCGCAGCGTCTTGCGGATCTCGCTACCGGGCATGCCGGCGCGGCGCTCACACTCGCGGATCTCGGACTCCGCCTTGTCGAGCTTGATGATGATGTTCTTCAGCTGCGCGACGATGCGGTCGACGGTCGGCTTGTTGAGGCGGAGGTCCGAGAGCTCCTCGAACATCTGCGCGCGGTTCGCCTTGGTCGCTTCCTTGACCTTCTTCTTCTTGCCCTCGGAGCCCGACTCGTCGAGCTTCTCCTCGAGCTTCTCGGTGTCGCGCTGGAGCTTCTTGACCTTGTCGATGATCTTGCAGACGCGGTCGACGTAGAACTGCTCGTTGAACTCGGCCTCGTCCTCGTCGATGTCCTTGACGACATCCTTGACGCGGATCTTGCCGTGGCGCAGGCGATCGCCGATCGCGATCAGCTCCTCGACGGCGACCGAGCTGTTGAGCACGGCCTGGAGCATCTTGCGCTCGCCGTCCTCGATGCGCTTGGCGATCTCGACCTCGCCCTCGCGGGTGAGCAGCGAGACCGAGCCCATCTTGCGGAGGTACATGCGGACGGGGTCGCTCGTGCGCGAGTACGCGTACTCCTCGTCCTCGTCGACCTCGCCGTCCTCCTTCTCCTTCTCGATGTCGAGGCCCTTCGGGGCCTGATCGACGATGTCGCCGGCGCGGCGGCCACCGGCGCCGTCGACGACCTCGATGCCGTGATCGCCGAGCGCCGACAGCCAGCTGTCGATCTGATCGGTCGAGACCACGTCCTCGGGCATCGCGTCGTTGACCTCGTCGTAGGTGACGAAGCCCTTCTGCTTGCCGAGCTCGATCAGCTTGTCGCGCGCGCTCGTCGCGGCGCCCGCGTTGAGCGCCCCGCGGCCCTTCTTGCCCGCGCGAGACTCCGCCTCGAGCGCGGCGGCGTCGGCATCGGCCGACGAGCTGCGGCGGTCGCGCTCGCCGAGCTCGTCATCGTCATCGTCGTCGACGAAGTCAGCCGCCGGGACGGCGTCGTCGTCCATATCGACAAGGTCCTCGGGACGCGGGCCCTTCGCGGCCTTCGCGCCGGGCTTGCCGGCCTTCGCAGCCTTCGCCGGGGCGAAGTCGTCGTCCTCTTCCTCGTCTCCCTCGCCGTCGACCTCGTCATCCTCGTCGCGCGGCGCGGTGCTCTTGCCCTTCGCGGGCGCCTTCGCCGCCTTCGGAGCCGCGGCCTTCGCGGGCGCCTTGCCAGCAGGTGCAGCAGCAGCGACGACGATCTTCTTCGTCGTCTTCTCGGCGTCCTTGTCCTTGGCCGCATCCTTCGCGCCGGCCTTCGCTGCAGGCGCCTTCCCCTTGTCCTTCGTCGGGGCCGCGACCGGCTTGGCCACGGGCTTGGTGCTGCTCTTCTTTGCGGGGGCTGGGGTACGCGCCATCTTCACTCTGCCTGCTTTCTTTTAGAAATCTGCACCAGCAGCTGTTCGACCAGCTCCTGGTCACCCTTACGCTGCGCAACTGCGAGCTGCGCTTGAAGGCGGACGAGCTCTGGATCCACGCCGCCACGCTTCGCACCGACGAGACTCTTCTCGAGTCCTCGCTGGGCGAGCATGACCTTGCGCTCCTCGAGCAACTTCACCATCTCGCCAAGCTTCACGGACGGATCCTTGGCGTCCGCATACTTTCCGGACAGCACGAGCCGAGCGGTGGCGGAGGGGAGGAGCATCGGAGCAAGCTCCAGGAAGGATTGTCCCGCCCGGGCCGCGGAATACATGGCTCGAAGGCGTTCGTCCGTCAAGAGGGAAGAAACCTTGTCTGCGACGGCAGTTGCGAGCAGAGACGGGTGATCCGCGAGTAGGGAAACGACCTCGATCTCCGCGTCTGGGGGCTTCCCGGGAGATTTCTCACGTTCCGTCGACGACTCGCCGTGCGGGCGATCAGGGGCATTCGGGTGACCGACCGCACGCGAACCGCCGCGATCTCCGCCGCGATAATCGCCTCGATCCCCACCGCGATAGTCGCCGCCTCGATCCCCACCGCGATAGTCGCCGCCTCCACCGCGATAGTCGCCGCCTCGATCCCCACCGCGATAATCGCCTCGGTCCCCACCGCGATAGTCGCCACCGCGATCACCGCCGCGATCGCCTCCGTGCTGACCGCCGCCTCCCCCGTTCGGGTGACCCGCGGCGCGTGCGACCGCCGCCGCGACGAGCGCCGGGCTGATCTCGAGGGCCTTCGCGAACGTGTCGATGACGAGGTCGCGCTTGGTGCGGTTCTCGATCTTGGCGGCGAGCCGGGCGGCATCCTCGAGCGCGCGCGTCCGGGCGTCGGCATTCGCGCGCGCCTTGCCCCAGACCTCGAAGCAGAAGTACTCGATGCCGCCGAGCGCGCGGTCGATCGCTTCCTTGAGCTGCGCCGCGCCGCCCGATGCGACGAGGCTGTCGGGATCGACGCCGCCGGCGAGGACGCCCGCGCCGCCGGAGTTGCCCGCGCCCGGACGCGACGCGACGAGCACCTCGACGTCGGCCTCGACGCACATCTGCAGCGCGTGCATCGTCGCCTTGTAGCCGGCCTTGTCTCCGTCGTAGAGCAGCACGATTCGTTCGGTCAGACGCTTCAGCGTCACCACCTGTTCGAGCGTCAGCGCGGTCCCCAGTGGAGCGACGACGTCGGCAAAGCCAGCTTGGTGAAGCGAGATGACGTCGAAGTTTCCCTCGACGAGCACCGCGCGCCCATTTTTTTGCATGCCTTCGCGCGCCTGGGCGAGCCCGAACAGGGTCCGGCTCTTCTTGTAGACGGTGCTCTCGGGGCTGTTGATGTACTTCGGCGGCTCGCTACCGTCGGGCGCCGCGGGCGGCTTGCCGATCACGCGGGCCGAGAACGCGACGACCTCGCCGCCGGGGACGACGACCGGGCAGACGAGCCGGTCGCGATAGCGATCGTAGTAGCCGCCCGCGCGGGGCTGGCGCGCGACGAGGCCGAGCTTCGTCGCGAGCTCCATGTCGCACTGCTTGGCCTTCAGGTAGTCGGCGAGCGCGTGCCAGTCGGGCGGCGCGTAGCCGAGCTGGAACTTGTCGGTGATCTCGGCGCCGACGCCGCGCTTGGCGAGATACGCACGTCCGGGCTCGCCGCGCGCCGGATCGGCGAGCACCTCGCGAAAGAACGCGGTCGCGTGCTTGTTGATGTCGAGCATCGCGACGCGCTCGCCGCGCGCGCGCCGCAGCTCCGGCGACTCCTCGACCTTGGGCACGGCGACGCCGAACCGCGCGCCGAGCTGTTCGGCCGCCTCGACGAAGCTCTTGCCCTCGAGCTCCATCACGAAGTCGAACACGTCGCCCTTCTTGTTGCAGCCGAAGCAGATGTAGCGGCCCTTGTCGGGCGTGACGTTGAACGACGGCGTCTTCTCGCCGTGGAACGGACACAGGCCCTTCCAGTTGCGGCCGGCCTTGCGCAGCTGCACGTGCTGGCCGATCACTGCGACGATGTCCGCGCGACTACGGATCTCGTTGATGATCTCCTCGGCAATCATGGTCCGCTGATCGCGCCGATGCCCCTCGCGCGATCTATCGAGGTTGACCGATCCGACCCCGGATGACCAGCGCTGTCACTACTTCGTCGTCTCGGACGAACCGGACGTCTCGACGACATCCTTCGGACGCGACGCGTCGACCAGCGCATACACGACGAGGCACAGCGTCAACGCGATCCACAGGCCGAGCAGGATCTGGATGCCGCGCGTCGTTCGCTCTGCGACCTTGGGACCGTGGTCCTCGTGGCCGAGGTCGTGGCGGTGCTTCTTGCGCGCCGTTCCAGGAACTTCGCCGGACTCGTCCATATCTCGCGGAACTTGCCGTAGGGGACTGACAAAGGCAAGCCGCGGAGCGGCCCCGTGCCCTTGCCCGTGCCCGTGCCCCTGCCCGAGCATGAGTCCTGCTCGTTCCTCGACGCTCACTCCGCGCTTGCGCTGCGTACGCGGTCTCGACGAGCGGT
>JABFXX010000056.1 GCA_013368795.1 Kofleriaceae bacterium
CGGCAGAGAGAGCCAGGGTGCGTGGGAGAGTCAGGGTTCGAGGGAGAGGTTCGCGCGGGATGATCTGGGCGGCAGAGAGAGCCAGGGTGCGCGGGAGAGTCAGGGTGCGCGGGAAAGGTTGGCGCGGGAGAGTCTCGCGTCGGAGAGTGTCGCGTCGGAGAGTGTCGCGTCGGAGAGTGTCGCGTCGGAGAGTGTGTCGGAGAGTGTCGCGTCGGAGAGTGTCGCGTCGGAGAGTGTCGCGTCGGAGAGTGTCGCGTCGGAGAGTCTCGCGTCGGAGAGTCTCGCGTCGAAGAGTCTCGCGTCGAAGAGTCTCGCGTCGAAGAGTCTCGCGTCGAAGAGTCTCGCGTCGAAGAGTCTCGCATCGAAGAGTCTCGCGAACGACAGGTCGGCGTCGAACTTCGCATCGCCGGAGGCGTCGTCGGCAGCTCCCGATGCGCAGCTGGTCGATCGCGTGTCGGCGGAGCAGATCTCCGAGGACGCGGTCGTGTCCGAAGAGGACGTCATCGGCGACGAGGAGATCCATCCTCCGCTCGCAGGCGCGTATCGGCCGTCGAGTCTGCGCTTGATCGACGAAGCGATCGCGGCCGCGGCCGCAATCGAGCCGTCGCTGTTCGAACCCGACGAGCTGATCGCGGCTGGCCTCATGCCGCCGCCGAGCTCGACGACGATTCCTCCGCCGAGTGCGGCGGCCATTCCACCGCCCGGTGCCGGCGCGGATCAGGGACCGGTCGCGTCGCCGGATACCGCAGAGGATCTCGCGGCACGCGCGCAGGCCGCGGCGTCGGGAGCCGCTGATGGTGCGGCGAGCGAGGGCGTGACCGAGGCACAGCTCGGACGCGTGAAGATCACGCCGCGCACGATCGATCCGCGGATCTCGGCGGCACGTGATCTCGTCGAGCGCACACCCGCGGTGCGCAACGATCCGTCCGAGGCCGCGACGAACGGTTCTCGCCAGAAGATCCCGAGCAATCCGCCGCTGACCGCGAAGAAGGAACCGCCGCCGCTCGCCGCCGACGAGCTCGACATTCCCGGCGGCGATTTCGGTATTCCGCTGGCCGCGCTGAGCCCGTCGAGCGACGAGGACTCGCACGGCGTGCCCGCGCCACTCGACGACGATGACGACGATCTGTCGCAAGAGGAGCGCACGGATCCGGCGCGTCCTCCGCGCAAGTTCACCACGACGGTCCGCCGCGACGATTCGCAGGGCCTGCGCATGATCGGTTCGCTCGGCCGTGACCGCGCAGAAGCGTCCGGCGAGCTGCGTCCGATGCCTGCGCTCGCGACGATCGTCGAGCCCGCCGAGTCGCAGCGCGAGCTCGTGACGATCTTGCCGCGTCGGATCACGCGCGAGATTCCGATCCTGTCGCCGGATGCACTGAAGGGCGCGGCGAACGGAGACCCAAAGCTCCGAGTCGATGCGAAGGCCCTCGGCAACGCGACGGCAGGCGTTGATACGAACGTCGGTGGTGCAGCGAGATCGCACGTCGATGGGAACGTTGGTGGCGCAGCGAAGTCGCACGCCGATGAGAGCGTCGTCGGCGGTGCACATGCCAATGCGAACGTCGGCGGCGCAGCGACGCCGCGCGGTGACGCGAACGTTGGTGGTGTAGCGCATGGCGATGCGAACGTTGGCGGCGCACCGAGATCGCGCGATGACGCGAATGTCGGTGGCGCGGCGAGTTCTCACGGCGATGCGAGCGTCGGCGGCGATGGGAACGTGGACACTGCGAGGCCTCACGGTGATGCGACCGTCGGTGGCGCAGCGAGCTCGCACGGCGATGCGAGGTCGCGCAGCAACGAAGACGCGGGTGACAGTGGCGCAAGCGTCGATCTGAAGGCGGACGAGGAAGCCGCTGCGAAATCATCTGCCGGCGAGGCGAAGAGCGGCAAGCCTGCCGTCGAGGCTCCGCGGCGGTCACCGCCGCGCGTGTCGGTGGCCGGCGGGGTTCGGAAGTCTTCGGGGCCGGGACGTGGCGCGACGATCTTGCTCGTCGTCGGTGCCGTGCTACTCGGCGCGACGGTGTTCACGATGTGTCGCAAGAAGCCGGCGGCGCAGCAGGCTGCTGCGACTCGCGACGACGCGTCTGCCGTCGCGTTGACGCCGGCCGATGCGAGCGACGATGGCCTCGACGACGCTTCGGCGGTCGCGACTGGGCCGCGCGATGCCGGAAGCCGGCCCGATGCCGCCAAGGTCGCGAGCGTGCGCCGCGATGCGGGCGTCGGTTCGCGCGATGGCGCCGCGGTTGCCTCGACCGTCGATGCCGGCGTCGACAAGTACGCGCAGGCGAAGGCGCTGTACGAGAAGGCACATGCCGCGCTCGAGGACGGCGATCCCGAGCAGGCACTCGAGCTCCTCGAGCAATCGCTCGCGCTTCGTCCGCGTGCGCTCACGTATCTCGAACAAGCCCGCGCGCTGCAGCGCATGGGCCGCGTCGACGACGCGATCGGTGCCGTCGACCGCGCGATCGATGCAAACAAGACCTACGCGCCGGCCTACGAGCAAAAGGGCATGATCCTGTGGTCGGCGCAGCGCTACGACGAAGCGCGGCCCGTGCTCGAGAAGTACCTCGAGCTGGATCCGGACGGCCGCCGGGCCGAGACGATCAAGAGCATGCTCGCCGAGCCGAAATGATCGTACTTGGACTCGAGAGCTCCTGCGACGAGACCGCCTGCGCGATCGTCGAGGACGGACGCATCGTCCGTTCGGACGTCGTCGCGTCGCAGAACGAGGTGCACGCGCGGTACGGCGGCGTCGTGCCCGAGCTCGCATCGCGCGCGCACATCTTGAACGTCGTGCCCGTTGTCCAGGCCGCGCTCGAGCGGGCGGAGCTGTCGCTCGGCGACGTCGACGGTATTGCGGTCACGAATGCGCCGGGCCTCGTCGGCGCGCTGCTCGTCGGCCTGCAGACCGCGAAGGCGCTGGCGTGGGTCACCGGCAAGCCGCTCGTCGGCGTGCATCACCTCGAGGGACACCTGACCGCGATCCATCTCGAGCCAGAGCCGCCGCCGTTTCCTCACCTCGCGCTGATCGTGTCGGGTGGCCATACGTCGCTCGTGCGCGTCGACGGTCACGGCAAGGTCGCCGAGCTCGGCTCGACGCGCGACGATGCCGCCGGCGAAGCGTTCGACAAGGGCGCAAAGCTGCTTGGCCTCGGCTATCCCGGTGGTGCGGTGATCGATCGGCTCGCGAAGCGAGGCAATCCGAAGGCGGTCCCGTTTCCGCGCTCGATGACCGGCGGCGAGCACGGCGCCGACTTCTCGTTCAGCGGGCTCAAGACGGCGCTGCTGCATCACGTGCGCGAGCACGGCGTGCCCGACGATCAGCCGCTCGCGGATCTATGTGCGAGCTATCAGGCGGCGATCGTCGAGGTGCTCGTGCGCAAGACGCGGCGCGCGGCGCGCAGGCTTCAGCTCCATCACGTGCAGATCTGCGGCGGTGTCGCGGCGAACTCGGGGCTGCGCGACGCGATGGTTGCCGCCGGCGAGGAAGATGACTTCCGCGTCTACGTGCCGCCGATCTCGCGCTGCACCGACAACGCAGCAATGATCGCGGCCGCCGGCTATCACCGACTCGCCCGCGGCGAGCACGATGGCCTCGATCTCGACGCGGTACCGAGCATGCCGCTCGCTCGGAGTCATCCGTGAGCGGCGGCAACGGCACGAACGGCACGAACGGCAGCAACGGCAATGGTGGCCACGGCGTCAGCGACCACACGAAGACCGCCGAGGCGATCGGCCCGTTTCCCGACGCACGCGTGCTCCTCGATCGCTACGGCCTGCGCGCGAAGAAGTCGTTCGGCCAGAACTTCCTTGTCTCGGATCGCGCGCTGCGTGCGATCGCGGACGCCGCGGTGTCGTCGGACCAGGACTGGATCGTCGAGATCGGCGCGGGTCTCGGCACGCTGACCGCGCGCATCGCCGAGCGCGTGACCGCAGGCAAGGTGATCGCGCTCGAGCCGGATCCCGACATGATCCGCGTCCTGAAGGCCGAGCTCGGCGACGTCGACAACCTCGAGATCGAGCACGTCGATGCGATGCGCTACGACCTGCGCATGGTGCATCGCATGGTCGGCGAGCCGATCACGGTGTGCGGGAACCTGCCCTATCACCTCGCGTCGCAGCTGATCTTCAAGGTGATCGACGCGCGCGACATCGTGCGGTTCGCGGTGTTCATGGTGCAGAAGGAGATGGCCGACCGCATCGTCGCGAAGCCGGCCACGAAGGAGTATGGCGCGCTCGGCGTCATGGTCCGCACGTACTGCGACGTCACGACCGTCATCAAGGTCGGCGCGGGCTCGTTCGTGCCGCCGCCGAAGATCGACTCGACGGTGATCAAGCTCGTCCCGCTCGCGAACGGCGAGCCGCGTGTTCCGATCGCCGACCACAAGCACTACTCGAAGGTCGTGCACACTGCGTTCGGCCAGCGCCGCAAGACGCTGCGCAACGCGCTCCGCGCCGCGTGGCCCGACGAGCAGATCGATGCCGCGCTCGCCGCGACGCAGATCGATGGTGTCCGTCGTGGCGAGACGCTCGACATCTCCGAGTTCGGACGACTCGCGGCCGCGCTGCCACCGGCGACCGCGTAATGGTAAGCAGCGGCCATGCCCGAGCTGCCTGAAGTCGAGACCGTCCGTCGATCTCTTGCCCCGATCGTCGGTGCGAAGATCGTCGGCGTCTGGGACAGCGGCAAGGGCCTGCACATGCAGCGCAAGCCGCCGCGCGCGAAGCTGAAGAAGCTCGTCGGCGCGACGATCACGGAGGT
>JABFXX010000584.1 GCA_013368795.1 Kofleriaceae bacterium
CGACCCGCGAATGCGTAGGTTCACGTTGGTGGCAACCCTCTTGCAGAAGTCCCCTAGCAATAACTGCAAGCGAGGACTCCCATGAAATTCGCACGCGCCTTCGGGGTGGTGCTTGGCGCCGCCCTTCTCCCCTCGGTAGCGATGGCCGACGACGTTCCGCAGAGCGATCCGTACGAGCCGCAGCCGACGCAGCAGCCGGCCCCCGCGCCCGCACAGTCGCCGTCGACGACATCGACGACGGTCGTGACGCCGCAGCCCGCGCCCGCGCCCGCGCCGCAGCCGCAGTCGCCGCCCGTGGTCGTGGTGAGCCCGGACCAGCAGCCGGCACGCACGACGATCATCGAGCGCGACCCGGAAGGCACCGAGCACTACGACGCGTGGAACGCGCCGGTGTTCGCGACGGGCGCCGTCGTGTTCGCGGGTAGCTACGGTGCGTCGGCACTCGTCGCCGCGAACAGCGACCATGCAGGCGCCGATCGTCTGTACGTGCCCGTCGTCGGCCCCTGGCTCGCGCTGAACGACTGGGGCAATTGCCCGATCGAGCAGCCGCGCTGCGACAAGAACACGACCGACAAGGTCCTGCTCGTCGCCGACGGCGTGTTCCAGGCCGCCGGTGTGATCACGATGGTGACCGGCCTGCTCTCGCCGACCCACACGACGGTGTACTCGAACCAGACGGCGAAGCTCGACACCAAGGTCCACGTCTCGCCGACCCACAACGGGTTCGCGGTCCTGGGCCGCTTCTAACGCGCCGCACATACGCTTCCAGGTCTGATTTCAGCTACCTGGGGGATGTCTTCGAGAGGCCGATGGCCTCTCGAAACATTTGGAGGGTGGCCGAACCAGGACGGTGAAGTGGTAGCGCTCGCGTTCCTCGTCCTCGCCGTCGCGGCGATCCCCGCCGTGCTCGGGGAGCGCCGGGTGCGACGCGCACGCCGAGAGCGCGATGCGGCGCTGTACGAGGTCCAGATGCGCGCGCGCCGCTACGCGAAGTCGTTCCAGCAGGCACCGACGCCGCTCGCGCTCGTCAACCCGAGCTCGCTGCACATCACCGAGGTCAACGAGGCCTACATGATGTTGCTCGGCCGCACGCGCGATCAGCTCGTCGGCGAAGGCGTCGCCAATCTCGGCCTCGGTTCGCCGCGCGCGCGTGCACAGTGGATTCGCCGGCTCCTCCGCAGCGGCCTCGTGCGCAACGCGGCGACGACGCTCGTCTGTCACGACGGCAGCACGCGCGACGTGATCGTCGGTCTCGACCTCCTCGAGCAAGCGGACGGCGAGATGCAGGTGCTCGTGACGGTACACGATCAGACCGAGGTCAATCGCGCACTCGCCGCCCTGCGCTCCGCTGACGAGCGCATGCGCGAGCTCACGAACACGCTCGACGAGGTGTTCTGGATCTGCACGCCCGATCGACTCGTCATGCACTACATCAGCCCGGCCTACGAGAAGATGTCGGGCCGCTCGTGCAAGCACGTCTACGCCAACGCGCTGGCCGCGTACGACCAGATCGTCGACGAGGATCGCGAGCGCCTGATCCGCGAGCTCCCTCGCTACAACCAGGGAGACGCCCGCGACACCGAGCCGTTCTACGTCCACGAGTTCCGGATCCGGCTGCCCGACGGCGCACTGCGCTGGATGCGCGCGAAGGAGTTCCCGGTACGCGACACCGCCGGCACCGTCCTCCGGATCGCCGGCGTGATCACCGACATCACCGACCAGCGCCTGCTCGAGGAGCAGCTGCGTCAGGCGCAGAAGATGGAGTCGCTCGGCATGCTCGCGGGCGGCATCGCGCACGACTTCAACAACCTGCTCGCGGTCATCTCGTCGTGCAGCGGACTACTCGCCGAGACGATCGGCCGCGACAGTCCCGACGCCGAGCTCGTCGACGACATCTCCGAGGCCGTCGTGCGTGCGAGCGCACTCACCCGCCAGCTGCTCGCGTTCTCGCGCAAGCACGTCGCCGAAGCCGTCGTGCTCGACACCAACATCGTCGTCACCGACACCCGCAAGCTGCTGCGTCGGATCGTCGGCGAGACGATCGAGGTCGACACGTCGCTCGATCCCGAGCTCCACGCCGTGCGCATCGACCGCGGTCACCTCGTCCAGGTCATCCTCAACCTCGCGGTCAACGCGCGCGACGCGATGCCCAAGGGCGGTCTCCTCCGCCTCGCCACGCGCAACGTCGACGACGATGTCGTCCTCGAGATCACCGACAACGGCTGCGGCATGTCGCCGGAGGTCCTCGCGCGCGCGTGCGAGCCGTTCTTCACGACCAAGGAGCTCGGCAAGGGCACGGGCATGGGCCTCGCGGTCGTGCACGGCATCGTCGACCAGGCCGGCGGCAAGGTCGAGATCGATAGCGACCTCGGCCGCGGCACCACCGTGCGCATCGTGCTGCCCGCGCACGCCGGCCCGGCACAGGCGAACCGCACCATCACCGAGGACTCCGAGCGCGGCGTCGAGACGATTCTCATCGTCGACGACGACGAGTACGTCCGCCGCGCAACCGCACGCGCCCTGCGCGCCCGCGGCTACAACGTCATCGAGGCCGGCACAGGCCGCGCCGCGCTCGTCGCGCTCCCGACCGCGAAGATCGACCTCATGCTGACCGACATCATCATGCCGGGCATGAACGGCCGCGTGCTCGCCGAGGCCGCGCGCTCCCGATTCCCCGAGCTCAAGGTCGTCTACATGACCGGCTACACCGACGACGAGGTCGTGAAGCACGGCGTCGCGCGCGGCGAGGTCGAGCTGATCGAGAAGCCGTTCACGATCCAGGCGCTCGCGCTCAAGGTTCGGAGCGCGCTCGACGCCGACTCGCGCGTCACCGGTCCGATCGAAATCCCGATCGACCGCTCGAACCACTCGCGCCTCGACCTCACCTGAGCCGTCGAGGAAGTGGTTGCGCGGCGTACATGCCGGGGCTAGGTTCGCCTCCCATGACCCGCCCCGACGCTGCCTTCTTCGAAGCCCACTGGATGCCGTTTACCGGCAATCGTCAGTTCAAGGCGAACCCTCGCATGTTCGTCTCCGCCGAAGGCGCGTACTACACCGACGACAAGGGCCGGAAGATCTTCGACGGTCTGTCCGGTCTCTGGTGCTGCGGCCTCGGTCATGGCCGCCGCGAGATCGCCGAGGCGATCGCCAAGACGGCCTCGACGCTCGACTACGCGCCCGCGTTCCAGTACGGCCACCAGCACTCGTTCGCGCTCGCGAACAAGATCAAGGAGCTCACGCCGGCCGGCCTCGACTACGTGTTCTTCACGGGCTCGGGCTCCGAGTCGGCCGACACCTCGCTCAAGATGGCGCGCGCCTACTGGCGAGCGAAGGGCCAGGGCACCAAGACGCGCCTCATCGGTCGCGAGAAGGGCTACCACGGCGTCAACTTCGGCGGCATCTCCGTCGGTGGCATCGTCGGCAACCGCAAGGTCTTCGGCCAGGCCGTCGAGGCTGACCACCTGCCCCACACGCAGCTCGCGCTGAGCGATCGCGCGCACGCGTTCACGCGCGGCATGCCCAAGACCGGCGCGGAGCTCGCCGACGAGCTGCTCCGCCTGATCGCGCTGCACGATGCATCCAACATCGCCGCGGTCATCGTCGAGCCGTTCGCCGGCTCCGCCGGTGTCGTCATCCCGCCGGTCGGCTACCTGCAGCGCCTCCGCGAGATCTGCACCAAGCACGACATCCTGCTCATCTTCGACGAGGTCATCACCGGCTTCGGCCGCGCAGGCGCGTACACCGGCGCCGAGGCATTCGGCGTCACGCCCGACATCCTCAACCTTGCCAAGCAGGTCACCAACGGCGCGATGCCGCTCGGCGCGGTCGTCGCCAAGAAGGACATCTACGACACGATGATGGCCGCGGGCGGCCCCGAGTACATGCTCGAGTTCCCGCACGGCTACACGTACTCGGCCCATCCCGTCGCGTGCGCTGCAGGCGTCGCCGCGCTCGACCTCCTCGTCCAGGAGAACGCGATCGCGCGCGTGCGCGAGCTCGCGCCGTACTGGGAGAACGCCGTGCACTCGCTCAAGGGCGCGAAGCACATCACCGACATCCGCAACTTCGGTCTCGCCGCGGGCTTCACGCTCGAGGCGGCGCCCGGTGAGCCGGCGAAGCGGCCTTACGAGGTCGCGATGAAGTGTCTCGATGCGGGCATCTACGTGCGCTACGGCGGCGACACGATCCAGCTCGCGCCGCCGTTCACCGTCGAGAAGGCGGAGATCGATCGCCTGGTCTCGGTGCTCGGCGACTCGCTCGCCGCCGTGGCGTAGCCGCGCCGATCGCGGCGTGTCAGCTCGCTCTGCGAGCCTTGCCGCGTCGAGCTGCCGTCGTCCCGCGTACGACTGGGTCGCTGCCGCGGTTGCCGGCAACGGTTCACCCTTGCGCGGCATCCAAGCTGTCATGGACTCGCTCCCGTTCATCGACGAGCACGCGGTACCATTCGACGCGCCCGCATCGACCGTGTGGGCCTCGATGTTGAAGACGCTGAGCGGAATGACCGGGAGCGCGGCGCTGGCGCGCGTCCTCGGGTGCGATCCTGTCAAAGCGACGCCGGAGTTCGCGGGTCGACCGGGCGACGCGGTGCCGGGCTTCCGTGTCGTCGAGGCAGAGCCGGGACGACGTCTCGAGCTGCGCGGACGTCACCGGTTCTCGAACTACGCGTTGACGTTCGTCCTCGACGGTAACGAGATCCGCGCGATCTCGCACGGTGCGTTCCCGGGCCTGCTCGGGCGCCTCTATCGCGC
>JABFXX010000554.1 GCA_013368795.1 Kofleriaceae bacterium
CTGCGCGTGATCGAGATCCGCCTGCGCTATCGCGATGGCTGCGCGGTATGGCTGAACGGCGTCGAGATCGGGCGCCGCGCGCTCACCCCGAACGCCAGCACCGGCGAGCTCGCCGCACGTCCGCACGGCCCCGAGTGGGAGACGTTCTACGTGCTCGCGGCACCGCAGCTCCTGCGGCTCGGCGAGAACGTGCTCGCGATCGAGGTCCATCCCTCGGGACGGCGCGACAACGTCGAGCTCGCCGCCGACGTGATCGCGCGCCGCGACCTCGGCATCGTGCGCGGCCCGGTCCTCGCCGAGGTCGGCGCGACGACCGCGACGATCAGCGTCGAGACCGATCCGACGATCGAGGCGACGCTCGAGTGGGGCGCAGGCTCAGCGCTCGATCACACCGTCGTCAGTCCACCAGGCCGCATTCACACGTTCGCGCTGACCGGACTGCCCGCGCGCGGCAAGGTCTCGTATCGCGTGCGCGCGGGCGCCGCGGAGACCGAGAAGTTCGCGTTCCAGACCGCGCCGAATCCCGGTGAGGTCGTGCGCATCGGCATCTACGGCGACGTGCGCGGCGGTCACGACGTCCATCGCCGGATCATCGAGCAGCTGCTCGCGGAAGGCACCGATCTCGTCGGCGTCACCGGCGATCTCGTGCTGCGCGGTCCCGACGAGGGCGACTGGCAAAAGTTCTTCGCGGTGACGCGCGAGCTGATCGCGCAGGTCCGTTACATCACCGCGATGGGTAACCACGACATCGGGTGGGGGCTCGCCGATGCCAAGCCGTTCGCGCTCGCACCAGCGCCCGCGGGCCGTCCACCCGGCGCCTACTGGTCGAGCATGGACTTCGCCGACATCCACTTCGTGTTCCTCGACTCGAACGCATACGACCGCGTCGAGCAGGAGCAGTGGCTCGAGGCCGACCTCGCGGCGGCTCGCGCACGCAACGTCCGAGCGATCCTCGCGCTCGTGCACGACGGCCCGTACTCGCGCGGCACGCATCGCGGCAACCAGCTCGCCGTCGCGCGTTACGTCCCGATCCTCGCACGCCATCACGTCGACCTCGTGTTCTCCGGACACGACCACATCTATCAGCGCGGCGAGGCCGGCGGCATTCGCTACATCGTCAGCGGCGGTGGCGGTGCGCCGCTCTACAAGGCGTCGTGCAGCGTTCGCGGCAAGCAGAAGTGTCCCGACGACGGCATGCAGAAGCTGCTCTTCGAGAATCACTACCTCGTGCTCACCGTCGGCAAGGACACGCTCGAGATGTGCCCGCGCAAACCCGACGGCAAGCTCCTCGAGAAGTGCGTGCGTTACCCGCTCTGGCACCCTTGAGCTGCTATACCGCCGGGATGCGCCTCGCCTCGTTTGCCCTCGTTGCCACACTTGCCGCCTGCCATCGCGCTCCAGGCCCGACGGCACCGCCCGCGAACAAGGCCGAGCCACCGGCCGCCGAGCTTCTCGCGAAGGATCCGCTGGCGTTCCTGCCGCGCGACGCCGAGCTCTTCCTGGACCTCGATCTCGCGAAGCTGAAGGCGAGCCCGCTGTGGCGCTCGCAGATCGAGCCGTCGCTGGTCGGCATCCTCGGCTCGCGCCTCTCGACGCTCCGAGAGATGTGCGGTGTCGATTTCCTCGACGCGACGACCCGGTTCACGACCGGCATGAAGAAGGTCGGCGACCACTACAGCGGCATCATGGTCGTCCGCGGTCCCGACACCGCTGCGACGATGACGTGCATCGAGACGAAGGCGGCGTCGTCGGCCAAGGTCACGCGCGACCGCGACGCGCTGCTCGTATCGACGGACGCCAAGAACTCGATGGCGATCGCGGCCGTCGGCCCGAGCACGCTCGTCGTCGCGACCGACATCGGCGCGACGCGCGCGACCGTCTCCGACGCGATCGCGGCGGGCACGCCGCTGCGTAGCTCGCCCGCATTCATGGCGCTCTACGAAGGCGTCGAGCCAAGTGCGTCGCTCGTGACGATCGCCAACGGCGCATCGCCGATGTTCGAGCCGATGCGGTCGTTCGGAGTCGCGCCGAAGTGGGCGGTCCTCACGGCGACGATCGACGCGACGTACGTGGTCGCCGCCCGCCTGACGATGTCCGATGCCGACTCGGCCAGTCGCATCGCGGGCATGATCCAGGGCAACGTGGCGTCGCTGAAGTCGATGGTCGAGCGCCTCGACGTGCGCGCCGAGGGCGAGCTCGTTCGCATCGACGTCGTCGTCACCGAAGCCCAGGCGAAGACGATCCTCGGCCTGCTCGGCGGCGCATTCTGACCCAGTCAGTCGCGCGGTGACCGCGCACGGATCGGCTGGCGCGCCGCATCGGTGAGCTCGAACCACCAGCGGTCGGAGGTCGCGTGCACGAGTGCCTTGCGCTGCCGTGCGGCGTCGTCGAGGAACCTCGCGAGCGCTTCGCCGGCCTCGGCGATCCACAGGACGCTCACCGCGCCGTTGTCGAGCTTCACGTCGAGCTCATCGTCGTCCTCCCCGATCTCGATCTCCGGCCGGCCGACCAGGTGCTGACCCTCCGCGGTCGGCAGGCCGTTGTCGACGACGAGAGGTGCGGCCTCTGACTGGATTCGCCGAACGAGCGAGGCGAGGTTCGTCGCGTCGTCGGGCGTGATCGGGTCGCGCGCCAGGATCGCACGCGGTTCACTCGCGTCGATGCCGAGCACGCCGGCGAGCGTCGCCGTTCCGCGAAGGATGCGCATCGCATCGGGAAAGACGACGTCCGCATCATCGGAGACGGCGAGCGAGGCACCCGGCATCGGGTCGTACACCCAGTAAGGCGCCCACAGATTGTCGACGCCGAAGCGCAGGTCGTGGGCGGCGGCAAATCGCAGGACGCGCGCGTACAGCGGCAGGCCGTCGCGGATCCAGTGGACCATCGTGCGGAAGACGCTGTTGACGGCAAGCGGTGCATCGGGTTCGAAGATGATGTCGTCGTCGAACTTGATCAGGTATTGCCCGGCCTCCCCGACGGGGCGACCGCCCATGTCGACGGCCGCTGCGAGCCCGGGGACGAGCTCGTTAGCAAACGCCGCCAGCGTCAGGCATGCGGGCGGATCGAGTGGCTCGGTCTCCCAGTCCCGCTGGATCGCGAAACGTGCCGCCTCGCTCTCGATCCCGAGCAGCTCGGCGAGCCTGATGCCATCGATGAAGAACGTCAGCCCGCGTCCGAGCACGCGGGGGACGTCGCCGACGGCAGGAACGCCGCCAGCTGCCGTCTGCATGAAGAACGAATGGTTCATGCGACCTTCATCGTCGGATCCAACCGAGGTGCGCGGGAAAGCCGATCGCGAGGTCGCGTTCGCGAATGACACCCAGAGCACGAAGCTTCGCGAACAGCTCCTCGGTTCGTAGATGCGGCGAGAGGCGTGCCGCCTGACCTAGCTCGAGGAGCTCGGTCGAGCTGTAGAGCGCAGGCGCGCGCAGTCGCTGCGGCGCATCGGCGCCGGAAGCGTGATCTGCGGCCGCGAGCACGGCAGCGGCGAGCACGCGAACCTCGCCGTAGAGGTACGGGATGGTCAGCGCACCGATCGAGCGATCGTCGAGCAGCGCCTCGACCGCTGCGCGGATGCGCGGATCCAGCGGCCCGGGCGTCCGGAGCATCGAGAGCACGTTGACACGTGCGCGTACGTCGTTGCCTTCGAGGCGGGCAAGGATGTCTTCAGCGCGCGGAGCCGGTGTCATGCGCGCCGGCTCGGGTCGAGGCGCGTCGATCACATAGGTCTCCGGCGGCTCGTTAAACCCGAGCGAGTAGTCACGCTCCGACAGCGAACCGTCGGCGACGAGCTGGCGATAGTACACATCCGAAACGTTGCGCACTGCGGGGAGACTTCGCACCGCGACGGGCATGCGAGAACCGTTGGCCCAGCGCTCCGCCGCGAGCGCGAGTGCTGCGATGAGGCGCTGCTCGGCGCGCGCGGTGGTCTCGCGCGGCACGTAGCTCACCACTTCGGTATCAGCGAGCATGCTCTCGAGTTTGTCGATGACGCGTGGATCACCTGTCGTGTCGCCCTCGGCAATCCCACATAGCGTCGCGCCGCGCTGATCGCGATCGACTCCGGCGAGCTCCGAGAGGATCCGCTCGACGCTCATGACTCGCTGCGCGCATGGAGCATGTAGTCGTTCGTGAATGTACCCGATACGCGACGTGCGCGATGCAGGTCTCTGCAACGCTCCCTCGCCCTGATCGTGTAGAAGAACGACATGGGTTGGTGGAATCTTCCGGGCTCCGAGGACGAGGTCATGGGCGACGAGCCCGCGGATGCCGCAGTGAGCATGCTGCGGCCGGTTGCGGAACGCAGGCCGAAGCCGACGGCGAACGAGCTGCTGGACGCGCTCGAGGCAGCGTTGCGGATTGCGGGGCCCGGTGTTGTCAACGGCGAGCTCGAAGAGCAGCACATCACTTCGTTGGAGGTGATGCGGGTCCCCGGGCGCGCACCCGACGACGTCGTCGCGATACTAGGTCCCGGGCTCGCCGGCATCGCCGGGACCTATCGCGATCGCTTCTCTCGTCCGCCATCGCTGCGCGAAATGCTCGCCGCGATCACGTTCGAGCTGCGCTCGAATCCGCGCGAATACTTGTCGGACTTCGCCGACGACACGATGAGCAAGCTCGTGCTCGGTCGACACGAGCCGTGAGCTGGTGGAACCTGACAGGCTCGAACCACGAGCTGATGGGCGACGAGGCGGCAGACGCGGCGGCGGCGATGTTTCGCCCCGTGGGTGAGCGG
>JABFXX010000255.1 GCA_013368795.1 Kofleriaceae bacterium
ACAGGCGTTGCTCTAGTGCCCGGACAGCATGATTCGCGATACGTCCGGCCAAGATCGTCCGCTCACCAAGCCCGTCACGGCGCGACGGTGGCGGCGCTTCATCGTGCCGGGCGTCGTCGTCCTCGTGGCGGTCCTGGGGATCGGGTACGTCGTGCGCACGTGGCTCGGAGCGACGCGGTCGATCGACAGCTCGAGGGTCCGGATCGCGAAGGTCGAGCGCGGCACGCTCGTCCGCGATGTCGTCGCCGATGGCCGCGTCGTCGCCGCGAACAGCCCGACGCTCTATGCGGTCGCCGCCGGTGTCGTCGACTTCACGGTCCGTCCCGGCGACAAGGTAACGAAGGGGCAGACGCTCGCGACGGTCGCGAGCCCCGAGCTGCAGAGCCGGCTCGTCCAGGAGAAGGCGACGCTCGCCGGCCTCGAGGCGGGCCTCGGCCGCGCCGGCCTCGATGTCGAGCATGGCCGTGCGAACGCGCAGAACCTGATCGCGCAGGCCGAGGTCGAGCGTCAGGCCGCGGCGCGCGAGGTCGAGATCAACGAGGAGATGTTCAAGAAGGGCGTCATCCCCGAGCTCGAGCTGCAGCGCTCCAAGGACGCCCTGAAGAAGGCCGAGATCGCGGTCTCGCACGCGAGGGTCGAGGCCGGCCTGCGCAACAAGGAGCTGACGTTCGACGCCGGCACGAAGAAGCAGGACCTCGATCGCCAGCGCGCCGTCGTCGCCGAGCTCGAGCGCCAGGTCGCCGCGCTCGTGATCGTGTCGCCGGTCGACGGTCAGGTCGGCCAGCTCGCGGTCGCGCAGCGCGCGTCGGTCGCGGCGAACGCGCCGATCGTCACGGTCGTCGATCTCGGTGCGTTCGAGCTCGAGATCCAGGTGCCCGACAGCTTCGCGCGCGACCTGACGGTCGGCATGGCCGCCGAGATCAAGTCGGGCACGAAGCAGTTCAAGGGCGCGGTCCGCTCGGTGTCGCCGGAGGTCGTCAACGGCAACGTCGCGACGCGCCTCGAATTCGGCGCCGACCGCCCCGAGGGCCTGCGCCAGAACCAGCGGCTGACGGCGCGCATCCTGATCGAGGAGCGGCCGAACGTGATGAAGGTCGAGCGCGGTCCGTTCCTCGAGTCTGGCGGCGGCAACGTCGCGTACGTCGTCGAGGGCGGCGTCGCGGAGCGCCGCACGATCAAGACCGGCGCGGTCAGCCTCGATGCCGTCGAGATCCTGTCGGGCGTGAAGGTGGGCGACCAGATGGTGGTCGCCGGAACCGATGCATTCGGCGACGCACAGCGCGTGCGGATCGCTGACTAGGAGCTTGCGATGCTGAAGATGAAAGACGTTTCGAAGGTGTTCCGGACCGCGATGGTCGAGACCCATGCGCTGCGCAACCTCGATCTCGAGGTGCGCGAAGGCGAGTTCGTCGCGGTCACCGGGCCGTCGGGTTCGGGCAAGACGACGTTCCTCAACATCGCGGGCCTGCTCGAGGAGCTGACCGGCGGCGATTACATCCTCGACGGCGTCAACGTGAAGCAGCTCGATGACAAGGCTCGCTCGAAGCTCCGCAACGAGAAGCTCGGCTTCGTGTTCCAGAGCTTCAACCTCATTCCCGACCTCGACCTGTTCGACAACGTCGACGTGCCGCTGCGCTATCGCGGGTTCTCGCGCGGCGAGCGCAAGAAGCGGATCGAGAGCGCGCTCGAGCGCGTCGGCCTCGCGTCGCGCATGCGCCACTACCCTGCCGAGCTCTCGGGCGGCCAGCAGCAGCGCGTCGCGATCGCCCGCGCGATCGCCGGCGATCCGAAGCTGCTGCTCGCCGACGAGCCGACCGGCAACCTCGACTCGCAGATGGCGCGCGAGGTGATGCAGCTGCTCGAGGATCTGAACGCGCAGGGCACGGTCGTCGTGATCGTCACGCACGATCCGGAGATCGCCGCGCGCGCCCAGCGCAACGTTCACATCGTCGACGGTGTCGCGACCGATCTCGAGCGCGGACCGTCGCTCGTCCGGCCGCCCTCGTCCTCTCCTGCCGCGACCCAGTCGCAGAGCGCCTGATCATGATCGGCTACTACCTCGACCTCGCGGTTCGCAGCCTCCGGCGCAACGTCGCGCTGACCGTGCTCATGATCGTCGCGATCGCATTCGGCGTCGGCGCGAGCATGACGACGCTGACCGTGCTGCGCCTGCTGTCGGCCGACCCGATCCCCGGCAAGAGCGACCAGCTCTTCTACGTGCAGGTCGAGCCGCGGCCGGCCGAGGGCACGCGTCCCAAGGAGCCGACGGAGCAGATGACCCGGCGCGACGCCGAGACGCTGCTCCACGCCGCGAAGGCAGACAAGCAGACGATGACGACCGGCGGCAACGTGGCGATCGAGCCGCAGCGCGCAGGCCTCGACCCGTTCTTTGCCGACGCCAGGTGGTCGTCGGTGGACTTCTTTTCGATGTTTCGCGTCCCGTTTGTCGCCGGCGCTGCCTGGACGGCAGATGACGATGCCCAGGCTGCACATGTCGTGGTGATCGCGAAGGCGCTCGCCGAGAAGCTGTTCGGCAAGACGGACGTGATCGGCCAGACGATCCTCGTCGAGGGCACGTCGATGCGCATCGTCGGCGTGATGGATCGCTGGGTGCCGACGCCGCACTTCTACGACCTGACGACCGGCGACTACGGCAAGGAAGAGCAGGTGTTCGTGCCGTTCTCGACGGCGATGGAGCTCAAGCTCGGTCATAGCGGCACGACGAACTGCTGGGGCGACCGCGAAGACAACGAGGCGCTCGACGCGCCGTGCGAGTGGATCCAGTACTGGGTCGAGCTCGACAGTCCCGCGAAGGCGGCCGCGTATCGCGACTACCTCGTGCGCTACTCCGAGGAGCAGCAGGCCGCCGGCCGGTTCGGGTGGTCGCCAAACGTTCGCCTACGCAACGTCATGCAGTGGCTCGACTACAAGGAGGTCGTGCCGTCGGATGCCCGCCTGCAGACCTGGATCGCGCTCGGCTTCTTGCTCGTCTGCCTCATCAACACGGTCGGCCTGCTGCTGACGAAGTTCCTCCGCCGGTCGTCGGAGATCGGTGTGCGCCGCGCGCTCGGCGCGTCGAAGCGGCAGATCTTCGCGCAGCTGTTGATCGAGGCCGGCATCATCGGCGTCGTCGGCGGCATCCTCGGCCTCGGCCTCGCATGGCTCGGCCTGTTCGCGGTCCGCCACCAGCCCGCGAGCTACGCCGAGCTCGCCCACCTCGACCTGCCGATGCTCGCCGCGACGTTCGCGCTCGCGGTCGTCTCGGCGGTTCTCGCCGGCGTCCTGCCCGCGTGGCGCGGCTGTCAGGTCACCCCCGCGCTCCAGCTCAAGTCGCACTGAGGACCACCATGCACTTCCTTCCCATCCTGTCCACACTGCGCCGTCACCGCACCGCCGCGGCGCTGATCGTCCTCGAGATCGCGGTCACCTGCGCGATCGTGTGCAACGCGGTGTTCTTGATCCGCGAGCGTCTGCAACGGATGGATCGCGCCAGCGGCATCGCGGAGGACGAGATCGTCCGCGTGCAGCTGACCGGCATCGGCAAAGGAGCCGACGCCGCCTCGATCACACGTCAGGACCTCGTCGCTTTGCGCGAGATTCCGGGCGTCAAGTACGTCGCCGCGGTGAACATGATCCCGTTCGGGAACTCGTCGTGGAACACGAGCATCGGCAAGACGAACGAGGAGGCGGGCCGCCCGATCAACGCCGGCATGTACATGGGCACCGAGGACATGCTGGAGACGCTCGGCGTCCGGCTGGTCGCCGGCCGCGACTTCACGCCCGAGGAGTACGTCGACTTCGACGACGTCCAGACGAACAAGGCCAAGATCAGCTCCGTCATCATCACGCGCGGTACGGCCGAGAAGCTGTATCCAGGCGAGAGTGCCGTCGGCAAGCCACTCTACGCGATCGGCAGCGAGCCCCAGACAATCGTCGGCGTCATCGACCAGCTCGCGCGCCCCAACGAGGTCAATGGCACCGCGTTCGCGCCGTACTCGTTCGTCGTTCCGGTCCACCTGACGTTCAAGCTCGGCGGCAACTACCTGCTGCGCGTCGATCCGGCGCGCAAGGGTGAGGTGATCAAGGCCGTCGATGCCGCGCTCGACCGCGTCGATCCGAACCGCATCCTGCTCGCGCGCCAGACGTTCGCGGAGGTCCGGCGCGAGTTCTTCAAACAGGACCGCGCGATGGCGTTCCTGCTCGTCGGCGTCTCGCTCGCGCTGCTCGTCATCACCGCGCTCGGCGTCGTCGGTCTCGCGAGCTTCTGGGTCCAGCAGCGCACGCGTCAGATCGGCATCCGCCGCGCGCTCGGCGCGACGAAGGGCGACATCCTGCGCTACTTCCAGGCCGAGAACTTCATCCTCGCGACGCTCGGCATCATCGTCGGCATGGCGCTCGCGTACGGGATCAATCTGTGGCTCATGGGCAAGTACCAGGTGCCGCGCCTGCCCTGGCAGTTCCTGCCGATCGGCGCCCTCGTCCTGTGGGGACTCGGCCAGATCGCGGTGCTCGGCCCTGCACTGCGAGCTTCCATGATCCCGCCTGCCACGGCGACCCGGAGCGTGTAGCCTCTCCCCCGCGCATGCCCACCGTCCTCGTCATCGACGACAATCCCGCGGTCTCGACCGCGCTGGAGGTGCTGTTCTCGCTGCGCGACTTCCGCACGCTGAGCGCGGACTCTCCGGACGCGGGCCTGGCGATCCTCGAGCGCGAGCAGGTCGATGTCGTGATCCAGGACATGAACTTCCGCGCTGACACGACATCGGGCGAGGACGGCATCGCGCTGTTCCGTGCGATCCGCGCGCGCTTCCCGGATCAGCCGGTGATCCTGCTCACCGCGTGGACGCACCTCGAGGCCGCCGTCGAGCTCGTCAAGGCGGGCGCCGCCGACTACCTCGCGAAGCCGTGGGACGACGCGAAGCTGCTCACCACCGTCGAGAATCTGCTCGAGCTCGGCAGCGCGAAGAAGGAGCTGTCGCGGCTGCGCGGCGATGCAAGCCGGCGCAAGTCCGACATCGAGGCGCGGTTCGATCTGCGCGGCATGGTGTTCGCCGATCCGGCGACGGAGCGCGTCGTCGGGCTCGCGTGTCAGATCGCGCGCTCCGATGTCCCGGTGCTCATCACCGGTCCCAACGGTGCCGGCAAGGAGAAGATCGCCGAGATCATCCAGGCGAACTCGTCGGTGAAGGCCGGCCCGTTCGTCACGCTCAACTGCGGTGCGCTGCCATCGGAGCTGATCGAGGCCGAGCTGTTCGGCGCCGAGGTCGGCGCGTACACCGGCGCGAATCGCGCACGCGAGGGCAAGTTCGAGTCCGCCGACGGCGGGACGCTGTTCCTCGACGAGATCGGCAACCTGTCGGCGACGGGCCAGATGAAGCTCCTGCGCGTCCTCGAGACCGGACGGTTCGAGCGCCTCGGCTCGAACAAGGAGCGCCAGGTCAAGGTCCGCATCATCAGCGCGACGAACGCCGACCTCGCGTCGATGATCCGCGCCGGCACGTTCCGCGAGGACCTCTACTATCGCCTCAACACGATCGAGGTCCGCGTGCCGCCGCTCGCCGACCGCGCCGACGACATCGTGCCGCTCGCGAATCACTTCCTGCCGCCCGGCAAGAAGCTCGCGCCCGACGCGCTCGAGGCGCTGCGCCGCCATCCCTGGCCCGGCAATGTCCGCGAGCTCAAGAACGCGCTGTCGCGAGCGGGCCTGCTCGCGCCCGGCCCGGCGATCACCGCCGCTGACCTCGGCCTCACGGCGCGCGCCCCTGCGAAGGTTCCCGACGAGGAGCTCGACCGCCCGACGATCGAGGCGGCGCTCGCCCGCGCGAACGGCGTCATCGCCCAGGCCGCCGCCGAGCTCGGCCTCAGCCGGCAGGCGCTGTATCGCCGGATGGAGAAGCTCTCCATTCCGCGCGAGTGAGTGCTCTACTCGCGTTCGAGGATGAGCCGACCCCGCAAATCACGCCGCCGCTCGCTCGTGTGGCGGGTCGCGTTCGTCGCGGGCTTCCTGGTCGCGCTCGGTATCGGCCTCGCCGTCGTCCTGCACGACTGGTTCGAGCCGCTCGTCGCCAGCGCGATCGCGGCCGCCGTCATGGTGCCCGTCGCGATCTACATCATGCTGCGCGTGTTCGCCGACATGACCGCGATGTTCCGCGCGCTCTCCGGGACGGTGACGAGCTACCGCGACGGCGACTTCGCGTTCTCGCTCGCGTGGGAGCACGACGACGAGATCGGCGACCTCGTCACCGCGCACAACGCGCTCGGCGACACGCTGCGCGGGCAGCGCGAGACGCTCGTCCACCGCGAGCTCCTCCTCGACACGATGGTCCAGAACACGCCGGTCGCGATGCTGCTCGTCGACCCTCGCGGCCACGTCGTCTACGGCAACATCGCCGCGCGCAAGCTGCTCGCCGAGGGCCGGCGCCTGGAGGGCCAGCTGCTCTCCGACATCCTCGACGCAGGCCCCGAGCCACTGCGCGAGGCGGTAACGCGCGGCGGCGATGGCTTGTTTGTCGTCGAGTCCGATGACGGCGAGGAGACGTACTACCTCGCGCGCAGCGGGTTCCGCCTCAACGGTCGCCCGCACGAGCTGTTCGTGCTGCGCCACCTCACCGCCGAGTTGCACCGCCAGGAGGTGCGCACGTGGAAGAAGGTGATCCGCGTGATCAGCCACGAGCTCAACAACTCGCTCGCGCCGATCGCATCGCTCGCCCACTCCGGTGGCGAGCTCGTGAAGCGCGGCAAGCATGACCAGCTCGACCGGGTGTTCAGCACGATCGCCGACCGCGCGAAGCACCTCGAGCAGTTCATTCTCGGCTACGCGAAGTTCGCGAAGCTGCCGGCGCCTCGGCTCGAGAGCGTGGCGTGGCGCGACCTCGTCGAGCGGCTGCGCGGTCAGATCGAGTTCGCCGTCGACGGCCCGCTCCCCGATACACCGGGTCGCTTCGATACGGCGCAGCTCGAGCAGGCGCTCGTCAATCTCCTGACCAACGCGCACGAGTCCGGGTCCGCGCCCGCCGACGTCCAGCTCCGCCTGCGCAAGCTGCCCGGCGCCGTCGCGATCGATGTCAGCGATCGCGGCGCGGGCATGACCGAGGCCGTGCTGTCGAACGCGCTCCTGCCGTTCTACTCGACAAAGCGCGGCGGCACCGGCCTCGGCCTCGCGCTCGTCCGCGAGATCGCGGAGGCGCACGGTGGCCGCGTCGCGATCGCGAACCGCACGACCGGCGGCACCGGCATCACGGTCACGCTGACGCTGCCGCAGTGACTTTAGCCGCGCGCCGAGCGAACGAGCGACTCCATCTGGGTCGCGAGCGCCTTCGCGCGCGCAGCATCGAGCGCGAGCGCCTCGCCAAGCGCGTTCGCCATCTCCTGCTCCTCCTGCGTGACGTCGAGGTCCTGGACCATCACGAGGAACGCGCACGCGTACGCCAGCTCGCGTGCGCCGGTCGGCACGAGCTGCTCGCCGATCTCGGCGAGGCGTTGCGCGTCGATCGTCGTCGGCGGCGGTACCTCGGTGAGGCCCGCCATCTCGCAGACCTGCTTGGCGAGCGCGAGGAGCACGACGGTCTCGCTGAGGTCCGTCTTCTTGTCAGCGGTCGCCGCGAGGCGGGCCACGTCGACGATGGCGCGCGCCTCGGCCGCAGAGGGCTTCTCGTAGATCGCTTGCAGAGTCGTCCGGAGCTTGGCGTCGAAGGTCACGCCCCACGGTATCACGCGCTATCGCCGTACCCGCCGATCGGAGCCACACTGAGTGCATGAGGATCGCGATCGCCGCCGACCATGCCGGCTTTCCACTCAAGGCGCGCGTCGTCGAGGTCGTGCGCGCGCACGGTCACGAAGCTGTCGACCTCGGCACGCACTCGACGGAGCCCGTCGACTATCCCGATATCGCGCGCATGCTCGGCACTGCGATCGAGCGCGGCGACGCCGAGCGAGGCGTGCTGCTGTGCGGCAGCGGCGTCGGCGCGTCGGTCGCCGCGAACAAGGTGCGTGGGATCCGTGCGGCCGTGTGCCACGACACGTACTCCGCACATCAGGGCGTCGAGCACGACAACATGAACGTGCTCGCGCTCGGTGCGCGCATCATCGGTGCCGAGCTGATGGCCGAGCTCGTCGGAGCGTTTCTGCGGGCGGAGTTCTCGAACGAGGAGCGCCATCGCCGGCGCGTCGCGAAGATCATCGCGATGGAAGATCCAGGCCCGGCCAAGTGACCGCTACGCGCGCGCGAGGAGGCCGACGCGCCCCGTTCCCCACCCGACCGGCTCCGAGCGCACGGTGACGAGTCCCGCCGCCGCGACCTCGTCGCGAAATCCGTGCGCCGCCCACTCGCGCGCCGACGGCGGCTCGGCGACGCGCATGTAGAGGCCGATCAGCGTGCGCACCGGCTGGCGCGCGCTGTCGTCGAAGTCGACGATGCCGACGAGGCCTCCCGGCGCGAGCGCATCGCGCGCGAGCTCGAGCGTCGTCGCGCGGGCATCTGCCGTCAGCTCGTGGAGGACGTAGCTCAGGACGACCCGGTCGTACGTCTCGGTCGGCCGAAATCCGCGCAGGTCGGCCTCGACGTAGGTCGCCGCGGGCTCGCGCTTTTTCGCCCTCGCGAGCATCGGCGCCGAGCGATCGACCGCGGTCACGGTCGCGCCGCGCTCGACGAGGAGCTTCGTCATCAGCCCGGTCCCGCAGCCGAGCTCGAGCACGCGCTGCCCGGGCCGGATGTCCCACGCATCGACGGCGCGCTGCCTGAACCGGGTATCGCCGCCGAACGGCGCCAGCAGCCCTCGCGACATCATGTCGTAGAACGGCGCGAGCCGCCGGTAGAGGTCGCGGTCGCCCGGCTGCTGCATGTCGGCACCGTACACAGCTACACTGGCAGCGTGCAATCGGCGCAATCACCCCTCCGGACCGTCGCTGCCGGTCTCATCGGCAACGTGCTCGAGTGGTTCGACTACGCCGTGTACGGCTTCTTCTCGGCGGAGATTGGCGCGACGTTCATGCGCCCGGGAGCGACGAAGGACGACAAGGATCTCGTCGTCTGGCTCGTGTTCTGGCTCGGCTTCGCGGCGCGGCCGATCGGCGGCCTCGTGCTCGGCGTCGTCGGCGATCGCATCGGCCGCCGCGCCCTCATGACGCTCTCGATCGCGCTCATGGGCGGCGCTACGCTCGTCATCGGTCTCCTCCCCGGCTACGCGACGATCGGCTATGCAGGCCTCGTCCTCCTGATCGCGATGCGCGTGATCCAGGGCTTCTCGCTCGGCGGCGAGTTCACCGGCTCGATGGTCTACACGACCGAGCTCGCGACACCGCTGTGGCGCGGCATCATCGCAAGCTCGACCGCCGCCGGCACGACGCTCGGCTTCCTCCTCGGCTCGCTCTGCGCATACATCATCACCAAGACGATCGGCCACGAGGCCTCGGCGGCGTGGGGCTGGCGCATCCCGTTCATCGCGAGCATCCTGTTCTGCATCGCGGGCTGGCTCCTCCGCCGCGGCATCCACGAGTCGGTACAAGGCGAGAAGGCGAAGGCCGAACGCGCGCCGATCCTGCCGTCGCTGCTCGGCGACTGGAAGCCGATCGTCCAGACGTTCGGCATCGTCGCGCTGACGAACGCCGCGTACTACTTCACGTTCACGTTCGCCGGCGAACGCCGCAAGGCAGAAGGCTACGACGTCCAGCTCCTGACGACGATCAGCCTCTGCGTCGTGCTGGCCCTCAAGATCGGCGGCGGTTGGCTCTCCGATCGCCTCGGTCGCCGCAAGCTGATGATCGCCCTGACGCTCGTGATGATGGTCGCGCTGCCGTTCGCCCAGCGCTTCATGCTCGAGGGCGACGAGTCCCAGTTCCTGCTCGGCCAGCTGATGCTCGGCATCCCGCTCGCGATGGCGCTCGGCCTCCAGGGCGCGATGGTCGTCGAGATCTTCCCGTTGCGCACGCGCGTGACCTCGATGAGCTTTGCCTACTCGATCTCGCTCGCGCTCGCCGGCGGTATCGCGCCGATCGTCGCGAAGTACCTCATCGACAAGGTCCACTCGACGACGGCGCTGACGATCTACATGCTGTCGTACGGCGTCATCGGCCTGCCGATCATGCTTGGCATGCGCGAGACCAATACGCGCTCGCTCGACGTCTGATCGGTCAGTGGGATGGCTCGGTCACGATGATCACGGCGTTCCCGTCCTGAAGGCCGGAGGTGTGGACCGGGGCCCCTCCGAAGTCGCAGCTACCCGCAAGCGAGCCGGCGAACGCGATCGAGTCGCCAGGCCCCACCGCGGTATCGCTGACGGATGCGTTACCGCCCGTCGTCAACCACATGGTCACGCGACCACCAGTGCCGTCCTCGTCGAACGTGACGACCTCCATCTGACTGTGGTTCGTCGTCGGGTCGGCATCGAACCGCAGCGTATTGTTGATCGCGATCGACACGAGCAACCCACTGTCCGTCGCGGCAAGCGTGCGATACGGAGGGCCATCGCTCTGATTCGCGATCGACTGGGACCACAGGCTGGTGTTCGCGGGGTCGAGCGCCTCGAGGATGCTGTCTCCCGATTGTCCGGGTACATCGTGGCCGTACTGGATGATCGTCTGCGAGCCGCGGAACGCGACCTTGCTGACCTGCGCGAGCGAGTTGGCGTTGGCGAGCGCTCTCGACGACAGATACAGACCGTCGGAGCGGTACCGGGTGAGGAATCCGGTCAGCGCCGTCGCCTGATACGTCGGTCCTCCAAACGACGCCGCCCCGCGAAACTGCCCGACCACCACGATGTCGCCATTCTCCGCGATCCCGATATCCTGCGAGACTTGCTCCGCGCTGCCCGGAAAGGCCGCGCCCCAGACCATGTTGCCCGCCGGATCGTACGCGGCGAGGACACCATCAAACCCGTTCGGCGAATGCGACGTGACCGACTGGCCGGCCAGGTCGATCGTTCCACTGAATCCACCGGTCACGTAGATCTGACCGGTCGAGTCCACCGCCAGTGCACGGAGCCAGACATCGGCGTCTGCATCGACTCCATGGACCCAGCGGAGAGCGCCGTCGGGCGCGTACTTCGCGACGAAGCCATCGTAGATGTGCTCGGGGAGCTCGCTGACCGTCAGGGTTTGGCCCCCGAAGTCGACGGTCCCCCGGTACGTCCCGATGACGACGACGTCGTCACCGGGTGTGGTCGCCACGCCGAGCGCATCGACGAGCGAGGCTTCCGTCATCGGGATCATGGCGCGCGTCCAGCGCTCGGCACCGTCACTCGCATCACGCTTGGTGACGAACGAGTGGTACCAGCCCGCGCGGGGCACCATCACCGGACCGCTGCCGAAGTCGACGGGATTGCTCTCCGCCGTCCCGACGGCGACGACATCGCCGCGCGTGTCGACCGCGACCGACCACGCGTGGTCGCCCTGCGTCCCGCCGAGTGACACCGCCCAGCGGGTGGCGCCCACCGAGACCGGACCATGTCCCGAGCCGGTGAAGGCGATGTTCTCGTCGGTATCACAGCCGACGATGAGGAGAGATGCGAGCAATAGCTTCTTCATGGGGGTCGTCACATCCAGGTACTGCGGCGCCCCGGACGACTTCGTCACAAGAATCGTACGAGCATCGCGAGCCCTGTCGATGCCTCGAATCGCTGGCTCTCCCACACCGGCATGTTGTCGACCCTGAATCGGCTCGACGTCGCGAACGCGCGCCCGTCGAGCTGGATGCGCACACCGATCCGGTCGCGGTACCAGCGCTCCCAGGTGAGCCTGAGCCCACCGGCAAGGGTCGGCGCGAAGACCGTACGCATCCCGTAGAGGCCCGCCGCGGAGCCGCGGAGGGCGCCGAGACTCGTCAGCCAGCAACCTCCGATCGAGCCAAGGTGCAGACAGGGGCTCGCCGTCAGCTCCGCGCGAGCGACCGAGATCCGGCCGCGCATCGTCACGGCGATCTCGTCGGGCGTGCCGGCCTGGCCCTCGATACCCACCGACAACGAGGCACGGCGTAGTCGAGCGCCGACGACGAACCGCCGGCGCGTGTCGGGCCCGATGTCGGAGGTCGCTCCGGCAACGAACGCGATCTCGCGCGAGCGCGGCGGTCGTGGCGGGACCTCGATCAGGTAGTCGAGCGAGAGGTCATCGGGCTCGGGGTCGACCACGTGCTGTCCTTCGAAGGACCGAGTCGGCACCGGCGTGCTCGCGAGATCCTCGATCACCATCGCGGCGATCACGGCAACGGAGCTCGCGAGGTCCTCGCACGTCGCGGCCTGGACAAGGCGCGGACCGCGTCGCCTGCCCTCTCGATCCTCGACGATCAGTTCCGCCCGAAGCGCACCGGCATCGGCACTCGTCACGACGCGCACACGCGGACCGGCGATGGAATTGGTCTCGACGTCCGCGAGCTCGGCACGCAGCGCCGAGTCGCACGTCGTGCCCGTGATCTCGATCGCCAGCGGCGACGCCGCGGCCGCGTGCGGCACTACGATCGCGAGAACGAGCGCGATGGCGCGCAACATCGCGCCAATCGTACCCGAGCGCGACGTGCCTTGCCCGAGAGTTCCGCGAGCGCCGTCATCGCGCCTCCGTGGGGGAGCGGCGCTCGTCGAGCACACGGATGACGCGCTCGATGCGCGCGCGGTGGATGCTGGCGGGATGCTGCGCGAGGAATTGCGTCGCGGCGGCTCGCGCTTCGTCGTCTCGGACCAGGTTCGCGAGAGCCTGCACCGCGAGCGCCTCGCGCTCCTCGGAGAGCGCACCATCGGGATGCAAATCGCGGTCGCGCTGCGCGAGCTCGAGGGCATGCTCCGACTCGCCGCTGGCAATCGCCGCCCACGCCTCGCGAATCAATCTCGCCTGCGACGGGTCCGGCTGGCGCACCGCGGGTGCGAGCTCGGCGGGCGGATCGTCGCGACGCACGACGACGGGCGCGCGCTGCACGGCAGGCACGCGCCTGACTGCGGGTCTGCCCGGCGGCGCAACCGCGACGGGCGCCGGCGTCGGCTCGACCTGCATGACCTCGGTCGCAGTCGGTGGATCCGGCACCGTCGAAGTCTGCACGCGCGCTGGACGGGAAGCCTCGGGCTCGCCGCGGCTCATCATGTACGCGAGGCCGCCGCCGGCAGCGACGACGAGCGCGAGGATCGAGAGCAGCTTGCCAGTACCGAAGGATCCCGCCGCACCGAGGGGCGCATGGCCGACGGTCGCGGCGACCTTGGCGCGGACGCCGGGGCGCGAAGCGAGATCGTCGACCGAGGCGGAGCGCTCTGCCTCGAACAGCTGGGCAAGCTCGTCGGGGAGCGGTTCAATCATCGCTTGCCTCGCTTGCCGTGGATGATCTCGAGTAGCTCGCGGCGCGCGAGACGCAGCCGTGAGTGCACGGTGTTGACCGGAATCTCGAGCAGCGCCGCGATCTCGCTGCCGGAGTGGCCCTCGAGCTCGTGGAGGATGATGACGACGCGCTTGTCTTCGTCGAGCTCATGCAACGCGCGCCACAGCCGGTCGCGCTCGCCCCTGCGCGGATCATCGACGACAAGCACCTCGTCGAGCGGCTCGGTCTCGCGGCGCTTGGCGCGCAACGCGGCAGCGATGCGGCGAGCAACCCCGAACAGCCAAGGGCGAAGCGTGCGCTCGCGATCGATGTCGTGCCACCGCCGGTACAGCACGACGAATACGTCGTGCACGGCATCGGGGATGTCAGCGGTCGGCACGCCGAGCCGGCCGAGGCTCCTGCAGACGTAGTCGAACTCGCGCTCATAGATCTCGTCGAACGCCGCGAGCCCGGTACCGGGCGGCCGGTCCGGGTCGCTCACATCCAGGTACTGCGGGCACCCGGGCGACTTCGTCACAAAAATCGTACGAGCAGCCCAAGTCCCGCGGACGAGGGCCGCGAGCTACGGCTCGTGGTGAGCGAGCTCTTGGATCGCGGCCTTGATCGTCTCCTTCTGCGGGACGCTGGCGCGCTCGAGGTTATCGGCGAGGCCGATACCCGGGATGTGCGCGCCCGCGAGGAGCTTCGGCGGCGCATGGAGCTCGTAGAACAGCTCCTCGATGATGCGGCGGATCAGGTGCTCGCCGAAGTTCGTGATCTCGGTGTCCTCGTTGACGCAGAGCACCTTGTTCGTCTTCTTGATGCTCGCCGTGATCGCCGGCCAGTCGTAGGGGTGCAGCGAGCGGAGGTCGACGATCTCGGTGTCGATGCCTTCCTCGGCGAGCTCCTCGGCGGCCTGCAGGCACATCGGCACGTTGCGGCCGTAGGTCAGCACCGTGACGTGCGAGCCCTCGCGCGCGATCTTCGCCTCGCCGATCGGGATGTAGAGCTCCTGGAGCTCGGGCCACGTCGGCTTCCAGTTCGTGCGATCGCCGAGCGGCGCGTCGATCATCTGCGACAGCGCCTTGTCGTCGTCGGGCTCGCCCGGGCACTGCTCGCCCGGCGCCGACTTCATGCGAAGGAGCGCCTTCGGCATGAGGAAGAACACCGGGTTCGGATCGGCGATCGCCGACAGGAGGAGGCCGTACGCGTCGAGCGGCGTCGACGGCATCACGATCTTCCAGCCGGGGATGCGCGTCGCGGTCGCGTCGAAGCTGTGCGAGTGGTAGAGGCTGCCGCGGATGCCGGCGCCGACGGGCGTCATCAGCACCATCGGCACGTTCCAGTCACCGCCGGTCGACCAGTACGTGTTGCCCGCGAGCTTCAAGAGATCGATCGTGTTGAACGCGTAGTCGCAGAACTGGATCTCGGCGACGGGCTTGCGGCCCGCCATCGCGAGACCGATCGCCGTGCCGACGATGCCGCGCTCGTCGAGCGGCGTGTTCCACGCGGTCTCGAGGCCCTGCGTGCCGGTGAAGACTCCGCCGAGCGGAGGACCGACGTCCTCGCCGAAGATGTCGGTGACGCCGAGCCTGGACTCGCCGACGTGGAGGGCCATGCGAATGGCCTGGATCATCGTCGACATCTCAGCTCTCCTCGCCGACGTAGTTCTTGTCCGCGAACACGTAGTCGTGGATCGAGCTGGGCGACGGCTGCGGCTCGTGCCGGACCTTTGCCGCGGCCTCGCCGAGCTCCTGCGTGTAGTTCGCGCGGAGCTGATCCATCTGCGAGCGCGTGAGCAGCGAGCGCGCCTCGAGCTTCTGCTCGAACGCCTCGAGGCAGTCGACCTCGCCCTTGACGAGGTTCGCACCCGACGCCGACGAGTGGCCGCGCAGGCGCGACACCATCGCCTCGAGCAGGAACGGCTTGCGCTCGGTGCGGACGTAGTGGAGCGCGCGCTCGAGCGCGGCGTAGCTCGCCTCGGGGTCGTTCCCGTCGATGACCTCGGTCGGCATGCCGAACGCCTTGCCGCGCTCGGAGATTTGCTCGTAGCCGTGCTGGCCTTCGTACGAGGTCGAGATGCCGTAGCGGTTGTTCGTCACGATCATGAGGAGCGGCAGCTCGTTGCCCTTGCGCGACGACCACACGAGCGCGGTCGCGAAATCGCCCTCGGCCGTGCCGGCATCGCCGCCCTGGACGATCGTGATGCCCTTCGCGCCGGTGCCCTTGCGCTGCGCGCGCGCGGTGCCGATCGCGATCGAGAATTGAACTTCGATCGGCGACGTCACCGGAACGAGGTTCCACTTGCGGACCGAGTAGTGGCCCGCGAAGTTGCGACCGCGCGAGTACGGGTCGGTCGCGGTGTTCTTCATCTGGCGCAGCGAGTCGACGGGGTCGCCGCCCATCGCCAGCAGCGTGCCGCTCGAGCGGTAGTGGAGGTGCAGGTAGTCGTGATCGACACCCTGGCCCTTGTTGACGAGCAGGCCCAGCGGAACGTTGAACGCTTCCTCGCCGGGGCCGCCGATCCAGAAGTAGCCGTCACCCTGCTTGTACATGGTGATCAGGCGCTCCTCGAGGACGCGCGACCTGAGCATCAGGTCATAGATCTGGAGACACTTCTCGGCGGGAAGATGTGGCGTCGCCTTGGACGCGACGGTCTGTCCCGAGCGCAGTGGAGTGATCGAGGTCATGACAGCGACCACGTCTTACCGCAGTTCGGCGGTCCGTAAACAGCCCGATCGAGCGCGTAACGATCCGCGGCTCAGTGCGTCATGAGCGGTCATTTTTCTCCTACGAAGCTCCCGGGCCCCCGTCGGTGACGCGCGTGTTATGAGTTTGACGTGCGTGTCGCGGTTCTCGGCCACGTCGAATGGGTCGAGTTCCTGCGCGTGGAGCGCGTGCCGCATGCCGGCGAGATCATCCAGGGCACGCCCGTCGTCGGCGTACCCGCCGGCGGTGGGGGCGTCGCTGCCGTCGCGCTCGCGCGCTGGGGCGCCGAAGTCCCGTTCTTCACCGCGCTCGGGGACGACGACCTCGGCCATCGCGCGAAGGACGACCTCGCGCGACGCGGCGTCATCGTCCACGCGGCGTTCCGGTCCGAGTACCAGCGCCGCGCGTTGACGCTCGTCGACGCCCAGCGCGAGCGCACGATCATCCTGTCGGGAGACCGACACGTCGCCCACGCCGCCGATCCGCTGCCGTGGGACGCGCTCGCGTCGTGCGACGGCGTCTACATCACCGGCGGCGACGTCGAAGCGGTGCGTCGCGCGCGTGCGGCACGCGTGGTCGTCGGCACGTCGCGCGTGCTGCCGCTATTTCGCGCCGCGGGCATCCAGCTCGACGCGCTCGTCGGCTCCGAGAACGATGTCGCCGAGGTCTACCGAGACGGCGATCTCGAGCCGCGCCCTCGCCTCGTCGTCCGCACCGATGGCGCGCGTGGCGGCTACTACGTGTTCCCCGATGGCACGCGCCAGACGTGGACACCGGCGCCCGTGGTGGTGCGCGGCGACAGCTACGGCGCGGGTGACACGTTCGCCGCGGCGCTGACGTTCGCGCTGGCGGAGCAGCGCACACCCGGCGATGCCGTCATGTTCGCCGCGACGCGCGCCGCCGAGGTGCTCGGGTTCGACGGCCCCTACCCGCCCGGCGATCAGTAAGTCCCGGCGTAAAAGACGCCGTGAGACGTCACGCGGTAGTTCGGCGTGTTCCAGACCTCGTTCGGGTTCTCACGGATCGCGTCCCAGCCTTCAATGTCACTCGACTCGACGATGCTGAGACCGAACAGGCTGCCCGGAGCGGTCGCGAGTACGTCGGCAGGGAGCTCGGGGAACCGTACCGAGCTTGCAGTCCCCGCGACCTCGATCGACCAGCGGGCTCGATCATTGATGTTCAATTGCGCGAGCACGATGTCCGCGTTGTCGATCGGTCGATCCGCGGTCCACGACACCTCGGGCCGATGTGGATCCGGATGGAACATGGCGTCGACGTTCGGCAGGAAGTCCGTCTCGAGCGTCACATCGAGCGAGGCCGGCGGGCTCGCGTACAAGCGTTCGATCCCGCGACCCTTGGTGTAGGGAGTGTTCAGCGTGACAGATATGTGCGTCGGCTCGTCGGGTAGCGCCGTCGCGGGCAGCACCGTCGGGTCACTGGACGGCTCGTCCTCGAATTGCGCGAACAGGCCCAATACCCCGTTGCTCGCCGGTGGCGTGGGCTGAAACTTCACGCTCACCTGCTGGAACGCAGAGAGATCGCCGTGAATCGTCGACGGCGTCAGGCGCGCCGGTGCCCAGTCGCTGACCGCGAGCGTCGTCGGCCCCTTGGCCGCGATCGGCGTCAACGGGCTGGCGGCGAAATAGTAGCCCGCAGACGTCCTCGTCATGAGGTGAACGACGACGTCGCGTGCGTCCTCCGTACAATCGATCGCGACCGAGCTCGTCCCCGGCTGGATGAACGCGTTCGTGATGCTGCCGAAGTCGCACTGGAGCATCACGTTGTAGCCCTCGATCGCTCCAGGCAATGCAGCGAACGTGATCGAGGTGGTCACGTGCCGCGAATACAGGCCGTGGCGCAAGCTCGACGGGAAGATCAGATCGTCACCCGGGTGAACGTCGGTCCACGTGAAGATTCGCTGCGCCGGCGCATCCGTCACCGACGACGCCGTCACCATGCCGCCGGGTGGGACGTCCAGCATGACCTCCGGGCTCTGACCGCTCGCCGTCATTCGCCCACACAACACGCCACTGGCGTCGTGCGACAGGAACGTCATCGTTTGCTGCTCGGTCGGATACGAGGCATGACCGACGACGTGAACGGGCTGCCCAGCCTCGCAGCCTGGCGCGTCGATGGGAGCGTCGCTCATGCCGCCCGACGCATCGGGGGAGGCCGCTGGGCTACCACACGCGAGAAGACCGACACACAACACCGCTCGCATCGCGAACAGCGTACAGGAACTCTCGACGGCAACGTGATGCCGTGGTGCCGGCGCGTAACGAGGGTCACTCGAACTGGCTAGAAGCGGACCATCCAACATGCGACCGTCGTTACGATGAGGTGGTCGCTCCTGCTCGTGCTCGCCGCGTGCGGGCGGGTCGGGTTCGATCCCGTCCCCGACGCGCTGCCACCGAACCTCGGCCAGCTCGATCCATCGTTTGGCGACCATGGCATCGCGCACCCGAGCACGGGCGCCCAGGGCGAGGCATGGGCCATCGCCGTGCGCGACACCGGCTATCTGATCAATGGCGTCAGCCGTCCGAGCGCGACCGAGGCGTTCATGGACGTGATCGCGCTGACCGAGACGGGCGCGCGCGATCCGAGCTGGCCCGGCGGCGGCGAGCAGCTCCTCGGCCCGGTTCCGTCGTCGTTCGGCTACGGCGTGACGATGCGGCCGGGCGGCGGCGCATACATCGTCGGCGACGGAAACGTTCCCGGCCAGAACGACAACTTCGTCGTCG
>JABFXX010000274.1 GCA_013368795.1 Kofleriaceae bacterium
GACGCGCCTCGAGGATCCGAAGAAGCACTCGCTGTCGCTGCTCCAGAAGGCGAAGCTCTACGACGGCAAGACGCTGCCGGGCTTCACCCAGGACAACATCAAGGAGCTCCGCAAGGAAGCCAACCGCGAGGGCCTCGACGGCATCTCGCCGCGCTACATCCAGGACAAGATCGCGAACGCGCTCGTCAGCGACAAGGCCGACGGTGCGATCAACCCGTTCATGGTCCTGAACGAGCTCGAGAGCGGCCTGCGCAGCCACTCGCTGATCAACAGCGACGAGCAGCGCAAGCGCTACGCCGAGATGCTCTCCGTCGTGAAGCAGGAGTACGAAGACATCGTCAAGAACGAGGTCCAGCGTGCGATCAGCGCCGACGAGGACATGATCGCGAAGCTGTGCGCGAACTACATCGATAACATCAAGGCGTACACGCAGAAGGAGCGGGTCAAGAACCCGTACACCGGTCAGGACGAGGAGCCGGACGAGCGCCTCATGCGGTCGATCGAGGAGAAGATCGATATCGCCGAGTCGCGCAAGGACGACTTCCGTCGCGAGATCATGAACTACATCGGCGCGCTGGCGATCGAGGGCCGCACGTTCGACTACAAGACCAACGAGCGCCTCCACAAGGCACTCGAGGCGAAGCTGTTCGAGGACCAGAAGGACTCGATCAAGCTCACGTCGCTGGTCTCGTCGGTCGTCGACCGCGATACGCAGGCGAAGATCGATGTCGTGAAGCAGCGCCTCATCAAGAACTTCGGTTACGACGAGGTGAGCGCGACCGACGTCCTGAACTTCGTCGCCTCGATCTTCGCGCGCGGAGACGTCAAGTCGTAATGAGCGATCCGCTGGGCAAAGGGCCTGTCTCCATCGAGCTCAACCACACGCTGGCCGAGCTCCTGGCGAAGCTCTGCGTCGAGCTCAACACCGAGGACCCGGCGGACGTGATGTCGCGTGCGCTCGGGCTCCTCGACATGGTCCAGCGCACGAAGCGGCACGGCGGTCGGCTGTGCTTCGTCAACGAGCGCGGAGAAATGGCGGACGTTGCGGTATGAGCCAGAAGATCGATCTCGATCACGGACGGTTCCGCCAGATCATCCGCGGCAAGATCAAGCAGAACCTCCGCAAGTACATCTCGCAGGGCGAGATGATCGCGAAGAAGGGCAAAGACACCGTCGCGATCCCGCTGCCCAGCGTCGACATTCCTCACTTCAAGCACGGTGACAAGCAGCAGGGCGGCGTCGGTCAGGGCGAGGGCGACGTCGGCGATTCGCTCGGTCAGGGCGAGGAGCAGCCGGGGCAGGGCCAGAAGGCCGGTGACCGCCCGGGCGACCACCTGCTCGACATCGAGGTGTCGCTGCAGGAGCTCGCCGAGATCATGGCCGAGGAGCTGGAGCTGCCGCGCATCCAGCCCAAGGGCACCGAGAAGATCGTCGCGTGGAAGGACAAGTACTCGGGCATCCGCACGACGGGCCCCGAGTCGCTGCGCCACTTCCGCCGCACGTTCCGTCAGGCGATGCGCCGCCAGATCTCGATGGGCACGTACGACCCGAAGAATCCGGTCGTCGTGCCGATCCGCGACGACAAGCGCTACCGCAGCTGGCGCAAGGAGCCGCTGCCGCAGAGCAACGCCGTCATCATCTACATGATGGACGTGTCGGGCTCGATGGGTGACGAGCAGAAGGAAATCGTCCGCATCGAGAGCTTCTGGATCGATACGTGGCTGCAGTCGCAGTACCACGGCATCGAGAGCCGCTACATCATTCACGACGCGATGGCGAAGGAGGTCGACCGCGACACCTTCTTCAAGACGCGCGAGAGCGGCGGCACGATGATCAGCTCGGCGTACAAGCTGTGCGCGAAGATGATCGAAGAGAAGTATCCGGCCGATCGCTGGAACATCTATCCGTTCCACTTCTCCGACGGCGATAACTGGTCGGTCGACGACACGCACACGTGCGTCGAGCTGATGAAGAAGGAGATCCTGCCGTTCGTGAACCTGTTCTGTTACGGCCAGGTCGAGTCGCCGTACGGCTCCGGTCAGTTCATCAAGGATCTGACCGAGCACTTCGACGAGGACGACCGCGTCGTCACGAGCGAGATCAAGGGCAAGGAAGCGATCATGGACTCCATCAAGGAGTTCCTCGGTAAGGGCAAGTAATGACCGTCAAGCGCTTCCCCGCATACCTGCGAGACATCCAGGAGGAGATCGAGGGCCACGCCAAGAACTACGGCCTCGACTTCTTCCCGATTCTCTACGAGGTCCTCGACTACAAGACGATGAACGAGGTCGCCGCGTATGGCGGCTTCCCGACGCGCTACCCGCACTGGCGCTTCGGCATGGACTACGAGCAGCTCAGCAAGAGCTACGAGTGGGGCCTGTCGAAGATCTACGAGATGGTGATCAACACCAACCCGGCGTACGCGTACCTGCTCGAGGGCAACTCGACGACGGACCAGAAGATCGTCATGGCGCACGTGTGCGCGCACGTCGACTTCTTCAAGAACAACTACTTCTTCAGCAAGACGAACCGGAAGATGATCGACGGCATGGCGAACCATGCCGCGCGAGTACGCCGGCACATGGCTCGCTGGGGGCAGGACGTCGTCGAGGATTTCATCGACACCTGCCTCTCGCTCGAGAACCTGATCGATCCGATGTCGGCGTACATCGTCCGCACGCGGCCGCCGAAGCCGGCCGACGAGGACGAGCCCGAGGAGAACGTCGGCAAGCTCCGCGCGAAGGGGTACATGGACTCCTTCATCAACCCGCCGAGCTACATCGAGGCGCAGAAGAAGAAGAAGGAAGAGGAAGCCAAGCGCGCGCGCCGTCGCTTCCCCGAGCACCCGCAGCGCGACATCGTCGCGTTCCTCATCGAGCACGCGCCGCTCGAGCACTGGCAGCGCGACGTCCTCGAGATCGTGCGCGACGAGGCCTACTACTTCGCGCCGCAGGCGATGACGAAGATCATGAACGAGGGCTGGGCCTCGTACTGGCACTCGAAGATCCTCACCGAGAAGGCGCTGACCGCCGCCGAGGTGATCGACTACGCCGACGCCAACTCCGGCGTGCTCGCGACGTCGCCGGGCCGGCTCAATCCGTACAAGCTCGGCATCGAGCTGCTCCGCAACATCGAGGACCGCTGGAACAAGGGCCAGTTCGGCAAGGAGTGGGACGAGTGCGACTCGATGGAGCAGAAGCGCAACTGGGACCGGCGCACCGGACTCGGCCGCAAGAAGCTGTTCGAGGTACGCAAGCTCTATAACGACATCACGTTCATCGACGAGTTCTTCACGCTCGAGTTCTGCGTCGAGCAGAAGTTCTACTCGTTTGGCTTTCAGGAGCGCAGCGGCAACTGGGAGATCATGAGCCGCGAGTTCAAGAAGGTGAAAGACCAGCTCCTCAAGATGCTGACGAACCGCGGCCAGCCCGTGATCGTCGTCGAGGACGGCAACTTCGAGAACCGCAGCGAGCTGCTCCTGCGCCACATCCACGAGGGCACCGACCTCGATGGCGGCCAGGCGCGCGACACGCTCCGCAACGCGACGAAGCTGTGGACGCGGCCCGTCAGCCTGCTGACGAAGATCGACGGCAAGGGCAAGCTCCTGCGTTGCGAGGACGGCAACATCAGCGAGCGCAGCGCAGAGTACTGATCGATGCGGTTGTGGGCGTGGGGCCAGAGCGACCCCGGTAGGAAGCGCGAGCGCAACGAGGACAGCTACCTCGTCGATCCGGGCATCGGTGTGATGGCCGTTGCCGATGGCATGGGCGGACACCAGGGTGGCGCGACGGCGAGCCGGATGGCCGTCGAGCTACTCGCGCGCGAGCTCACCGAGGCGCGCGGCGACTTCGACGCGGCGGCGCGGCGACAGCGCGAGGTCAGCGTGCGCACGACCGAGGAGATGCCTGCGGTCGAGGAGCCGACCGGCGATCTCGCACCGACGATCCCGGTGCGCACGGCAGAGGCACACGTGCCCGGTGGCGCGTCCGTCGTGTTCTCGCCGGCGCTCGAGCTCATGAGCGGCATCGTGCGGCGCGCGAGCTCTGGCATCTACGAGGCGGCGTTCGCCAGGCCCGAGCTGCGCGGCATGGGCACGACGCTGACCGCGGTGCTCGTCCACGGCGGCAAGGCGCATCTCGTCCACGCGGGCGACTCGCGCTGCTACATGTTCCGCGACGGCCAGCTGCGCCAGATCACCGACGATCACTCGTGGATCGCCGAGCAGCTGAAGGCCGGCTCGATCACCGAGGCCGAGGCCAAGCACTCCAAGTACCGCCACGTGATCACCAAGTCGATCGGCTTCGAGCGCGAGATCGACGCGGACGTGAAGAGCGTGCCGGTGTCGCCGGGCGACTGCTTCATCCTGTGCAGCGACGGCATGTCGAACTACGTCGAGCATGGCGAGCTCGAGCGCATCGTCGCGATGACTTGGTATCGCCGCCTGCCGCAGCAGCTGATCCAGCTCGCGAACGATCGCGGCGGCGACGACAACATCACGGTCGTCGTCGGGCTCGTCGCGAACGCGCCGCCCGACGCCTAGGTCTGCTTGTCGAGCGCGAGCGGGCGCAGCACGACCCCGAGAAGGATCAAGAAGGCGATCGCGGTTTCGAGTCCTGCGAGCACGAGCGTACGTAGAGCAAGCGACGGGCCCGGCGTAATCGTGCGGAATCACGCGTATGCCGGCGTGCGGAGAAGCCGCACTTGCCAGGTACTGCCGTGCTCTCGGGTCGGCCGTCCTCGGCAGCGTTAGATGCAGATCGGATCGGTCACGCACAGGTTCGTAGCGCCGGTGTCACAGCGACCGCTCTGGCACTGCGCGCTGGCCGTGCACGCCTGGCCGTCGGGCTTGCGCGCCGTGCATGTCATCGTCGTCGGCTCGCAGTAGCTGCGATCGATGCAGATGTTTCCGACACCGCACGGGTCGCCGAGCCGTGCACCGAGCACGCACGTGCTCGTCGCAGCATCGCAGTTGTAGATCGGTGCGCAGTCGTTGTCGGCCGCGCACGCGTCGCCGGTGAGGCCGTAGGGCGTGCACGTCATCGTTGTCGAGCTGCACGTGTCGCCGAGGTCGCGACAGGGTGCGGTCATGCTGCACGCTTGCCCGGGTGCGGCGCGTGGGCTGCACACGTTCGACAGGCAGAAACCGCTGTCGCAATTCTCGCTTCTCTCGCATGCGGCGCCGTCGGCGAGGTACGCGGTGCATATGCGGGTGGTGCCGTCGCAGAAGCTATCGATGCAGCTCGAGTTGTCCGCGCAGGACTCGCCCGCGTGTGGGCGCACGGGCGGGGCGGCCCCGACGCATGCGCCCATACAGCATTGATCCGGGCACGATGGCACGTCGCAGTTCTGCGAGACGCACTCCTCGTCGAGCGCGCACGTGCCGCCTTCGGCGATCGTGCCGGTGAACATCTCGTCGCACGCCACCGGCAGGGACCTCTCCTCGTTCTGTTGCGCGACGTCGCACGTCGTTTGAAACCTGCCGATACACTCGGCGGCCCGATCGGGGTTGTAGACGACCTTTCCGGCGTGGACCGCGGCCACGATGTCGTTGTCGTTCGCGTCCGTCAGGCGAAGCGAGCGGCACGTCGCGAGATCCTCGACGACCCCGCACTGCACGTAGAGGTTGCAGTAGGCATCGATGATCGCGTCCTGGAGATCATCGATCTCGATCGGACCACCGCTGTCGTCGCTGCAGGCTCCAAGCAAACCGAGCACGAGCACGAGCTTCCGCATGTGTTTCCCCCACGATGATCTTCGGCGATCCCGGTGGGAGACGCGAGCAAGGCGACCGTTAGGAGCCTAGATACAGATCGGCGGCGTGATGCAGGTGCTCGAGACCGGATCGCAGACGTCGCTCACGCACATCGAGTCGGCCTCGCACGGCTGGCCGTCGGCCTTGCGTGCGGTGCAGATCATCGTCGTCGTGTCGCAGTAGCTGCGGTCGTAGCAATCGAACGTCTGCGCGCAGGACTCGCCGGCGATCGCGCCGCGCGTGCACTTGTTCGTCGTCTCGTCGCACGTGTAGATCGGCGAGCAGTCCGCGTACGTCGTGCACGGATCGCCGATCAGGCCGACCGGCGCGCAGAGCGTCGTGCTCTGGCTGCACGTATCGCCGATCAGGGCGCACTCGGCGAGCGGGCCGCACGGCTCGCCGGTAGCGGCGCGAGGGCGGCAGAGCGTGCCCAGGCACGACGCGCTCGTGCACTGCTCGGACGACGTGCAGCTCGCGCCGTCCGCCAGGTAAGCGCTGCAGATCGCGGTCGCCTCGTCGCAATAGCTGTCGACACAGCGCGTGTCGGCGACGCACGAGTCGCCGAGGTGTGGGCGCGGCGTGATCGCGCCCGGCTCGCAGGTACCCTGGCAGCACGCGTCGGGGCAGCTCGGGACGTAACAGTCCTGCGAGATGCACTCCTCGTCGAGCGCGCACTGGCCGCCCTCCGCGACGGTACCCTCGAACGTCCGATCGCACGCCTCGGGTTCGTGCTCGTCGGGCGCATCGGTGGCGTCGCAGCTCCCGGCGAGCCCGTCGAGGCATTCGGCCGCCTGGTCCGCGTGGTAGATGACCTTGCCGGCGTTGACGGCGGCGATCAGGTCGGGATCGACGGGCGTGTCGACGAACAGCGTGCGGCAGGTCGCGAGGTCTTCGATCAGCCCGCACTGCACGTAGACGTTGCAGTACTTGCTCTGCAGCGCGCTGGTGAGGTCTTCGATCCGGATCGGACCGCCTCCACCGCCATCGTCGTCGTCGCATGCCGCAAGCAGGCCGAATACGAGCACCAGCACGAGCCTTCGCATCCGGCCATCTTCGGGGATCGGACATGCAGACGCGAGAAATGGGAGCGTCAGGACGCGGGCGGTGGGATCACCGTCACGACGACGTCGCGACTGCCTTCCTTTGCCGACACGTGCAGTCGCGTCGAGCCCGGCGCCTTGCCGATCACGACGAACGCCGCCGACGGCTGCTGGTCCCGGCCGAGACCGATCGCTTCGAGCGCCTGCAGCGACGCGGGCCGGACTTCGGCGATCGCCGGATTCTCCGAGACGACCTTCATCTTCTCGCACGGGCCTGCCTGCGAGCAGGTCAGCGCGAGCGCGACGCCATGCGAGACCTCGAGGCGGTAGTGCTTCAGTCGTCCCCAGAACCCGGTGACCTCGTCGAGGCGGGCGGAGCGGCCGGGCGGTGCGACCGATTGCTGATAGAGATGCGGATCGCAGGCAGCGAGCGCGAGCATCGCAAGCATGACGAGTTTGGTCACGGCACCACCTCCACGTCGATCGAGGCCTTCGCGTCGCCGAGCGCGACGGTGACGGTCGTCCTGCCGGGCGCGCGAGCGCGGAGCCGCCGGCGATCCGACGAGCCATCGCGCAGCACGGTGACGACGCCTTCGCCGCTCAGCGACCACGTCGTGTCGGGCGCGCCGGCGAGCTTCTGCGCGCCGTTGAACAGCGACGGCACGAGCGTGATGTCCTCGCCGACCGCGAGGCCGAGCGCGCCGGTGATGCGCTCGCCGTCGCGTCGCGCGAGCGTGATCTCGGTGACCGGCGCAGCCCACACGTGGACGAAGTCGACGACCGAACCGTCGTCGGTCGAGATGAGGACCGCCGACGTGCCTGCCGCCTTCGCGACCAGCGCGCCTTGCTCGACCGCGATCACGCCGGGCTCGGCGCTTTCGAGGCGCAGATTCGGCGTCGTCGTGCCGGTGATCTCCGTCGAGACCTCGGGATAAAACCGAGAGCCGATCGCGAGAGGAGCGAGCGGCGCCTTGCGCGAACAGGTGGCGTCGTCCTTGCTGCACTGGCCGACCATCGTCGCCTGGCGCATCGCACCGCCCATCGCGCAGCCACTCAGAGCTGCGAGCATGATAACTAGACGCATGCCTCGGAAACGTCGCCGGTGGAGCGCTCTTACACCGGTGCTGATGGTGGCTGCCATCGGCTGTGATCGCGGTCATCGCGATGCGCCCGCGCCGGTCAAGGCGCCAGTACCTGCTGCGCCTTCTGCCGGACCGGCAAAGACCGGCTGCACGCTCGCCCCGATCCCGACGAAGGTGCCGCTCTCGCCAAAGCGCATCGTCGCGATCGGCGATCTGCACGGTGACCTCGCGGCGACGCGCGCCACGCTGAAGGTGGCCGGCGCGATCGACGATGCTGACAAGTGGATCGGCGGCACGCTCGTCGTCGTCCAGACCGGCGACATCCTCGATCGCGGCGACGACGAGTCCAAGATCCTCGATCTGTTCGATCGCCTCGCGACCGAGGCAAGCGCGGCCGGCGGCGCAGTCGTGCGCACGCTCGGCAACCACGAATTCATGAACGCGGCGCGCGACTTTCGCTACGTCACGCCGGGCGGCATGCACGACTTCGGCGGCGAGCGCACGAAGGCGCTCGATCCGGGCGGCGCGTGGGCGAAGCGGCTCGCCACCCACAACGTCGTCGCGATCGTCGGCGACAGCGTGTTCTCGCACGCCGGTGTCATCGGCGACTGGGTGACGCACGTCGACGAGGCGAACCTCGCGGCGCGCTGCTGGCTCGACGGCCAGGCGGGTGGCCCCGACGCGCCGTCGCCGGTGCTGACGTCCGACGACAGCCCGGTGTGGACGCGCACGTACGGCCTCCCCGACGCGGTCGACTGCGCGGCGCTCGCCGATACGCTACAGAAGCTCGGCGCGGCGCGGATGGTCGTCGGTCACACGCCGCAGCAGACCGGCATCACGAGCGCGTGCGACGGCAAGCTGTGGCGGATCGACGTCGGCCTCTCGAAGCACTACGGCGGTCCGATCCAGGTGCTCGAGATTTCCGGCAGCGACGCGAAGGTTTTGACGGGAACGCGTTAGTTCTCGATCTGGATCTCGTCGTCGCCCGCAGGCTTCGCGGGCTCGGGCTGCGGCGCGACGGCCGGCGTCCCCGTCGAGGTCGAGCGCTGCTGCATCGTCGCCTTCGGCGTGACGAGCTCGGGGCGCTGCTTGGCCTCGCGACCGGCGGGGCACACCGGCGCGGCGCCTTGCTCGGCGCGCTCCTGCACGATGGCGCCGATCTTCGGCGGGCCGGCGGCACCGAGCACCTCGACGTTCCGCATGCCCGCCTTGACGAGCTGCGCCTTCACGAGCGTGGCGAGCTTGTGCGCGTCGGCCTGCTTGGTCTGCGCGAGCGCGACGAGCCACTTCGTGACCTCGTCGTGCGCGAGCATGATGCCGGCCATCTGCGCGACGATCAGCTCGCCGGCCTTCGTCAGGCCGTTGGCGTCGAACGACGGGACCTTGTCGACGACGAGGCGATCGCCGTCGAGCTTCACGAGCTCGATGCCGCCGGTGTCGGGGCAGCCGTCGTCGTCCTTCACGCCATTGAACGTCTCGGCCTCCGCGGGGCACGCGTCGCGCGCGTCGGGCACGCCGTCCTTGTCGTTGTCGTCGTCGGCGCAGCCGTCGGTGTCCTCGAAGCCGTCCTTGTCCTCGGGGCAGACCGGGCAGCGGTCGGCGGTGTCGGGGATGCCGTCGGCGTCGTTGTCGGCGTCGGGGCAGCCGTCGCCGTCTTCGAAGCCGTCGGCGTCCTCTTCCTCCATCGGACACGAGTCGACGTTGTCGGGAATGTTGTCGCCGTCGGAGTCACGCTTGTTCGCGGGGCAGCCGTCGGTCGGGTAGGGCTGTGCGCCGTCCTCGGGGTCGTTCGGGCACTTGTCCTTGAGGTCCTCGATCTTGTCCTGATCGTTGTCGAGCTCGGGGCAGCCGTCGTCGTCGTCGAAGCCGTCGAGGTCCTCGGCCTCGTTGACGCACTTGTCCTCGTTATCCATGCGGCGATCGCCGTCGTTGTCGTCGTCGGGGCAGCCGTCGCGATCGTCGAAGCCGTCCTTGTCTTCGGGGACGAGCGGGCACTTGTCGTTCGCGTTCTGGATGCCGTCGCCGTCGCTGTCGCGAACGTCGGGCGCGTAGCCGAGCGAGAAGAAGAAGCGCGCCTGCGGGGCGCCGATCGCGCGATCGAGGCCGGCGCCACCGCCGACGGTGACGGCGAGCGAGCGGCCGGCGATCAGGCGAAAGCCGCCGACCGCTTCCATCGGGCTCTCGTCGAGCGCGAACCTGGACTCGAGGCCGCCGCGGCCGAAGAACTCGCCGATGACGTTGAACCGATCGGTGAGCGCGATCGCCGCCGCCGCGCCGAACGTCAGCTGCTGGCCGATCGTGCTCGCGTAGATCGTGCGCGGCTTGCGCAGGATGACGCCGGCGTCGGCGCCGAGCGAGAGCGGGCCCTTGGACCACGTCAGCGCGAGCCCGCCGCGCAGCGTCGGCAGATCGTCGCCGAGGAACTGCGAGCCATCGCTACCGAAGCTCGACGGCAGCGTGAAGCCGCCGGTGCCCGCGAACCGCGCCGCGCCGCTCTCGCTCGTCCACAGCTTGTACTTGCCCTGGACGAAGAGGTCGCCGAGTCCGGTGACCTGCACGCCGGTCATGCTGTGCGCGCCCGTCGACGGATCGAGGCCGTCGCCGGTGAGCGAGAACACGAGCGGCAGCATCGCGCCGATCTGGAGCTTGTCGTTGACGCCGTACGCGGCGGTCAGCTGCGCGGCGGTGATCGACTTGACGACCTGCGTGCGCGGGTCGCCCATGATCGTCGGGTCGTTCGCGCCGTCGGTGTTGTAGACGCTGAACGGCTTCGTCATGAACGTGACGAACGCGTCGAGTGCGAGCTGCTTGCGCTCGGCGATGTCGGCGCTGTCGACCGTGAAGAACTGTTTGGGACCGATCGAGTAGTCGAACAGCTGGACATCGATCGCGGCGTCGAACGGTGGGTCTTCCGCATGGGCCACTGCACTCGGCAGGACGCACGCAAGGAGAAGAATCGCCGCCGATCCCCAAGAGTTGCGCATTGCGACCATTCTACGCGGGCGCATGTTCCGCCGGGGTAGTTGACGGTTAGCTGCGGGGCGGCACCGGGAGCTCGATCGTCACTTCGGCGGTCGTCACTTCGGCGATCGTTACTTCGGCAAGGTCATATTGAAGGTCCACACGACCACCGAGCTGACCGGCGTGTCGTTGGTATCGAGCGCCGGATCGAACTTGATTTGCTTGGCCCGCGCGAGCGCGAGCTCGTCGAGGCCGTGCCCGAGCTTGTTGAGCAGGACCGACGACTTCACCGCACCTGACTCGTCGACGACGAGGCGCACTCGAATCACGCCCTCGATGCCGAGCGACTTCGCCTCCGGAGGGTAGTCCTTGCTCGCGTCGAAGTAGCTGAAGTCGCCCTTGGGCATCGCGCGCTTCTTGATCGTCGCGACCGACACGGGCCGCGGCGCCTCGTCGGCCGATCCCGCTCCGGTTCCGGAGCCCGTACCGGTGCCCGTGCCGCCGCGGCCGATCCGACCGGTGTTGGGGCGGCCCTTCGCGACCGCGACGCCGGTCGCAGATGGCGCGATGTTCTCCATCGACGTCACCGGCGCACCTCCCGAGTCATCGCTCGTCGGCCCAGCGGTCGGCGGAGGCTCCGAGGGCGGCGGAGGCTGGGCCGCGCGCGCGACCCTCTTCACGACCTTGCGCTCCGGCTCCGGAGCCGGCTTGACGACCTCGGCGGCGGGCTCCTGCTTCACCTGCTCGGTCGGCGGCGGCGGTGGGAGCGGCTTGGCGACCTCGGGCAGCTGGATCTCGAACAGCTCGACGCGCGGCGGTGGCACGTACTTCCGCGCCGGGAACGACACGACGAGTGCATCGCCCGCCACCGCGAGCAAGAGATGGATCGCGAGCGCGCCGGCGGTCGACAGCACGACGGGCGAGTCCAGGCGCACCGCCCGAGGGTAGCAGAGGTCCCGTTCCTCGCTCGCGTTACGAACTGTTGCGCGACTACTTCGGCGCCGGCTGCTCGTTCTCGAGCGCGATCGACGTCACGCCGGCCTGGCTGACGAGGCTGATCGCGTGCATCACGCCGCCGTACTGTGTCTTGCGGTCGCCTGCGATGATCGCCTTCGGCTTGCTCGTCGTGAACGCGAGCTCCTTGATGCGCGCGATCGCCGCGGTGTCGTCGGTGAACTGCTTGTCGTTGACGTAGAGCTTACCGTCGGCGGTCACCGACACGCGCAGCGAGCTCGGGATGTCGCCGCCGGCCGCTTCCTTCGGCTTGTCGATCTCGACGCCGCGCGCGACGATCATCTTCGCCGTGATCATGAACACGACGAGCAACACCAGCAGCACGTCGACGAACGGCGTGACGTTGATGTCGGTGATCGGCGGCGACTCGTCGCCGTCGGTGTAGAGGCTACTTCCCGCCACCGCGCGGCTCCATCGGCGTGCTGCCGTGCTCGGCGCCGTGCACCATCGCCAGCACGACGTGCGCGCACTCGTCGGCGCTGCCGAGCAGCGTCCGCATGCGGCGCGTGAAGTAGTTGAACGCGATTACCGCGGGGATCGCGACGAGGAGGCCGAACGCGGTCGCCGACAGCGCCTCGGCGATCAGGTCGAGCGTCTTGTCCTCGGCGTTCGGCGTCTTGAGGCGCAGGTTCTCGAACGCGCTGATGACGCCGAGCACGGTGCCGAACAGGCCGAGGAACGGCACGTTGTTGCCGAGCGTGCCGAGGATGATCAGGTGCTTGTCGCCGGCATTTCGCCAGCGCACGCGCTCGCCTTGCATCGCCTCGGCGACGGCCGACGGTCCGCGATCTCGCTCGGCGAGCCCGGTCAGCACGACGCGCACCGGGATCGCAGGATCGTCGGCGTACTTCTTCTCGAGCCGATCGATCTCGTCGCGCTCGAACGCGCCGCGCAGCTCTCGCGTGAACTGATCGGTGTCGATGTTGCGGCGCTGAAGCCACAGCGCGCGGTCGATCATGATGCCGACCGACAGGATCGACAATCCGATCAACAGCCACAGCACCCACTCGGCGCCGAGCTGGGCAAATGCGACGAATTGCTCAGACAGCATTGCGCTGGAGCCTAACGCACGAAAATGGCCGGGGCTACGTCTCCACGGCGTTCGTGTGCTCGGCGGTCTCCGGCTCGCGGGGAACGTCCGCCTTCATGATCTCTCGCATGATCGTCGTCGCATACGCGCCTCCCGGTAGCGAGAACGCGACCTCCACGGCGTCGCCGTCGGCGCGGACGCTCGGCGAGCCGACCTCGACGGTGGCGTCTCGACGCGTGCCCTCGGCGATCGAACGCACCGCCTGAAACGACTCGATCGACAGGCCCGCTGCGTCGAGAATCGCGGCCTCGCGCGCGGCCGCCGGGCTGCCGTCGGTCGGCCGTCGCATCCGCTCGCCGAACATCGGCCCGGTGATGCCGACCTCGCCCGCGAGCAGGCGCGCTTCGTCGACGTCGGGCGCGTCGCTCACGAACATGCCGCCGCCGCTGCGCACGACTCCCTCCGCCGCAGCGCTACCTTGCGCAGCGGCCGGATCGCGCAGCTTGTGCATCACGTCACCGGCGAGCACCTTCGCGTACAGCCCGTCGGCGAGGCGCGCGACGAGCCAGCGGTTGAACAGCTCCGATTGCAGCGCCGACACGAGCAGGCGCGCGAGCTTGTGATCGCGCGGCGGCCGCATCTGCCCGCGAACGATCGCGAGGCCCTTCTCGGCGTTGTCGCCCTCGCGGCCGAACCGCTGCTCGCCGTACCAGTTCGGCGCGCCGGGTGCCGTCGCGAGCGCGCCCAGGATCGCGCGCGCACGCTCGACCGCCTCGTCGACAGAGGCCGTCATCCCGCGCACGCGCAGCACGAACCGGTTCGCGCGGACGTGACCGGTGCGCAGTTTGTGCGGGTGGCGCGCGACCTCGAGGATCCGAATATCTTCGAGCGCGAGCGCCTGCGCGGCCTCGGGCGTCACCGGCGGCGGCAGCGACAGCCACTGGCGCGTCACCGCGTGGCGATCCTTCATGCCCGCGACGCCGATATCGCGCGCCCTGACAGACAGCGCACGGGCGATGCGATCGATTGTCATCGGCGTCGTCAGGCCGCGTTTCTCGATGCGAACGAACACGTGGTCGCCCGTACCAATCGGCAGGTATGCGGGCTCTTCGTCGACGACAAAATCGTCGACGCTCGTTCGGAGCACGCCGCCGATGCCGGGCAGCGCAGCTGTTAGGTAGGGCAGGTTCACGGCCCAAAGCGGTGTAGCATCGCTCCCATGCGTGCGCGGATCCTGTGCCTCGCTTTCTTGGTCGCGTGCGGCGGGACGTACGGCGGCAAGCCGAGGGTCGCGACGTCCGGTGACAGCAGCGGACCCAAGCGCGGCATCGAGGCGGCCGCGCTGCCGTACTCGATCCTCGACGCACGCACCGGCCATCAGGTCGCGACCGAAGCGTTCTGGCAGCAGCTCGGCGACGCGCGCGTCGTGTGCGTCGGCGAGGATCACCCCAATCCTCACCATCACTGGTTCCAGCTCGAGGTCGTGAGCCACCTGGCCGCGCGCAAGCCCGGCGCCAAGCTCGCGCTCGGCATGGAGATGTTCCAGCGCCCGTTCCAGGGCGTGCTCGACGACTACGCCGCGCATCGTATCGACGACGCCGCGCTCCTCTCGCGCACCGGCTGGTCCGAGCGCTGGAACTACGACTGGGGCTTCTACCGTCCGACGATCGCGAAGGCCCTCGCCGCCGGTGCCGCGCTCCTCGCGCTCAACGCGCCGCGCGAGCTGACGAAGAAGGTTGTCCGCCAGGGCCTCGAGTCGCTGACGCCCGACGAGAAGAAGCAGGTCCCCGAGCTGAACCTCGACGACAAAGCGCATCGCGCGTGGTTCGACGACATCATGGAGAACATGGGCGGCGCGCACGCGCACGGCGGTGGCGGCGGCATGGGCGGGCACAAGAATCCCGAGCCCGCCGACGCCAAGCCCGAGGAGCCCAAGGCCGAGGAACCACCGGCCGGCATGCCGTCGGCCGATCGCGTCTACACCGTGCAGGTGATCTGGGACGAGTCGATGGCCGACGGTGCCGCGAAGTGGCTCGCCGCGAACCCGAGCGGCTACCTCGTGCTGCTCGCCGGCAACGGTCACTGCCACGACTCGGCGATCGTCAACCGCATCAAGCGGCGCGGCATCCCGCAGGTCGTGTCGGTGCATCCCGTCCTCGACATGGACGGACGCGTCGCCGAGGCGCTCGCGAAGCCGATGAACGACTACCTCGTCGTGCTCGAGCTACCGGCCGACGTCAAGGCGCAGATGGAGAAGGAAGAGGCCGAGGGCGAGTGACGAACTCGCGACGCTCGCGCGGTCGCGGTACGATGCGAAACAATGAGCAGTAGTGATCGGGTCGAACAGCTGATCGCTCTCGGTCGCGAGCACTACAACGCGAACGAGTACGAGCGAGCCGAGCCGTACCTCGCCGAGGCCGCCAGCGCCCGGCCGTCCTTTCCCGACCTCTACAACATGCTCGGGGTCATCTATCACGCGCAGGGCCGCTTCTCCGATGCCGAGGAGGCGTTCGAGAACGCGCTGCGCCTGAACCCTCGCTACACCGAGGCCGCGCTCAACCTGTCCGTCACGTACAACGATCGAGGCAAGTACGAGAAGGCGCGCGACGTCTACACCCGCGCGGTCTCCGCCTCCGTCGGTCAGCCCAACGCGCTCGATCGATTCGCCCGCGGCAAGCTCGCCAACATGCACGCCGACCTCGGCGCCGCCTACGCCGGGCTCGCGATGTTCGACGAGGCGGTGCGCGAGTACTCCAAGTCACTCGACCTGTGTCCCGAGTTCGCCGACCTGCGCGTCCGCCTCGGCAACGTCTATCGCGACATGGGCATGTTCCACGCCGCGGTCGCCGAGTTCGAGCACGCGAAGAAGCTGCGGCCCGACTTCGTGCCCGCGCGCATCCACCTCGGCGTCACGATGTTCTCGCTCGGCCGGCGCGACGCGGCGATGGCCGAGTGGCACGAGGTCCTGCGGATCGACCCGTCCAACAAGCGCGCGCAGCTCTACATCCGCATGTGCAACGACGAGAACGGGCCGCAGCCCGGCTCGGCGCTGCCGCGCTGATCACATCTTCGGGTTGTCTTCGTCGTGCTCGGCGGCCTGCTTCTTCCCGCAGTCGCTGCCGTGCGGACGGTCCGGCACGAACTTGTAGACGTCGAGCGTGACCTTCACGGCGAGCTCGCTCGGGTGCAGCTGATCGGGTGAGCGGCCCGTATCCCAGACGAGGCTCTTTGCCTTGACCGAACCGCAGCGGTCGCGCTTCGGATCGGTGTAGTCGGCCTTCTTCTCGCGCAGCTCGTCGAAGCTGCACACGCCGGGCTGGCCGCAGTTGAACGTGAACGTGTCGTACCAGCTCTTCGTCTGCGTACCGAGCTCGCGGATCGTCCACTCGGCGGCGACGCCGTTGGGCTCGCTCGCGCGCATCTCGACCACCGACTCGCCGGCCGGCAGGTCGATGTAGAAGCACTCCTCCGGCCGCTCCGCGCTCTTGTACATCTCGTTATCGCGGATCTTGATCCAGAGCTGCTGCGCGCTCGTCATGCGGATCTCGAAGCGCTTGGTGCCATCGGTCGGCACGCCGGCGCCGCCGTCGCCGGGCGCGCTGGCATCCCGGCACTTGCAGGACGCCCCCGAGCAGAGCGGGCCCGCGAACGTGCCCTGGGTCATCTTTGCGGGAGGGGCGCCGATCTCGATCTGGTGCGCGCCGCCGGAGCACGAACAAACCCCCAGAACCCCGAGAAGCGAAGGCAGGAGAAAACGCATGCTTCCCTTATAGAGCAGGCAACCCTTGTCGCGCGCGTCCGGTCAGAGTACCAACGGACAAGTCCGCATGATCCCGAGGCTCCTCGTCGCTTTTGCCCTGGTGGTCGGTACCGTAGCTTGCGGTGCCAAGACCGGCTCTGGGTCGGTCGATTATTCGGTCTCTGCGCAGAAGAACTACGAGAAGGGGCTCAAGGAGCTCGAGCGCGGCGACTGGGTCGCGGCCTCGAAGTACTTCGGCTTCATCAAGAGTCGCTTCCCGTACTCCAAGTACGCGGTCCTCGCCGAGCTCCGGCTCGCCGACGCCGAGTTCGGCGCCGAGCAGTACCTCGAGGCGATCGACAGCTACCGCCTGTTCATCAAGTTCCACCCGACCCACGAGATGGTCGCCAACGGCTACGCCTCGTACCGGATCGGCGAGGCCTACTACAAGCAGCTCCCCGGCGACTTCTGGCTGTTCCCGCCGTCCTACGAGAAGGACCAGTCGGCGACGGAGGACGCGGGGACCGAGCTCAAGAGCTTCCTCGACAAGTATCCGGACTCGCCGTACCGCGACAAGGCGAAGGACATCATCGTCAAGGTTGGCAAGCGCCTCGCCGACCACGAGTGGTACGTCGCCCGTTATTACTGGGATCGCGGCAAGCCGATGGGCACCGTGCTCCGCCTGCGCCGTCTGCTCGAGAACTACCGCGGCGTCGGTTACGACGAGGAGGCGCTCTGGCTCCTCGGTCGCGCGTATGTCGCCGTCGACATGCCGGATCGCGCGCGCGTCGCGTGGACCGAGCTCGTGCAGAAGTACCCGAAGGGCGACCGCGCGGGCGATGCGAAGGACGCGCTGTCGGGCCTGCCCAAGCGCTGAGTCCGCCGACTTACGGCTTTCGCGCTGCCGCTCGTCGAGGCTGTGGTAGAACGCCCGCCCGACGGTGGCCTACGAGTATCCCGATAGCTACGACGTGATCGTCGTCGGCGCCGGCCATGCCGGCTGCGAGGCGGCGCTCTCCGCGGCGCGCATGGGCGCGCGTGTCCTCGTGCTGACCGGCTCGCTCGAGATGGTCGCGCAGATGTCGTGCAACCCCGCGATCGGCGGCGTCGCGAAGGGCCACATCGTCAAGGAGCTCGACGCGCTCGGCGGCGAGATGGCGAGCGTCATCGACGTCACCGGCATCCAGTACCGCCGCCTCAACGGAAGCAAGGGACCGGCGGTCCGCTCGACCCGCGCGCAGGCCGACAAGCGCCGCTACCGCGACGAGATGCGGATGCGGCTCGAGAACCAGGTGGGCCTCGCCCTCCGCCAGGGCGAAGTCGCCAAGCTTCTCGTCGACGACACCGCCACCACCGTCACGAGCGACGCGACCAGCATCCGCAAGAAGATCGTCGGCGTCACGACGACGATGGGCGTCACCTATCGCGCGCGCGCCGTCATCCTCACCACCGGCACGTTCCTGCGCGGCGCGATCTTCGTCGGCGAAGCCAAGGCCGCGGGCGGCCGGGCAGGCGAGGCACCCGCCGTCGGCCTCTCGCACTCGCTCGCCGAGCTCGGCTTCCCGCTCGCGCGGCTCAAGACCGGCACGCCGTGCCGCCTCGATCGCAAGACGATCGACATCGCCGGCCTCGAGCTCCAGCCCGGCGACGATCCGCCGCCGATGTTCCGCTGGAACGGCATCGCCGCGCCGCCGCTGCCGCAGCTCTCGTGCTGGATCACGTACACGACCGAGCGCACGCACGACATCATCCGCGAGGGCCTGCCGCGCTCTCCGCTCTACCGCAAGGAGATCGCGGGCACGGGGCCGCGCTACTGCCCGTCGATCGAGGACAAGGTCGTCCGGTTCGCAGACAAGGATCGCCACCAGATCTATCTCGAGCCCGAAGGCATCGACTCCGGTGAGGTCTACCCGAACGGCATCTCGACCTCGCTGCCGTTCGACATCCAGCTCGCGTTCATTCGCTCCATCCCCGGCCTCGAGCGCGCCGAGATGACGCGTCCCGGCTACGCCGTCGAGTACGACTTCATCGATCCGCGCGAGATCCACCCGACGCTCGAAACGCGCCGCGTCCAGGGCCTCTACTTCGGCGGCCAGATC
>JABFXX010000276.1 GCA_013368795.1 Kofleriaceae bacterium
GCGGCGCAGCCGGGAGATGCCGTCGACTCGCGGGTCGGCGGCACCTGGACGCGGTCGCAGTCGACGAACCTACGGCGATCTGTCAGCGATGTCTTGGCAGTTCCACCGTGATGCTCGAGTTAACGGTGGCGACCAGGTCCACGTTGCCGTCGCGGTCAACGTCCAAGACCACGTGGACGGGCTAGCCGGCGGCGCGCTCGACGCGCATCGGACGCGGCCAGCGAATCGAGAACGTCGTCCCCGATTCGTCGGACTTCACGTCGCAGGTCCCGCCGTGCGCGACCGCGATCTGCTGGACGATGAACATGCCGAGCCCGACGCCCTTCCCCGAGCCGGGCGTCTCGCCCTGGGTGAACGGATCGAAGATGCGGCGGCGCAGCTCCTCGGGGATCACGGCGCCGTGGCTCGTGACCTCCGTGACAAGTGCCTGCCGGTCGTGGCTCTCGCGCGCGACGATCTCGATCGGTCCATCGGTGTGATGGATCGCGTTCGAGATGAGATTCGTCAGCGCCTGGTGGACGCGGTCGCGATCGAGATCGCCGTGCAGGTCGCCGCGGACCGCGACCGTGATGTGGCGCTGCGGGTTCGCACCACCGATCTCGTCGACGGCGGTGCGCGAGATCTCGCCGAGGTCGTTCGGCGTCGGGTGCGCGGGGATACCGGCGCCGAGGTGGCCACGCGCGAAGTCGAGCACGTCGTTGATCCTCCGCTGCATGCGATCGCATGCGCGGCCGATACGCGATGCGACGAGCCGGTGTTCGCGATCGAGCGCCGGGTTCGACGCGAGCATGCGCGCCGAGATCGTGACGGTCGCGACGGGCTCGCGGAGATCGTGGCCGAGGATCGCCATGAAGCGCTCGCGGATCTCGTCGCGACGCGCGCCGTAGCGAGCCATCATCTCGTTGACCGCGATGTCGAGGCCCTCGTGCAGGCGCAGCATCGAGTCGCGCAGATCGGCATCGACCACCGGCAGCGACAACAGCTCGCGCGTGATCACGACACGAAGCTTCGAGTACTCGCGCATGAGTGTCTCGAGGCCAACACCGTAGCCGAGACGTTCGATGGCCTGACCTTCGGCGAGCCGCGCGAACGCGCTCTCGGCCGCTTCTGTATTTCCTTCGACCCAGTTCGCGAGACCCTCGATGAACTCCGGGAGCTGCGTCTCGAGCACAGGGCGGCATGCGTACTGCGCCGGATGGTCGCCGCATACTTCTTCGATCCAGCGGGCGGAGATCCTCGCCTCGTTGTGTCGAATAAACGCTGCGACGCGATCCATACATCTCGACCGTAGCGGACGTTTTCGACGGTCGCATCCCGGAAACGTCCTCGAATTCCAACGAGATCGCGACGAGCGCACGTGTCACGCCGTGCGCTTACAAAATCAGATGTGGCTGCGCGCGCTCTCGTCACGATGGGCCGAGCAGCGCGCGAACGATGTGCGGCCAGTGAGCAAGCGTGGTCGTTCGAGCACGCCTCCGCGAGGCTCCTACTTCGTCAGCGCGGCGCCGAGGTCGCCGAGCTTGCCCCGCATCGCGATGCAGCGGTCGATGGCAGCGAGAGCGCGGTCGAGGTGCGTGCGGCCTGCTGGCACGCGGTCGAACACGCCGGCGACCTCGTCGCGAGACGTGACGTCGCAGAGCGAGGAAGTCGCATCGATCACGCGCAGGACCTGCGGCGCCTTCAGGCGATCGAGAATCTTGCCGAGCTTGCCGTGCAGCGCGCGCCACGTCGCCGTCCGCGTCGCGGGACGCGAGAGGTAGGTCTCGACCGGCGCCCAGGCAACGTCGGGCGTGACCGTCGCGTCGTCGAGCAACGCGACCGCGCGGTCGATCTGGGCGGCCCCGAACCGGCCGAGCGACGCGAACCACTGCTGCTGCAGCTCCTTGTTCGACATCGTGCGCGCGCGCTCGACGATCCGCGTGAACAGCTTGTCGCCGCCGGTGACCGCGGCGAGCGCGACGAGGTCCTCGGGAAGCTCCTCGGTCGCGTCCGCGATCATCGGATCGAGTGAAGTGCGCGCCGCCTTGCTCTCGGCGAGCGGATAGCGATCTGCCGGGATCAGGTCGGCGAGCTGCTCGGCGAGCTCGTCGCCGGCGGCCGAGGGCCGGGCTCCGCGCGACGGCTCGAGCGCGCTCTTGAATCGCTTCGCGAGGTACGCGGACCATGCGGGCCGCGTCGCATCGTCGACGAGCGTGTCGATGTGGCTGGCGAGCGCGAGCGCGCCGAGCTGCGCGTACGGATCCGCGGTCGCCGCACAGCGCGCGCACGCTGCGATCGGCGCGGTCAGCTCGCGCAACGCGCCGAGTGCCTGCTCCGCGGTCAGCTCGCCGCGCGATACCGCCGCAGCCAGATCGTCGCCGGTGATGATCCGCGAGCGCGGATCGAGCTGTGCGACCGGCGTCACCGCCGCGCGCGTTTGCCACGCGACGTGATAGTAGCCGCCGCGCGCGTTGCCGAACACCGACGCGGGGCACGCGTCACCCGCCTGGATCTCGGTGATCGCGTCGACGAGCGCACACGTATCGCTCACCGTGCCTGCCGCACCGGGCGACGTGCGCGGCTTCACGATGCGGATGCACACCGGCACCGTGCCCGATCGCGCGTGCGCCTCGACGACCGGCGGCTTGCCCTTCTCGCAGCGCAGCGCGAGATCGACGATCGGCACGCGAGGGCTCGACGCGTACTGCTCGAGCGTCTTCGCGATCTCCGGCGGAAATACCGCGAACAGGTCGGCCGCGGTCGCCGACTTGTCGCGATGCGCGTCGAGATACGCGCGAATGCGCGTGCGGAACTCCGCCGCGCCGACGAAGCCCTCGATCGTCGACAGCACCTCCTGCGCCTTCTGGTACGCGATCGCGTCGAAGCTCTCGTCGGGTGCCTCGTTCGTCTCGACCGCGCGCCTCAGCGGCACCGCCGCCGGATCGTCGTCGGCCTCGATCGCCTGTCGCCGCGTCAGCGCCGCACGCAGCGGCGGATCGTCGACGGCGCCGAGCTCCTGGCTCACCTTGTCGCCGAGCCAGCTCGCAAACCCTTCCGACAGCCACAGGTCGTCCCACCACGCGGGCGTGACGAGGTTACCGAACCACTGGTGCGCGACCTCGTGCGCCGCCACCGACACGAAGCTCTGCTTGAGCGACGTCGACTTCGGATCGCCGACGAGCATCGGCTCGTCGAACGTGACGAGCCCGGGATTCTCCATCGCGCCGAACAGGTGAGGCACCGCGACGAGATCGAGCTTCGCGAGCGGCAGCCCCTCGTCGACGTACGCTTCGATCGCCTCGACGATCGCGGGCAGCTTCTGCTTCACGATCTCGACGTGCTTGCCCTCGCCCGCCCTCACGGCGACGCGTGCCGGGACCTTGTTGCGCCCGACCTCGCCGACATCGACCAGATCGAACGGCCCCACCGCGAGCGCGAGCAGATAGCTCGGCATCGGCCCGGTCGGCGCGAACGTCACCTCCTTCACGCGACCGTCGATCACCCTCGACGAGACCTCGGGCGTGTTCGCGAGCGCGACGTCCTCGCGCGGCACGACGAGCGTCACACGCCACGGCGTCTTGAACCTCGGCTCGTCGAAGCTCGGCGCGATCCGCCGCGTGTACACCGACTCGCCTTGCGTGAACGCGTACCACCTGCCGCCCGCTTTCTGGCGAAACAGGCCCTCCTGCCCTTCCGCGATCCGCCCCACGAACTCGACGACGAGCGTCACCGTGCCCGGCTCGACGACCTTGCCGAACCGGAACGCGCGCATCTGGTCGCCCTTCACCGGATCGAGCGTGAGGTCGCCGCCGTCCCAGCGCCCGCCGCGGATCTCGAGACCGTACACGTGCAGCCACACGTGATCGGTCGGCTTGTCGATCCGGATCTTGATCCAGACCTCGCCCGAGAACACTTCGCGATCGGGATCGAGATCGAGCCTCAGCTCGTACGCGAGTGGCGTCGCGAGATCTGGCAGTCGCAATCCCGGCGCGACGAGCGGTGCTCCAGGCTTTGGCGGCACCGGCCTCGCGCGTCCGCGATCCGGCGACGAGCACGCGGCAAGTGCGGCGGCGCACGCGACGCCGAACCGGATCCACGCGAGCCGCATCCCGACGGTATGCCACGACCGCTCGCGCGTTTGTTAGGCCGTGACCACCGCGAGCAGGCGATCGGCGTCGACCTGATCGCCGACGGCGACGTGGACGGCGCGCACGGTTCCCGCGTCGGCAGCGCGCACCGTGTGCTCCATCTTCATCGCCTCGAGCACGAGCAACGGCGAGCCCGCAGCGACGGCCTGGCCGGGCTCGACGAGCACCTTGACGACCTTGCCCGGCATCGGCGCGGTCAGCGCGCCCGCGACGGTCTGCGCGGTCGGATCGGGGAAGCGAGGCTGCTCGGCGAGCGCGAGCAGCGCGCCTTCGGAGAGCACGTAGATGCGATCACCCGCCGACGTGACGCGCGCCTGGCGACGGTGGCCGCCGTGCTCGACGAACCACACGCGATCGCCGTCGACGCCGTAGCGCGTGACCGGCGTCGGCTTGCCGCCGATCGCGAACGTGAAGCCATCGCCGGTCGGCCGATAGCCGATCTGGATCTCGGAGTCGCCGAGCTTGTAGACGAGCTGCTGGTCGGCGTAGTGGACGTTGCGCCAGCCGGCGGGAGCGAGCTTGTCGGGGTCGGCGGCGCGGCGCGCGGCGATGCCGTGAAGCGCAGCGGCGATCGCGGCGACGCGCAGGCGATCGAGGCC
>JABFXX010000502.1 GCA_013368795.1 Kofleriaceae bacterium
GCCGGCGGCGCGCGCTCCCGCGATGTCGGTCTCGAGCTGGTCGCCGATCATTACCAGCCGCTCGGGCACGATGCCGAGCTGCGCGCTCGCCTGGAGGAACAGGTTCGGCTGAGGCTTGCCGAGGTGCTCGAACCGGAGGTTCATCGTCGGAAACCGGCGCGCGAGCGCGGCCTCGATCATCAGCGCCATCGTGCCCGCGGTGAAGCCGAGCTCGCCGCCACCCTTGGGATAGACGAGATCGGGATTCGGCAGGACGAGCGCAGGCCTGCGGCCATCGTCGACGGCGCGCACGACCGCCGACAGCGCCCACTCGAGGCCGTCGAGAAACGCGAAGCCCGCGTCGTCGCACACCGCGAGCGCGTCGATCTCGCAGCCGCGGACGATCGGCACGACGATGCCGCCGCCCGCGCGCACGAACGCGGCCGAGTCCTCGGTGCCGAGCACGCCGATGCGCGCGCCGACGAGGCTCGTCGTGTGGATGTAGCCGGGCAGCAGCGAGCCGGACGTCACGAATCGATCGGGCGACACATCCAGGCCGAGCGACGCGAACCGACCCGCGTAGGTCGCCGTCGAGCGCGACGCGTCATTCGTGACGAACGCGTAGGGCTTCTTCCGCCGTTCGAGCTCGGCGACCAGCTCGGCTGCGCCCGGCAGGAGGCCGCTCGCGTCGAGGATCACGCCATAGATGTCGAGGAGGACACCGTCGTAGTCGTCGAGCAGCTGGCGCGTATTGGCAGGGGACGGCACGATCGGATGCTTACACCGAACGGACGTGGTCACGCGCTACCGTTCGCGTGTGTCGTTACGTGGTAGTCGAATCATTCTGACCGTCGCGCTCGCCGCCTGCTCCTCCGAACCCCGCGCACCCGTGTCGCCCCAGCACCAAGTCCCGCGCCCTCGCATCGTCGCGCATCGCGGCGCGTCGGCGGTCGCGCCCGAGAACACGATCGCGGCGTTTCGCCGCGCCTGGCAGCTCGGCGTCGAAGCGTGCGAGCTCGACGTCCACGTGACGAAGGACGGCGCGGCCGTCGTCATCCACGACGCGAACACGAAGCGGACGGCAGGCCTCGACAAGCCGGTCGCCGAGCAGACGCTCGCGGAGATCGAGGCACTCGATGCCGGTGCGTGGAAGGGCAGCGAGTTCGCCGGCGAGCGCATCCCGACGCTCGGCGCGGTGCTCGCGACGGTTCCGCCCGGACGCTCGCTGTTCGTCGAGATCAAGACCGGCCCCGAGACGGCGCCCGCGATCGCCGCCGCGGTGAAGGATGGCCGGCCGAGCAGCACGACGATCCTTCTCCAGGGCTTCGATGCCGACGCGCTCGGTGCGCTCGCCGCGGCGCTGCCCGACGCGCCGGCGTACTGGACGGTCGATCCGCCGATCGACGAGAACCAACAGCCGCTGCCGTATCCGACGTCGATCATCGACGAGGCCAAGCGCAAGGGCTTCGCGGGCCTCGCGCTCCTGCACGCCTCGGTCGACGACGCATTTCTGCGCGCGGCGCGCGATGCCGGGATTCTCGTCGACGTCTGGACCGTGAACGACGCCCCTCTGATCGCGGCCTGGGCCGACCGAGATGTGCGCTGGATCGAGACGGATCGTCCGGATCTCGCGCCGGTCAGGCGCTGACCGAGCGGGCGGGGCGCGTCCGTCACAGCCGGGTGCTATACGGCGGGTATGCGTGCGTACCTCGACTTGCTCAAAACCGTCCTCGAGCACGGCGAGCGCCGGACCGATCGGACGGGGACCGGCACGCTATCGATGTTCGGCGCGCAGACGCGCTACGACCTGCGCGAGGGCTTCCCGCTCGTCACGACGAAGAAGGTGCTGTTCCCCGCCGTCGTGCGCGAGCTGCTGTGGTTCTTGCGCGGCTCGACGAACATCAACGACGACCTGACGCAGCACACGCCGATCTGGGACGCGTGGGCCGACAAGGACGGCGAGCTCGGCCCGATCTACGGCTACCAGTGGCGCAACTGGGGAGGGCAGGGCATCGATCAGATCCAGCAGGCGATCGACACGATCAAGAAGGACCCGACGTCACGCCGCAACATCGTCAGCGCGTGGAACGTGGCCGACCTGCCGAAGATGAAGCTGCCGCCGTGCCACGCGTTCTTCCAGTTCTACGTCAACGACAACTTCCTCGACTGCCAGCTCTACCAGCGCTCGGCGGATCTCGCGCTCGGCGTGCCGTTCAACATCGCGAGCTACGCGCTGCTCATGGAGATGATCGCGCAGGAGTGCGGGCTGCGCGCGCGTCACTTCGTGCACACGCTCGGCGACGCGCACATCTATCTCAATCACGTCGAGGGCGTGAAGATCCAGCTGTCGCGCGAGCCGCTGCCGCCGCCGAAGCTCGTGCTCGCGAACAAGAAGACGCTCGAGATGACGTTCGACGACATCAAGCTCGAGAACTACCAGCATCACCCGTTCATCAAGTTCCCGGTCGCGGTCTAGGCAGCTCGCGCGAGCCGCTCGATCCGATAGGCGACGCCGTTCTCGTCGAGCGCCTGCTCGCCGTCCCACGCGGTCTTCACGAAGCCCATCTCGTCGAGGTTCGGGATCCGGATCTCGGTGTCATAGCGACCGGACACGCGCGTCAGATAGACGTACCGAAGGTCGGCGTGCGCGAACGCGTTGTTGAAGATCTCGGCGCCGCCGACGACGAACACGTTCTCGACGTTGGGCCCCTTCGCGGCCGACAGCGCGGCATCGAGCGATGCGGCGACGACGACGCCCTCGGGCACCGCGAGCTGGCTTCGCGTGATGACGATGTTGAGGCGGCGCGGGAGCGGATTGCCGCCGACCTCGGCGGACTGCCACGTCTTGCGACCCATGATGATCGCGTTGACCTGACCCTCCGCGCACGCGCTCGTGACGCGGCGAAAGTGTGCGAGGTCACCCTTCAACTTGGGCCACGGGAGGCCGTTGGCTTTGCCAATGCCCCAATCGAGATCCGCGGCGACGACAACATCGAAGCTCACGGTCAGAACGATAATGTAACTTCGCTGTCATGGCGACCGTGGTGTTCACGCCGAATCTGCGCCGGCATGTCGAGTGCCCGACCGAGGAGGTTGCGGGCGCGACGGTGCGCGCGGTGCTCGCCGCCGTATTCGCGACCAACCCGCGGCTACGGACGTACGTGCTCGACGACCAGGGCGCGCTTCGCCACCACATGAACGTGTTCATCGACGGCGAGCAGATCGCCGATCGCGAACGCCTGTCCGATCCCGTTCGCCCCGCGAGCGAGGTCTACGTCATGCAAGCACTGTCTGGAGGATCCTGATGCAATCGATCGTCATCTCGACTCGCAAGGGCCTGTTCGTTGCCGAACCTTCGGGCAGCTCGTACAAGGTGACGCGCGGCGCGTTCATCGGCGACAACGTGTCGTACGCGATGATCGATCCGCGCGGCGGCTGGTATGCGGCGCTCGACCACGGCCACTTCGGCGTCAAGCTGCACCGCTCCGACGATCACGGCGTGACGTGGACGGAGATCACGACGCCGGCCTATCCGCCGCAGCCGGAAGGGCAGGTCGAGAAGAACTTCTGGGGCAAGGAGCGCAAGTGGTCGACCGCGCTCATCTGGTCGATGGCGCCTGCGCTCGACAAGGCAGACGCGCTGTGGTGCGGGACGATTCCCGGCGGTCTGTTCCGCTCCGAGGATCGCGGCGCGACGTGGAAGATCGTCGAGTCGCTGTGGTTCGACCCCGAGCGGCCGAAGTGGAACGGCGGCGGCAAGGACGACGCTGGCATTCACTCGATCTGCGTCGACCCTCGCGATCCGAAGACGGTCGCGATCGCAATCTCGACGGCCGGCATCTGGCGGACGAAGGACGGCGGCCTGACGTGGGAGCAATGCGCGAACGGCATGCGTGCCGAGTACGTGCCGCCCGAGCTGGTGCATGCGGGCGCGTCGCAAGACGTGCACTGCCTTGTTCAGTGCACGAAGGATCCGCACGTGTTCTGGGTCCAGCACCACAACGGCATCTTCCGGTCGACCGACGACATGGCGAGCTGGACGGAGATCACGAACGACACGCCGGGCCTGCCGTCGGCGTTCGGGTTCCCGGTGGTCGTGGATCCGGACGATCCGGATACCGCGTGGTTCGCGCCCGCGATCAAGGACGAGAAGCGCATTCCCGTCGACGGCAAGGTCGTCGTCGCTCGCACGCGCGACGGCGGTAAGTCGTTCGAGGCGCTGTCGAACGGCCTGCCCGATCAGTTCGCGTACGACCTCGTCTACCGCCACGGCTTCGCGCGATCGAGCGAGGGCGCGCTCGCGTTTGGCTCGACGACCGGCAACGTGTTCGCGAGCCGCGACCGCGGCGACAGCTGGTCGGTCGTGAGCAACTACCTGCCGCCGGTCCACGCGATCACGTTCGCCGACGCCTGAGTCACGAATCGGTCGCGCGCGTTCGACGGCGGGCGAGTTTCGCGATCTGTTCGAGCAGCGGCAGGCCGATGCGCGGGAACGGCCGCAACAGGTGGATCGCCGCCGCGCGATACGCCGGCATCACCTTGACGAGCCGCGGCTTGCGCCCGAGGTCGACCGCGGCATCGGCGACCTCATCGAGCGTGAGCAGCGTGCCCGCGGAGAACAGCAGCGCGGATGCGTCGTCGTGCGCGACCGCGTTCGTCATGTCGCCGGCGATCGCGTCGGGGCACAGCGCGCTGACGCTGATCTTGCGGCCCGCAGTGCGCAGCTCGCTCGCGAGCGACAGCGAGTAGCCGACGACGGCGTGCTTCGTCGCGCCGTAGACCGCGAGCCCGGGCGTCGGTGTCAGGCCCGAGATCGAGGCGATGTTGACGATGTGGCCGCCGTCGTCCATCACGTTGACCGCGGCGTGGCAGCCCCACATCACGCCGAGCACGTTGACCTCGACCTGGCGGCGCACGTCGGCATCGGCCATGTCCCACGTCGGGCCGACCGACAGCACGCCCGCGTTGTTGAACCACAGCGCGACGTCGCCGCGCGCGGTCGCGGCCCTCGCGATCCGGCGATGCGACTCGGGATCGCGGACGTCCTGTGCGAGCGACCACGCATTGGGGAGCGCGCTCGCGGTCTCCGCGGCTGCGGCCTCGTCGATGTCGGTGACGAGTACCTGGTGGTGCGGCGCAAGCCGCTGCGCGATCGCGCGACCGAGTCCACGTCCTGCTCCGGTGACGACTGCGACGCTCTGTGCCATCGCCGCGCACTCTACAGTAGGAGCTAGTTCAGAAGCACTTCGTCGGTCGTCGAGCCGGCGTCGGCCTTCGCCGGCTCCTTCTCGGACTTCGCTGGCTCGTTCTTCGCGAGCAGTGCCTTCGCCTGCTCGTCCTTGACGACCGGCAGGTTCGGCGACGATACGCGCGACACCTCGGCGAGGCGCGTCGCGTTGCGCTCCATCATGAACTGCATGATGTAGGGGAAGCCGACCTGGATGCCGTTGAGCTTGGGCGCGAGCGTCGCCGACAGGCCGAACATGATCACCGCGGCGCGCTCGACGTAGAACCAGCCCTCGGGATACGCGACCGACTTCATCAGCTCGCGCAGCTCCTCGCGCTTCATGTCCTTGTCGGCGAGCTGCTGCGCGACGGCAGGATCGATCTTGCCGAAGTCGGTGATGTTGAGGTTCAGGAGCTTCTCGAAGTACTTGCGCGTCGTGCGCTCGAGCAGCTCGCGGTTGCCGTCGGGCGCCATGAAGCCCATCTCGTCGATGCCCTTCACGACGAGGTCGTCCTTGCGGGTCATGAGGCCCTGCAGGATGTCGAACATGCCGTCGGCGAGGTTGCTCCGTAGCGGCGTCGCCGAGCCGAGGTCGAGCACGACGATGCGCGGCTGCCCCTGCGGCCCCTTCTGGACGAAGAAGTTTCCGGGATGCGGATCGGCGTGGAAGAACCGATCGATGAACAGCTGCTTGTAGAAGACCTTCACGAGCTTCGTCGCGACCGCGTACGGATCGAGGTCGAGCTTGGACAGCGCGCTCTTCTTCGTGATCTTCACGCCGTCCATGAAGCTCATCGTCATGACGTCGTGGCTGCTCCACTCGGGATAGACCTTCGGGAACAGCACGTCGGGATCGCTCTCGAAGTTCTTCGACATCCGCTCGATCATCGCGGCCTCGTTCACGAGGTCGGTCTCGCGCGTCAGCATGTCGGCGAGCTGCTCGTGCACGCGCTCGATCTGCTGGAGCGGAACGAAGTTCCGGTAGACCTTCAGCGCCCAGCCGAGCACCCTGAGGTCGACCTTGATGATCGTCGCGACGTTCGGATAGAGGATCTTCACCGCGAGGCGTTCGCCTTGCGCGTTCGTCGCCTCGTGCACCTGGCCGAGCGATGCGGCCGCGATCGGTTCCTTGTTGAACGTCGTGAACACGTCGGTCGGCAGCTTCTTGAACGACTTGGCGAACGTCGTCGCGACCGCGCGATACGACGCGGGCGGTACGTCATCCTGCAGCGCCTCGAGCTCCTCGACGTACTCGCGCGGCAAGAACGTGCCCATGATCGACAGGATCTGGCCGAGCTTGATGTAGACGCCGCGGAGCCTCACGAACCCGGCGAACATCCGGCGTGCGTTGCGGCGATGGATCGTCTTCCACCGTGCGCTCGTCGCGTAGCGCTTCGGCCACAGCCGGGCCCACGACATCTGCCACATGTAACTGAGGAAGATGACCCCGAACACCCGCGTCGCGCGGATCAACCGAATAGCGGCCCACATCTACTGACGCTCGCAACGATTCTAGCGCGGGTCGGCCTCACGGCGATGTGCGCTCGCGCGCTTTCGCGAACCGCTGATTATCGCGGTAGCATGCCGACGTGTCGGACCTCTTCGATCGCGCCGCGAGTTTTTTCCACGAGCTGCAGACCGACATCTGCCAGGCACTCGCGGAGCTCGATGGGGCCAAGGACTTCGGCGCGGATGCCTGGCAACGGCCCGGCGGTGGCGGCGGTGTCGCGCGCGTCCTCGAGGGCGGCGCGGTGTTCGAGAAGGCGGGCGTTAACTGGTCCAACGTCGACGGCGAGTTGCCCGCCGAGCTCGCCGACCACATGCCGGGCACCGGCCGTACGTTCCGCGCGAGTGGCGTCTCCCTCGTCCTCCATCCGCGCTCGCCGATGGTGCCGACCACGCATGCCAACTTCCGCTGCATCCAGAAGGGCGACACCATCTGGTTCGGTGGTGGCGCGGACCTCACGCCGTACTACTTGTTCCGAGACGACGCGGTCCACTTCCACCAGACGCTCGCCGATGCGTGCGACCGCCACGCGCCGGTCGGTGATTACGCGCGCTTCAAGCAGTGGTGCGACGAGTACTTCTTCCTCCCGCATCGCCACGAGACCCGCGGTGTCGGCGGCGTGTTCTTCGACTACCTCGGCTCCAAGGGCGAGCATCCCGCCGAGGACATCTTCGCGTTCGTCCAGGATCTCGGTCGCGCGTTCACGACCGCCTACATCCCGATCGTGAAGCGTCGCCAGGCGATGCCGTTCGGCGAGACCGAGCGCGCGTGGCAGCTGCGCCGCCGCGGCCGCTACGTCGAGTTCAACCTCATCCACGACCGCGGCACGCTGTTCGGTCTCAAGACCAACGGTCGGATCGAGTCGATCCTCATGTCGCTGCCGCCGCTCGTTCGCTGGGACTACGACGTCTCGCCGCAGCCGGGATCGCCCGAGGCGGAGCTGGTGGCTCATCTGCGTCCGACGGACTGGCTCGGCCGCGCTCGCTAGCCACCTCCGGCGCCTCGCGGAGGCCGAGATCGGTGTTCTTCGTACGCCGCGATCTGCCGCGATCGCGCGAGATCACCGCGTGATCACCAAGTGATCGCCGCGACTCGTGATTCCCAGATCCCTTCAATGTCAGGGGTCTCGTGTAGGGTCTGCCTCGTTCACGGGAGTACCAAGGCTAGTAGGTTCGCCTTGACGGCACCCTACCCGTAGCGTAAGGAAATAACATGGCGAAGAAGCAGACTCGGCGCAGCATCAGTGTGAGCCGCACTACCTACGAGCGACTGAAGGCGTTCTGCGAGTCGAACAACATCTCGATGAGCCAGTTCGTCGAGACCCGCGTGGGTGACTTCCTGGGGAGCGACATGACCGCGACCCCGACCGCAACGGTCGACATCATCCGCCCGACGCCGCCGCGTCCGGTTGCGCCGGCGCCGGCCAAGCCCGCCGCGCCCGTGATCCCGAGCCCGATCCGCCCGACGACCACCGAGTCGCGTCCGGCCACCGCCGCGCCTGCACCGGTGCCGATGACGTCGGCTGCCGCGCGGTTCGCCGTCGAGCCGCCGCCGCCGGTGATCAAGCCGAAGCAGGAGCAGCCTGCTCCGAAGCCGGCCGAGAAGCGCCCGGACCAGATCTTCACCTTCTGATCGCGTCTCTCGCCTAGCTGTTTCGTCGTCGAGGTCTGCTCGACGCGCCATCTTCGACCCTTGCCCGTCTGCGGCGAGGCGCTAAGTCGAGATCCGATCGGGGGCGACCCCCAGCTCGGATCGATCGGATCGATCGGTTCTCGCGATCGGGCCTGCGTACGTGGGTTCGACGGCGAGGTTCTCGTCGATCGGGCGACGATCTACGTGCAGAACGTTCCGAACGTCAGGCGCGAGGGCGCCGAAAATAGGACGGGCCCAGCTTTGGCTGGGCCCGTTTGCTCATCTTACCGGGGCGTCCGTAGAGGCCCTGGGATCGGGAGGTTTAGGAACGAACCTCCGCTGAGCGGGTACAGTGACGTTTCATGTTCTTCTTTCCTCCCCTGGCAATAGCCAGAAATCCGATAGACCGGCCCGCCAGCAGAATTGCAGCGGTTCCCGGCATCGGACCTTCATGATGGGCACTACGGCCCGTCTCGAGGCCCACGTCTCGCGCTGTCCAAATGGTCATCGCGTGTGTTCTCGGCGGCCAGAACCGGCCGCACTTTCAGTCTAGGACAACTGTCGATCCAGCGCCAGCATCGGGAGTACCAATCGTGCTAAAGACCGCGCGTGACGACGCGGCCGAGCAAGCAGCTGGAGACGTTTCCCAACCCGCGCCGCGGGCGTGATTACAAGATCGCGTTCGAGTGCCCCGAGTTCACGTGCCTGTGCCCGATGACCGGCCAGCCGGATTTCGCCACGATCTTCATCGAGTACGTGCCGGACGAGCTGTGCGTCGAGCTCAAGAGCCTCAAGCTCTACCTGTGGAGCTACCGGGATGAGGGGGCCTTCCACGAGGCGGTGACGAATCAGATTTGCGATGACATCGTGAAGGCGATCAACCCGCGATCGGTCACGGTGAACGGCAAGTTCTGGGTGCGCGGTGGCATCACGACCACCGTGACCGTCACCCACGCCAAGTAGGTCGACGCGAAGCCGTCGAGCTCGACGTTCCGTCGAGAACGGCCCGAAGGCGCCAGCGACATCCGCGCAGTGTGACCTCGGCGCGCTCCGGCGATCTCCGCGAACGGCGAGCTTGGGCCGAGTTATCGCACCGTCTGCACGGGCGCGACCAATGCAGCGAGTGCAGGCATGGCGACGACGACGAGCGGTTTGTACCCGCAGGACTTCCAGCTGCACGATCACGCCGGAGCGCGCTGGCTCGCGCCGTTCATCGGCGTGTTCGCGCTGACGATCGGCGTGATGATCGCGATGCTCGTGTCACCGTACGCGTCGGGTTAGCGCTCGAACAGCAGCTGGTGATCGCCGAGCGTGCGTTCGGCAAACGCGGCCTCGCTGAACGCGAGGTAGAGAAGCCACGTGCGCACGAACGGCGTGTCGAAGCCGAGCGCGCGGACCTCGGGGAGCGCGGCGAGGAAGCGATCGCGCCACGCGCGGAGCGTCGGTGCGTAGTGAGGGCCGATGTCGTCGGCACGCGTGATGCGAAGGCCGGCCGGGCGCGACGCAGCGCGGATCGCGGCGAGCGACGGGATGAGCGTGCCGGGAAAGATGTACGTCTGCATCCAGTCGACGCGCGTGCGGTAGGCGTCGAAGCGATCGTCGGGCATCGAGATCGTTTGCAGTGCGAGGCGACCGCCGGGCGCGAGTGAGCGCGCGCAGATCGCGAAGAACTGCGGCAGGTACTCGTAGCCGACGGCCTCGAGCATCTCGATCGAGACGATCTTGTCGTAGGCGCCCGAGAGCGTGCGGTAGTCGCGATACTCGATCGCGACGCGATCGGTGAGGCCTTCGGCGGCGACGCGCGCGGACGCGAGCTCGAACTGCTCGCGCGAGACGGTGATCGCGGTGACACGGCAGCCGCGCGTGCGCGCCGCGTGAAGCGCCATGCCGCCCCAGCCGCAGCCGATCTCGAGGAGATGATCGCGCGGTGAGAGGTCGAGCCAGTCGCACAGGCGATCGAGCTTCGCGCGCTGGGCGTCGGCGAGCGTGCGCGTCTCGGGCGCGTAGAGCGCGCACGAGTACGCGAGCGTGTCGGCGTCGAGGAACAGGCGGTAGAACGCGTTGCCGAGATCGTAGTGCGCGTGAACGTTGCGCTCGCTACCGGTCCGCGTGTTGGCGGCGCGGCGATGACGGACGAGCGACGGCAACTGCGCGAGGCGAGTGAGCGGAGACTCGACGCCGCGGGCACGCGTGCCGCGCAGGAACACGCGCAGCAGGGCGACGAGATCATCGCTCGACCATTCGCCCGCGACGTAGGACTCCCCGGCACCGAGCTCGCCGCGCAGGAGGAGGCGGAGGAACAGGCGGTCGTCGTGGATGCGGCCGCGCGCTTCGGCGGGACCAGCGCCGCCGAGCGAGAACGTCTCGCCCGTCGGCAGCACGAGGTCGAGGCGACCGCCGGCCCACGAGCTCTCGAGCTGGCGCAGCGCGGCCCAGCGGAGCGCTCGAGCCGCCGGCGGAACGAGCCGCGGCAGCGGAGCGATCAGTGGATGAGCGATCTCTCCGGACACCCTCGTCGGACGGTACTACGAGGCAGCGAGGGCAGGGGATCGCGGCGAGGTGACGGGATCGGTCACGCGCGGGCGCGGAACACGGTCTCGAACTCGCCCCACTGCACCTTCTTGTCGCCGCCGCCGTCGAGCTTCTCGATGATCTTGTTCGCCCACACGCCGCGCGTGAGGCCGTTGCCGATGCCGGCTTCGGACAGCATGTCGACGAGCTCGCCCTTGCCGATGCCGCCGTCACCGTCGGTATCGTAGTGGTCGAACGCCTTCTTGTAGTCGCCGCCGAACTTCTTGGCGACGAGCGCGCTGACCTTCTGCTTGAGCTCCTTCTCGTTGGCGTCCTCTTCGTAGGCGAGCGTCGACGCGGTCGCGCCGCCGTCGCGGAAGCCGGACTGCACAGGAGGAACGCGGCCGCCTGCGAACCGCTCGTGGGACTCCTCGGTCTCGATCTCCGGGGCCTCGTGCTCGCGCTCCGCGATGACTTCTCGACGGGATGATTCGCGCATGTCCGCGTAGTCTAGCGCGGCAACGAGGCGAGAGGGCGATAAACACGTCGCGGCGGCGCCGCGTCGTGCGAATACAGGCTCAGTCGCGCGCGCGGAATACCTTGTCGAACTCTGCCCACTGCACCTTCAGGTCGCCGCTCGTGTCGAGCCTCTCGATGATCCTGCTGGCCCACGTGCCACGGGTCAGCGAGTTGCCAACGCCGGCCTCCGATAGCAAGCCGACGAGCTCGCTCTTGTCGATCGCGCCGTCGCCGTTGGCATCGTAGTGCGCGAACGCCTTCTTGTAGTCGCCGCCGAACCTCTTGGTCACGAGCGTGCTGACCTTCTGCTTGAGCTCCTTCGTGTCCTCGTCGTCCTCGGCGGGCTGCGATGCCGAGCCTTCGCCGGCGGGGACGTCGTGCTCGGCAGGGGCGGAGCGGCGGACCGAGAACCATTCCTTCTGCGACTCGCTGGTGGCCTCTTGCGGCTCGTGCTCGCGCGTCGAGACGAACTTCTTCGCCTCGCTCTCGGGGGGCTCGTGCTCGCGCTCTCGACGGGTTGATCCGGGCATTTGCATCCACTCTACCGCCGCACGGCACGAGGGCGATGATCGCGCTCCGGCCGCTGGTACGGGACACCGCGAAGGCGCAGCTTCAGCGCCTCGAAATGGATGAGACCGATCACCTGCGCCGTCATCAGCGGATAGCGCAGTGCCGTGACGGCGAGATTGCGATCGGTCAGCGGCGTCCGTGTGCCGCTGAGCTTCGCGGTGAACAGGCGCTTGCCGAGCTGCGCAGGCGCGCCGCGGGTGACGTGCATCTCGACGACAAGGTCGTCGCAATCGAGCGGCGCGTCGAAGTAGAAGTCGTAGGTCGCCGGGCCATGGAGGAACGGCGATACGAACAGCTCGCGCACGTGACGAAATCCGACGCGGTCGCCTGGTAGACGCGACGCGGAACCGAGCACGTAGCGGAAGCTGCCGCCGTAGGTGTTGTTGACCTCGGCGATCACCGACGTGATCGCGCCGCTGACGTCGTAGTCGATGAAGAACGACACCGGGTTGAACACGTAGCCGGCGACGCGGAGGTTCGTGACGAGCCGGGTGGCGTGCGGGGCGGGCAGGCCATTTGCCGTGCGCAGCGCCGCGAGGCTCGTCGCGAGATCGCCCGTGGCGCGCGCGCTTGGCGACAGCGCGACCGCGTAGTCGCGCTCGTCGAACGCGACGAGGTTCCAGCGGCGATGCGAGAACAGGCGCAGCGAGCGGTCGAGCGCCGGCAGCTCGTCGAGATCGAGCGCGGCGACGTAGACCGGATAGCGGAACACGCGACGTGCGTGCTGATCGTGGCGCGCGTGGAGGAGGTCGCCGCGATAGAGCGCCGAGTGGAAGCGCTCGTCGCGCGATCTCACGCGACGCCGCCGACGGACATGCGCGACGCGCGAGGCGCTCGCGCCGCATCGGCGAGCACGCGCGCCGCCGCGGCGAGGCCCGCGCGCATGCCGTCTTCATGGAAGCCGAATCCGAAATGCGCACCCGCGTAGTACGTGCGGTGCGTGCCGTGCAGTCGCGGCAGCTCCGCCTGCGCGGCGAGCGCGGCCCGATCGAACTGCGGATGGGCGAACGTCACGTCGTGCAGCACGCCTCGCGGCTCGCGGCGCGGGTTGAGGGTGACGAGGTACGGCGCGTCGGGCAGACCCTGCAGGCGCGTCATCGAGTAGGTGACCGCGACGCGCGCGGTGTCCGGATCGTCGACGTAGTTCCAGGCGGCGTGTGCCGCGGGTCGCGACGGCAGGAACGAGCGGTCGGTGTGCAGCACCGTGCGGTTCGTGCTGTAGCGGAACGCGCCGAGCACGCGGCGCTCGTCGGGCGTCGGCTCGGCGAGTAGCGAGAGCGCGGTGTCTGCGTGCGTCGCGACGATCACGCGATCGAACCGGTGCTCGCGGCCATCGCCCGCGGTGACGACGGTGACGCCGCGCGCGTCGCGAACGATCGTCTCGATGCGGGCGCCGAGGTGCAGCGCGAACGTGCCGTGCGTGCGCGCGGGCAGGTGCGAGAGCAGGGCGTCGACGTAGCGCCGGCTGCCGCCGACGATCGTGTGCCACGCGAGCGGCCGCACGGGCGACAGCATGCCGTGCTGCTCGAGGAATCGCAGGAACGTGACCGCGGGGAATCCACCGCAGAGCTCCGGCGCGAGCGACCACAGCGCGGCGGCAAGCGGCACGACGAAGCGGTCGCGGACGTCGGCGGAGAGTCGGCGCGCCGCGAGGTACTCGTCGAGCGTCGCGTGCGCGACGAGGTCGCTGCCGAGATCGCGCTGGGCGCGCGAGAGGAAGCGCACGACCTCGACGAGGAACCGCCAGTGGCGAGGCGAGACGAGGCGGCGGCGGTCGGCGAACATCGCCGACAGCGACTCGCTGCCCCACTCGAGGCCGTCGTGGGCGACCGAGAACGACATCGTCGTCGGCTTCGTCTCGATGCCGAGCTCGCGCAGCATCGAGAAGAAGTGCGGGTAGCGCTCGCGATTGCAGACGATGAAGCCCATGTCGATCGCGAAGCCCGCGGCGTTGACGGTGTAGACGTGACCGCCGGGCCGTAGCGAGGCCTCGAACATCGCGACGTCGAACTCGACGTCGACGCGGCCGACGAGGGCATGGGCCGCCGCGAGACCGGCAATGCCGGAGCCGACGATCGCGACCCTCATCCAGATGTCGTAACAGGGTCGGGCGCGCATTGCACCCCGGCAGTGGGCGTCGCGGCAAAGTGCAGCGCGACCCTTCGCCCCGGCGCGAGAACGCGCGATCGTGAGCGCCGTGCAAGCACGCGAGGTCGATCTGGCCGGTCATCCGGGTCTGCTCCTGAAGCCGCGCAGGGCCGAGGCGCTCTACGTGCTCGCACATGGCGCGGGCGCGGGCATGCGGCACGCATTCATGGTCGAGATCGCCGAGGCGCTCGCCGAGCGCGGCATCGCGACGCTGCGCTGGGAGTTCCCGTACATGGCGGCGGGCAAGGCGCGTCCCGATCCGGCACCGAAGGCGGAGGCCGCGGTCCGCGAGGTCTGGAACGCGTCGGCAACGCACGCGAAGGGGTTGCCGCGGTTCGCGGGAGGCAAGTCGTTCGGCGGCCGCATGACGTCGCGCTCCCACGCGGCAGAGCCGCTCGCCGGGCTGTGCGGGATCGTGTTCCTCGGGTTTCCACTGCACCCGCCGGAGAAGCCCGGCGTCGAGCGCGCCGAGCACCTCGCGAACGCGGCCGGGCCGCTGCTGTTTCTCCAGGGCACGCGCGACGACCTCGCGGACCTCGCGCTGCTGCGTCCCGAGATCGCGAAGCTCGGCGATCGCGCGACGCTGCACGTCGTCGAGGGCGCCGATCACGGCTTCGACGTGCTCGTGCGCTCCGGACGCACGCACGACGAGGTGCTCGACGAGCTGGCAGAAACGATCGCGGGTTGGATATCATCCGCCGCGTGTGGACGAGTTACTCCGCGCGACACGCGGCGCAGCTGATCGGGCTCGCCGAGTCAGCGGTTCGCAGCTGTATTCGCGACGGACTCGTCGGCACGCCCGGAACCGTGCCGGCACAGCTGTCATTTCGTGACCTCTCTGCGCTGCGCACGGTCAAGGCGCTGGTCGATGCGGGCGTGCCGCTGCCGCGCGTGCGCAAGGAGCTGCTCGCGATCCAGGCGCTGCTGCCCGCCGGGACGTCGCTCGCCGAGCTGACGGTCGAGGCGCGCAACGGTTCGGTCCACGTGCGCGGCTCGATCCCGACGAGCAATGGCGGTGCGGGCCAGCTCGCACTGCCGTTCGACGCGACGATCGAGGCGGGGCCGGAAGGTGCGCTCGGCGAGCTGCGCGAGCTGCCGCGTTCGCCCGAGGCGCCGGTGCCGGTCGCGGTGGCGCCGGCGACCGCCGATCAGTGGCTGTCGCGCGCGCAGCTGCTCGAGGAGCGCGATCCGGTTGCCGCGATCGACGCGTACCGCCGCTCGCTGCGCCTGCGTCCGGACTGCACCGAGGCATGGATCAACCTCGGCCGCCTGTTTGCCGAGAGCAACGATGGCGACGCCGCACGCGACTGCTTCAAGAGCGCGCTCGAGCTCGATCCCGCCGAGGCGACCGCCTACTACAACCTCGGCGTGCTCGCGCAGGACGCGGGCAAGGAGGGCGATGCGATCGAGCTGTATCGTCGAGCGCTCGAGCTCGATCCACAGCTCGCCGAGGCGCACTACAACCTCGCGACGCTGTTCGATCAGTCGGGCGACTCGCGCTCCGCGATCCGTCACATCAACGAGTACCGCAAGCTGACGCGCTGATCAGCGCTTCTTCTTCGGCTGCTGCGCGGCCCACATGTTGTCGACGAGGTTCGGATAGCGGCGCGCGTGGGCCTGCGCGCGTGCGCGGGCGCGAGCCTTCTGCTCGGCGGTCAGCCTCTTCGGCTTCTTTCCGGCGGGCCGCTTGCGTTCCCACGGTGGGGTCTTCGAGGCGGGCATCCTGAGGTGTACCTCAGGTCACCTCGACGAGCCTGCGCTCGAGGAACCGCCGCTCCGGATCCGAACCGACGAGCGCGAGCGCCTTGCGATACGCGGTCGCGGCGGCGCGGTGATCGCCCGAGCGGCGAAGGAGGTCGGCGCGCGCCGCATGCCACAGGTGGTAATCGGCGAGCTGATCCTTCAGCGGATCCATCAGCGCGAGCCCGGCGGCCGGGCCTTGCCACATCGCGATCGCGACGGCGTGATTGAGTGCGACGATCGCGGTCGGCGTGCGCCGGTACAGCGTCGCGTAGAGGCCGGCGATCTGCGGCCAATCGGTCTCCGCTGGCGTCTTCGCGCTCGCGTGCAGTGCCGCGATCGCCGCCTGCACCGCGTAGCTACCGGCGCCACCCGGGCCGCGCAGCGCCTGGGGCACGAGCGCGAGTGCCTCGTCGATCTGCGCGCGATTCCACGTGCTGCGATCCTGATCCTCGAGGAGGACGAGGTCGCCGTTCGCATCGACCCTCGCATCGCGACGCGCGTCGTGGAGCAGCATGAGCGCGAGCAGGCCCTTCGCCTCCTGACCGTCGGTGAGCTCGACGAGCAGACGGCCGAGCCGGATCGCTTCGCCGCACAGATCGCGGCGAACCCATTCGTCCCCGGCGGTCGCCGCGTAGCCCTCGTTGAAGATGAGGTAGATGACCGACATCACCGCGTCGGTGCGTTCGGCGAGCTCGCTCGCCTCCGGCACGACATACGGGATCTTCGCGTCGCGGATCTTCGTCTTCGCGCGAACGAGGCGCTGCGCCATCGTCGTCGGTGATGCGAGGAACGCGCGCGCGATCTCCTCGGTCGTCAGGCCGCCGAGCGTGCGCAAGGTCAGCGCGACCTGCGCCTCGGACGCGAGCGCGGGGTGACAGCAGGTGAAGATCAGGCGCAGCCGGTCGTCGGTCAGCGGGCCGAGCTCGCCGATCGCGGCGAGCGCAGCGTCGGGATCGCCGGCGGCCTCTGCGCCCTGCGCTGCGACGATCTCGCGGAGCTTCACGCGGCGGCGGATCGTATCGATCGCCTTGAAGCGCGCGACCGAGACGAGCCAGCCGCGCGGCTCGTCGGGCATTCCCTCGGTCGGCCAGCGCGCGAGTGCTGTCTCGAACGCGTCCTGGACCGCCTCCTCGGCGAGCTGAAAGTCGCCATTGCAGACGCGAATCACCGTCGCGAGCACGCGCGTGCGCTCGGCGCGAAACACGTCGGCGATGGCGGCCGCAGTCTGCACGACGCGACCATAGATCACCGATCGATTCCGCGACACTGCGACAGCCGCGACACCGACGAGGAATGCGAGAGATCTGCGCGCGTCCTCGTGATACGAAGACCGCGTGCTGAATCGAGCGATGCTGTTCTCGAGCGTTCTCGCGCTGGCCGCGTGCGGCCGCGGCGAGCCCACGAAGTCCACGCAGCCGTGCCCCGAGACGCCGGCGCCGAAGCCGGCGGTCACCGAGGTGGCGACGAAGGATGCGCCGGTCGCGCCCGCCGCGATCGCCGATGCGAAGGCCAAGTGCGTCGCCAAGCACGGCGAGGCGAACAAGGCCGCGATCGAGCGCGGCGTCGATCAGGTCGCGTCGCTGTGGCGCGCATCCGACGGCGACCTCGCCGCGTTCTGTGTCGACCAGTTCCTCGTCGATCAGAAGGCACGCGACGCGCTGTTCGAGCGCATGCAGGAGATGAACGAGCAGATCCGGGGGCACTTCCTCGAGCTCGGTCGCACGGCGCGCTGGAACACCGAGGTCGACACCGGACCGATGGCGCCGGTCGAGCCGCTGCTCGCGTCGTACGACCCGAGCGCGCACGTCACCGAGGACATGTTCGTGTCGAAGGTCGCGTTCGCCTCGCTCCTCAACTTCCCGCTGACCAAGCTCGCCGATCGCATCAAGGACGGTGAGAGCTACAGCCGCCGCCAGTGGGCCGAGGTCCGGCTGACCGGCAAGTTCGACACCCGCATCCCGGGCTCGCTGCTCGCCGCCGAGAGCGCGACCGAGGCCGCCGCCGATCAGTACATCGCGGGCTACTACCTGTGGATGCACCACGTGCTCTCGGAGGACGGCAAGCGCCTGTTCCCCGCGAAGAAGCACCTCATCACGCACTGGAACCTGCGCGACGAGCTCAAGGCAAACTACGCCGACGCCGACGGGCTCGCGAAGCAGCGCACGATCGCGAAGGTGATGGAGCGCATCGTCACGCAGACGATCCCGAAGGCCGTCATCGACAACGCGAAGCTCGACTGGAACCCGTTCACGAACAAGGTGACGGTCGCCGAGGCCGGCACCGTCGAGGAAGACGCGCCGAAGGATCGCCCGGATCAGCCGAGCGACGAGCGCGAGCCCGACAGCCGGTTCGAGAACGTGCGCCAGCACCTGATCGCGGGCCGCGCGATCGATCCGTACTCGCCGATCGCGCCGTCGGTCATCGAGCGCGCGTTCGACGCCGCCGAGATGCCCGAGGACCGCGTCCGCAAGATGCTCGTCGAGATCCTCGAGTCGCCGCTGGCGGCCGACGCCGCGAAGGAGATGGAGCAGAAGCTCGGCCGCAAGCTCGAGCCCTCCGACATCTGGTACGAGTTCGGCCAGGACACCGGCCCCGAGACCGCGCTCGACGCGATCACGACGAAGAAGTACCCGACGCCGCAGGCGTTCGAGAAGGACATCCCGCGCATCCTGCGCGACCTCGGCTTCACCGCCGAGCGCGCGAACTACGTCGCGTCGCACATCACGGTCGATTCGTCGCGCGGCGCGGGCCACGCGATGGGCGCCGAGCGCCGCGGCGACAAGGCTCACCTGCGCACGCGCGTCGAGCCGGGCGGCATGACGTACAAGGGCTACAACATCGCGGTCCACGAGCTCGGCCACAA
>JABFXX010000308.1 GCA_013368795.1 Kofleriaceae bacterium
GATCACGGTCGCGCCCGATGCGATCATCTGGCGCGCGACCGAGGGTTGCGTTGCAGGGGTTGGAGGCGGCGCGGCGGGACGCGTCTCGCCGCACGCGGTGACCGCGAGCGCGAGGGCGAGCAACAAACGCATGAGCACGGCGTACCACGCCGGACCTGCGCGTCCATGCCCCACCTGGAACCGATCCAGCTGAAACGCGACGTTTCAGAACGTTGCAGAGGCCGGGTCACCTCCGCTCGTACTGGGAGAAGACACGCGCCGGGAGATCCTCGGCGACCACGCGCTGCCGTTCGACGACGCGGATCACGCCGCGCGCGGCGAGTTGCTTGCGGATCGCCGTATGGATATCGACCTCCAAGGTCCGCGCGTTCGCGACGCCGCGGATCCTGCACAGCGCGTCTGCGGCGTCGCCTTCGCGCTCGCACGCGACGAGCGAGTACTCGCGCGCGTCGTCGAGCGGCTCGCCATGCACGGCGATCGCCGTGACGCGCTCGCCTCGGGGACGGTCCACACGAAACCTGACGGTCATCCCCGACACGCGCGGCAACCAGCCACCGAACAGGCGCCGTGGATCGTCGGCGAACACGTGATCGATCTCGTCCTCCCAGAACGCTCGCAGCTGTCGCCCGGTCACCGTGCCGACGCGCAGTCGTGTCGACACCGGGTACAGCATCCACAGGTCGCGCTCGCGAATCGGTCCTGTCTCGATCGGATACCCAAACCGAAAGCCGTTGGACAGCGCGATGTCCGTCCCTGCGGTCGCGCGCAGCGAATCTGCCAGCACGTAGTCGGCCGAGTTCTCGATGACCCCGTAGCGCTCGAGCGGGATTGCCGTTTGACCGATCACCCGCTGCTCGTCGTCCTTCCACGGCCGCAGCGCCTCCTCGACGATCTGTGCGACCCCAGGGTCTTGCGCGTAGCGGTCCGCGCGAAGCTCGAGCAGCTGCCACTCGAACGTCGGACGCCGTCCCGGCACGAGCTCGATATCGACGCGGCCCAGGAACGATGCAAACGCGCCGGGCTCGACGACGAGCGTCTCACCACGTCGGACTGGCGCTCGCAATCGTTCGTGCGTGTCGCCCGACAGGACGAGATCGATGCCCGGGACCCGATCGACGAGCGCGAGCGTCTTGGCGAGCCCGACATGCGCGACCAGCACGACGACGTCGACCTGCCCGCGAAGCGCGGCGACGTGGGGTGCGATCGTCTCGGCTGGGAGATAGCGCAGTCCCTTGGAGTACGCCGGGGACTGACGCACCGGCACGTCGGGGTCCGTGACTCCGACGAAGCCGATCCTGATGCCACCGACGTTCCGGACGAGCGTCGCCGGATAGACCGCACTGTTGTCGCGATCGTCGACGAGGTTGGCCGCGAGAACGGGATACCCGGTCGCGCCGAGGAGCTCGCGCATTCGCGCGGCGCCATAGGCGACCTCCCAGTTTCCGGGCACCGCGAGATCAACTCCCAGCGCGCGCTGCGGAGCGATAACAACGTCGCCCTTGCTCCACGCTGCGGGGCCGGAACCCTGGAACGTATCGCCGCCGTCGATGACGAGCGCGCGTCCCCCGACCTCGCGACGAATGTCAGCGATCGCGCGCGCGAGGCGTGCGTAACCGCCGGCCTGCACGACCTCGGTGCGACCTTCGGCGTCCCAGAACAGCTCCGGGTGCTCCTCGAGCTGCGCGTGCGTGTCGGCGAAGAACAAGAGCGAGGCACGCTTTGGGGCCGCTGCTTGCCTCGTCGGCGGCGTGCCGCACGCAGCGATCATCGCGGCTGCGATGAAACCGACGGCGCGCATCAGTACTTCACCACCGCGGCACCGCCGGCCACGTAGTCGACCAGCGTGACCGTTGCCTGAGGCACGATCTCCGTCGGCGTCGGGTCGAGCCGCTTGCGATCGATACCCATGTGCGCGAGCGCAGTGCCGCAGACCTGGATCTTCACGCCGGCCTTCATGGCCTGACGAATCGACTCGGCGAGCTTGGGCGGACGTGCCTCGATGTCGCCATCGAACGCGAACACGCCACGCCCGTAGACGAGGATGACAACCTCGCGCAACCGCCGCTGCTCGGCGGCGACACGGGCATGCACGAACACGGACTGCATCACCTGGGCATCCTCGAGCCCCGTCGTCAGCACGTACACGAGCGTCCGGTCGGAACGTGGTGCACTCGTCGTCGGGGCCGGCTTGGTCGCCGGAGGTTGTGCGAGCAGTGGAGAGGACGCTCCCAGCGAGAGCAGGAGAACTGCAGAGAACAATCTCGTACGCATCGAAATGACCTTGTCGAAGCGCTCGAACCGAGCGCGAAGTCCCTCCGGCCCGACGTGATCGGGCGCGACACCGGGAGGGCGCGGCTATCTGACGAACCAGGAGTCGGTCAGTAGCTGCGCGGAGGTCGTTCGAGCGAGAAGCCTGTGCGGCGCGGAGATAGCGCGCGAGCGACGTAGCTCGCATTCGTGGCTGTCCCGGGGCGCACGTGAGTCGAGACCCGTGACGGCATGACAGCCGCCGTGCTCGTGCACGTGCTGTCGAGGGTGGCGTTGCCATCCAGCGGCGCGTGCGATGGTGGCGCGTCCTGCGCCGACGCGCCGTCGTCGGTGAGCTCCGTGACGATCGCCGCAGCGAGGAGGCCGCGCGACCGTTCACAGTGCGCGGCGCGCACGGAGGTGACGAGCAATGCCGCACCCAGGGCCATGATGACCAGGAAGCGGAAGCCGATCACATCTCGTACGAACACGCTGCGTCCTCGAGCACAACGTGTGCCACGTCTCGGCGCGCTTGCAACCTCACCAGCGCGCGCTGCCGTGAAACGATCTGAAACGTGCGTCGCCAGATCCGGCGTTTCAGGGTTCGTCGCCAAACAAGCCGCCGACCGCGATCTCGATCGCATCGAACGGCTCCGCGCGCACGGTTTGTCCACGCTCCGCCACGAGCACCTCGAGATAACCGTCCACGTGCCAGCGGTACACCGCCAGGGTTCCCTGCTCCGGGTCGACGATCCAGTAGTGGTCGACGTGGTGGCGGTGATACGTGTGCTTCTTGCGAACCAGGTCGTTGCGCTTGTCCTGTGAGAGGACCTCGCAGATCCAGTGCGGGATGACATCTACGACCGTTCCACGCGGTCGCTCCGCAACACTGGCTCTCCGCCACCCCGCAATGTCAGGTCGACAGATCTCGTCACCGAACCGAACCTCGACCTCGGTCACGAGCCACCAGCCGCCCGGGCCGCCGCTCGGCGGATTACGTCCGAAGGGACCAAGCAGCGTCCCTCCGATCAGCAGCTGCGTCGCTCCATGCTCCGCCGACGGCGCAGCCTTCTCGACGATCTCGCCGCCGATCAGCTCGTGAAATCGTTGCTCTTCTGGAATTCCGAGAAAGTCCGCGATGGTCGCGCGTGGCGCTCTTTTCGCGGGATCACTCATCGCGAGGTCGATTGTACTACCGATAGCGCGTGATGACAGGCCGCCTCAGGGCGTCTCGTCCTTGAGGATGATCAGGCCGCGCGGGCTGTCCGCGACGAACACGAGCTTGCGCGCGGGATCGACATCGATCCCGACGGCGCCCTCGAAGAACTGCGCCGTCGCATTCGGTCCCTGCGGATCCCACGTGTTGAAGTAGCCCACGAGCTTCGGTGCCGTCGGGTCCGCCACGTCGAGCACGCGCACGCCGTCCTGGTAGTACGTGAAGTACGCCTTCGTCCCGACCGCCATGATGTTGTGGATCGAGATCACGTCGCGCGTCTTGTAGCTCGCGATCGACTGCATGAACTGCGGCGACGCCGGATCGATATCGACAATATCGAGGTGAGCGCCGTACTCCTCTTCGCCGTGCAGCGCGACGTGTCGCCCGCCCGCGCGGACGGGCCAGCTCGAGTGACTCGTTCCCGTCGGCGTGCTCGACCAGCGCCCGAGCTGCTTCGGCTGGCTCGGCGTCGTGAAGTCGACCGCGTAGAAGCCCGCGTCCCACGCATTGAGATACGCGACGCCGTTCTCGAGCGACAGGTCGTGCACCATGTAGCCCGGCGTCGCGAAGCTGCCGAGCTTCACCGGATGCGCCGGATCGGTGACGTCGTAGACCGCGCACTTGCCGTCGTAGTTGCCGAAGTACGCGTACCACTTGCCGCCGCGCTCCTCGACCGCGAGCGTGTGCGTCTCCTCGCCGATCACGGTCGCGAGCGTCGGCGCCGCCGGGTTCGTCACGTCGACGACATCGACCGGCACGTCGCCGAGGATCGCGTATCGCTTCGCGCCCGCCTCGACGATCTTGACATCGTTCCCCTCGCCCGACGGCATCGGCCGCTTGTACACGCCGAGCTCGACTGGATGCGCCGGGTCCGCGGTCTCGATGATGTGCAGCCCGTCGCGGCGGATGAGATACGCGATCGTGCCCGCAACGCGCACGTTGAGCGTGTACACGTTCGGCCACGCCGGATCGTTGAGCTCGCCGAGCAGCGTCAGGCCCTGGCTCTCGCCCTCGTCGCCATTGTGGGTCGCGCGCTCGAGCCTCGCGGTGCACCAGCGGCAGTTGTCGCCATCGCACAGCACGCGATCTGCGCGCAGCGTCCCATCCGCCGCGCGATTGCTGACGCGCTTGATCGTGACGTACGTCTGGCCCTGCGCATCGAGCGTGCCGCGCTGGAACAGCACGCTGTCGTCGAGCGTGCCCGGCGAGCCCGTGTCGTGGTCGACGATCACCCCGCTGCCTTGCCTCTCGAAGTGAAAGCTCGACACGCTGCCGACGCGCAGCCCGGTCAGAAACCATCGGCCGTCGGGCTCCCAGCCCGCGAGCGTGCCCGGCACGACCGGCCCGAGGTCGCTCGCGTTCATGAATGGCTGCGCGCCCGGCTGCGGCATCTCCCTGCACTCGGGCACGACCGCCGGCACCTCGACCGCTGCATCGGGCATCGCCCCGCCGCCGCCATCGCCGCACGCGACCAACAACACGAGCGGCAGAACAGATCTGGTCGGCAGCTTCACGGGAGCGAGCATTGCGGAGGCAGCGCGGCGCGGCAACCGACATCCGTTGAACCAGCGAGACGTACTGTTTGCACTGCCCTGGCGAGGCCGGTCCCATGGCGACCGCCGCCCTCGCTGCGCGCGTCGTGCAGCGTGCCGTGCCTGTTGTGCGACCGCGTGCACGACTCGCGCGTCACCGCGCATGTCGAGTGATCCCGCGGGCGTGCGCGCCGAGCTGGCATCGCGGTCGCACTACCAAGCGCGAATGAGCGACGAGAGCTTCGACGAGACGATGATCGTGCCCAAGCTGGACCCGCCGGCAGTCGAGGCGCCGCCCACCCGCAAGCTCGTCGAGCAATACGCACCCGTCCGCCCGCGCTCGCACTCGCTGCTCTGGTTCTTCGGCGCTGTCGTCCTCACGATCGGCTTTCTGACGCCGCTCGAGCAACTCGATCAGCGCCAGCTCGAGCGAGCGTTGGCCGCGCGAACGCTGATGCACGCACTCGGTCAGTGAACGTCGAGAGCCCCGACTACATCCGGTCGGGGACCTCCCTTCGGGTTTCTTCCGTCCCTACGACGTCCACTTCCACGCTGGCTCGTCGAGCCGCTTGCGGTTTGCCACGACGGTCTCGCCCTCTTCCTTGACGAGCTCGACGCGGATTGCATCCTTCGAGCTCGCGATCGCGTCGACCAGCGGCGCTGCATGCGAGACGACGATCACCTGCGACCGTGCAGCGGCCGCGACGATCTGGCGTGCAAGCGGCGCGAGGACTCGCGGATGAAGGCTGGTCTCTGGCTCGTTCAGCACGAGCAGCTCGGGTGGGCGCGGCGAGTGGAGTGCCGCGAGCAACGCGAGATAGCGAAGCGTCCCGTCGGAGAGCTCTGCAGCGTCGAGCGGACGCCATACACCGGACGCTTGCAGCGTGAGGCGGAAGCGGCCCTGCTCGTATCCGATCGCGAGTCGCGCACCGTCGAACGCATCCGCGACGGCGGCGTTCAGCGCGTTGTCGTTGCCGTTGTCGAGAATGGTCTGCAGTGCCGGCGCGAGATCGTGGCCATCGTGCGCGAGGACGGGCGTGCGACTGCCGACCTGCACGGCGCGCAGCGGGCTATCCGGATCCGTCCGGATCTGGTGATAGAAGCGCCACCGGCGAAGGCGTTCACGCAGGACCGAGAGCACCGGGTAACGATGTGGCTCCGCGAGTTGCGACAGAACCGACTCGTCGATGTCGAGCTGTGCGCCGAATGTCTGCGGTCGGCCCTCGTCGTCGCGAAGCATCACCGACAGACCGCGACGTTCGAGGAGCTTCGTGATCGGGCTCGCGAGCGTCCGGATCGTTTCCTCTTTGACCTCGGGATCGAGCGAAAACGGTGGCGGAGGCCGTGGCGGTGGCGGCGACGGCAAGCCGAGACGAAGCTCGTAGGCAATCAGCTCGTCTGCAAAGCCGATGCTCAGCCTTGTCCCCGCGCCGGGCTTGGTCGGACGTCCCTCGCCAGCCCACATCACCGATGGCATTCCGCCTTCACGCGCCAGCGCACGACCGAGGTTTCCCTCGGCAGCGTCGACCAGCAGGCGTAGCGCGCGATAGACGTTCGACTTGCCGGCGCCGTTGCCGCCGGTGATCACCGTCAGCCGCCCGAGGCCGATGCGAAGCTCGCGCAGCGATCGATAGCCAGCGATGGCGAGCGTCGTGATCACCCGCGCAGCATACGAGAGCTACGGCGTCGAGTCCTTCAGGATGATCAGGCCGCGCAGCAGCCCCGCTCGGCGATCAGGCTCTCCGCGCCAGCGGCGTCGAGCACGAACAGACGATCGGCTCGCGTTCGGTCAGTGAACCACGTCGAAGCGGCTGTCCTGCATGATGCGATCGTCGGCCGTCTTCGCCACGGAATCGACGCCGGCGCTGAAGGTCTGGCTCTTGAGTCGCACGCCGCGCTCATCGTAGGTGTTGACGACGTAGCTGCTGACCAGATCGTCCGCGGTGTTCCACATCGCGTCCGGGCCTTTCGAGTAGAAGAACGTGTCCTCGGTCAGGAGCCCCTTCTCGTCGTAGGTCATCTTGTCGTACGACGAGATGTCGTCATCGGCGGTATTCCACTTGCCGTCGGGGCCGATCGTCTTGAACGTCGTCATCGTGATGCGTCCCTTCGCATCGCGCTCGTACTTGGTCTCGGCGCCACCCCGATCATCGGCCGTGAACCAGATGCCATCAGGCCCGAGGTCGGTGCGATACGCCGTCGCCGTCAGCTGACCGTTCGCGTCGTACGTGTACTCGCGATACTTGTAGATGCGGTCGTCGGCCGTCTTCGGTAGAGCGTCGGCGCCGCAGTCCTTGATGACATCGCGGTGCTTGACGCTTCCCGTGTAGGCGGGCTCCTGTTGAAACGAGCACCGATCATCGGAGGTGCGCCACTGGGTGTCAGTGCCGGCGGTGTTGAACGTCGTCGTGCCCACCATCTCGTCGCCATTGAACGTGGCCGTGGTGACCCTGTGGAAACTGTCGTCGGGTGTCCCGTACATATTGTCGGGGCCAGGGCCGTACATCAGCGCGCGCTCGGTGAGCCGGTTACTCGAATCGTACGTGTAGAAGATGGACGCGCTGGGCAGATCGTCCGGTGTGTCGAGCATCCCGTCGGGACCGGCGACCATGAAGCGTTCCTCGGTGATCCGGCCATCATCAGCGACCTTGATGTTGTACAGAAAGCCCAGCTCGTCGTCGCTCGTGTGCCAGGTACCATCCGGTCCCGGCGTGATGCGCTGTGCCTCCCTTGTCAACCGTCCGGTCGCCGTGTCGGGATCGAAGTCGTAGTAGACAGTCGGCAGACCGTTCCCGGTGTTGAAGCGATAGCGATGCGCCTCAGCATTGACGATCGTGCGGAACTTGATCGGCATGCCGGCGAACGCGTTCCCAGCGACGTCCTTCACGCCCTCGAACGAGACCGTGTAGCTCTCGCCGGGAAGCAGCGGTGATTTCGGCGAGAACACGACCTTGTTGAACATCGGGTCGTAGGACACGTCGCCGAGAATCGGCTCGTTCCGGGATCCGGGCCACGTCTGGTCGATGAAGTCCTCGTCATAAATCCCGTTGAGAACGCTGTTGACGAAGTACGGGATCGGGATGACCCGTTGCAGGTACGTCACCTTGACCGTGTCTGCCGTCACGGTGGCAGGGTCGAGCGGCTCGTCGAACATGGCCGAGATCGGGGATAGCGGGACGATGCCCGCCGCATCGTTCGCCGGGCCGCTAGATAGGATCATCGGCGCCGTCGTGTCGGTCACGATCGCCGCATCGATGTTGTTGCCGTTATCCGAGATCGAACCGCACCCGGCGAGCAAGCACCCCACGAACGCAACACGTAAGCGCATCTAGAGACCCCCTGACAGACGCCCATTATACGGCGAAACCGCGGCAGTCCGCGACACGCCGACATGTCGGCTGTGACCGAGATCAGCGTGATCGCAGCTCACCTCGACCGGACCACGAGCGCGAGCAAGTCCGCCGCCGGTGCGCCCGCCCGGAGCGTGGTCTCGACGAGAACCGATGCGAGCCGGCCCGTCGCCGGGGCGACCTCGCCGAGCCGCTTCTGCCAGCCGACCGGATCGGGCGCTCGCAGCGCCGTCGACGCGACGACGAGCAGCATATCGGGGTGATACGGCGTCTGGCCGCGTGTCGCCTCCGTCAGGCTCGCGCCCTCGACGGGAGTGTCGGCGGAGTCAGGGGCGAGCGGGATGACGGCGGCCGGGCCGATCAAGAACGCGCCCGGGTGGCCGGCACACGCCCAGTCGATGGTCTGCGCCTGCGCGTCGAGGATCGCGAGGAATGCGGCGACCGGCTCGCCGCCGCGAAGGACGCCTTCCGACGACGCGCGCATCGTCGCGATGAGACCGTCGAGCGTGACCTTCGCAGTGCCGCTCGTCGCGGCGGCGAACGCGCCGGTGAGCGCGGCGGTCGCGAGCGCGGCGGCGACACCGTGTGCCTGGGCCTCCGTCGCGAGGAGCGCGAGCCGGCCGTCGGGGAGCTCGATCGCCGACCAGCCGGCGCCGGTGGTCGGAGCCGCCGTGCGGTACTCGGCGTTGACCGCCCAGCTCCCGAGCTCGGCATCGCGGCTCGCGGAGGCCTGCAGGCGGAGCGCGTCGGCGACCTCGACCTCGCGTGCGGTCTCGCGCTCGCGAAACGCGGCACGGGCGAGCGCGGCGAACGTGAGGGCGCGGGCGGCCGCGCGCGCGGACTCGGCGACGAGCACGCGCTCCTCGTCGCGCAGCGCCTTGGAGTAGGTCGCCTCGACGAGACCGACGAGCTCGCTGCGATCGATGAGCGGGACGATCAGGTTCGCGCCATGCGCGGACATGAGCTCGTCGAGCTTGGTGCGTAGCGCGCCGACGCGCATCGTGCCGAGCTCGTTCGGGGTCAGTGATTCGCCGTGCTGGACGAGCCACGCGGCGACCTCGCGATCGATCGGCCAGCGCGTGCCGGTGGTGGTGACGAGCGCGTTGCCGTCGACCCACCAGACGCCGAGGACGCCGAGCCCGACCTTGTCGGAGCCGATCGCGCGCGTCCACAGGCCGGCGAGGCGGTCGGCGATCTTGCGCTCGTCGTCGGAGGTCGCGACCTTTGCCATGAAGAGCTCGAGATCGCGCTCGGCCTTCGCGCGCACCGGGCGCGAGCGCGAGATGGCCCACGCGATCGCGCTGCAGATCGACCATGCGAGTGCGGTGATCGCGACGAGCGCGATCGTGTGCGACGTGCCGATCGCGAGCGTGCAGATGACGGTGACGGCGGTCGCGACGCCGAACAGCGCGAGCTCGACCGCGATCGGGCGGTCGAAGCCCTGCGGGCGCAGGAGGTCGGTCCTGAGCACGAGGTAGAGCGCGATGACGGCCGCGACCGCCGATGGGAGCCACGCGAGCGGATAGATGCCCCACACGCGATAGAGGAGCAGCGTGTCGATCGAGCCGATCGCGCCTGCGACGAGGACGCCGAGCAGGAGCCGCAGCATCCGCTTGCGCTCGCCGCTGGGGGCAGCGCGGCGCGCGATCACGAGGCCGACGCCGAGCCAGATGACGAGCTGCGAGAGCGCGAATCCGGTGAGCGGTCCCGGCCGGAGATAGAACATGCCGGCGGGGATGCGCTGCACGCCGGGCACGACCCAGTCGGTCGTCCACGTGATCACGAGGAACACGAGCGCGACGAGCCCGGCGACGCGCGCGAGCCAGCGCCGCCGCTCGAGCTGGCCGCTGACCGCGAGCATGACGAGCATCAGGTTCGGGCCGACGCCGACGACGGGGCCTTGACCGAGGCGCAGCAGGCGCGTCGCGACGAGCGGATCGTCGGTGCACGCGGCGACCGCCTGGGTGACGGCCCAGGGCAGCGCGGTGATCGCAGCGCCGATGACGCCCGTGCGGAGGACTCGATCACCGCGGATCAACGCTGCGGCGATCGCGACCGCGAGGATCAGCGCGCTACAGACGAGGTACGGTGCTGCGAGCCAGCTCCACCCGAGCTCCGCCACGTCTCCAGCTTAGCCCGGCGTGGACAGCTGGACGCGCAACGTGTAGCGATTGTGGGCGCAGGCGCCATTGCAGTCGCCCTCGCCTGTCGGCTTGACCTTGATGCCGTAGTTGCCGCCCGGCGTCAGGGTGACCGTCATACAGCGGATGTCCTCGCCGGCCGCGCCGGTCGACGAGCACTCGCCGTCGGTGCCGAGCATCGTGTTCGTATCGAGGTTCCACAGCTCCATGCCGACCCGCTCGAACGCGATCGGGAAGCTGACGCGTGCCTCGACCTGCACCGCCGTGCACACCGACGGTGCGGTGAAACGCGCCCAGTCCTCCGAGTCGTTATCGAGGAGGCAGTTCGCGTGCGCGGTCGACGGCGTGATGCAGGCATCGAACGCCAGGACGCGACCGTGCTCGGCATCGTCGTCGGGCTCGGTCACCGCGTCGGGCTCACACTCGAACGGCAACGAGCCACCCTCGAACACGCAGACGTTGTCGGGACCGTTGCAGACCTGGCCTTCGGGACACGCTGCATTCGGTCCACACATGTAGCTGCCCGGCGCGATGTCGGGCGTGCATCCGGCCGCAAGAACGAGGACAAACCAGTGCGCGCGCATCTAGAAGCTCCACATTCCGCCGACGACCGCCCCGCCCTGCGTCGGCGCGACGAGCGCGGTGTGAGGACGGATGATCGTCGTCTCTTCTTTGGGCTCGGTGAGGATCAGCGCGACGAGCGTGCCGATCAGGACCGCACCGCCGACGCCGTAGAACACGCCCGCCCGGGTCGCCGAGCTGTGCGCGCGATCGTACGCGTCCTGCTTGTCGGCCGACCACACCTCGCCCGTCGCCCTGTGCGAGTTGAGCTGGTTCGAGGCGTCGCGCGAATCGAGGTGATAGTAGAGGCCGATGCCGCCGAGGATCACGCCGACGCCGGCGCCCGCGGCGAGACCGATCACCGTCGTGCGTGGCCGATCGGGTCGGCTCGTCACGACGATGTCGGCGACCCGGCGCCGCGGCGTCGGAACGAGCATGTCGTTCGATGGCTCCTCGGCCGGCGTTTCCGCCGGAGGCTGGGCGGGCGGCGTTTCCGCCGGAGGCTGAGCGGGCGGCTCTTCGGCTGCGGGCACCGATGCAGTCGGCGCTGGCGCGCCGTCGTCGGCAAACGCCGGGGCGGCGACGACGCTCGCGACGAGCGCCAAGGCGATTCTCATGCGCTGTACGTTTACTCGCCGAGGGCGACCGGTCAACTCCAAGTAGGTCTGGCGGTCCCTGTCAGCCCGCGGTGCGCACACCGCGGCTGCGCCCCGGCTGCGTTACAATGGCCATCCGTGTCGCGCCGTGCACCCCGCTATCGCATCTCGCTGAACGTGACGGTCAGCCCGTTGCTCGGTGGCAAGATGGCGGTCTGCCACACGCGTGACGTCTCCGACGTCGGCGTCTGCCTCGACACGAGCGAGGTCTCCGAGTGGATCCCGGTCGGCACGCGCGTCTCGCTCGCGCTCACCGATCCGCGCTCGGGGACCGCGATGGAGGTCATCGGCGACGTCGTGCGCGAGGTCTCCGGCTCGAACCCGGCGCTCGGAGTCCTTCTCATCGAGCCGCCGGCGGAGTGGAAGGCGGTCGTCGCGCACGCCGCGCGCCAGTCCGGCAATGTGGAAAGACCTGGCAAGCGCATGCGCGTGCTCGTCGTCGGCGACGATCATCGCCAGCGCGGCGCGATGGCGCTCTACGTGTCGAGCGGCTGGGACGTGCTGTTCGCGAGCGACGACTTCGCGGTCGCCGAGGCGCTCGAGCACATCAAGCTCGACGCGGTGATCGCCGAGCTCGACGGCTCGGATCCTCGCATCGGGCCGATCATGGATGACGTGCGCAAGACGCAGCCGACCGCGCGCCGCATCGTTCGCGGTACGGGCCGCAGCGACGGCGACCTCGTGCATCGCTATGTCGATCGCGACTCGGGCCTCGAGGCGCTCGTCGACGCGGTGACCGCGAACTTCAGTCCGGTCTAGCTGTCCTTTGTCTCCAGCTCGAGCCTGACGATGCTGGAGCGCTGCTTCTCGAGCACGTCCTTGAGCTGACGCTGCGCCATCTCCTCGCGGAGGCGCGCGGCACGATCGCGAGAGGCGCGGCCGACGGCAGCGAGCGAGACGACACGCGAGACCGTGACGGCGACCTGCGTGATCGCCTCGATCACGACCATGCGATCGGCCGGATCGCGCAGCGCGCGCTCGACCGCGACCATCACGCGATCGAACACGCCCTCGGCATCGGCGAGCACGACCTCCTCGCTGTCGCCCCAGGCGAGGCGCCGCGTGACCGCATCGTGGAGCGTCAGATCGAGGCCGGGCACGGACTCGCCGCCGACGGTGAGCGCCGCGATCAGCGCGTCGAAGATCTCGGCGCCGGGCGGATCGCCGTCGCCGTGCTCGACGGTGACGAGCACCTCGTCGCGCAGGACCTTCACGGCTTCGATGAGGTCGACTTCCGACATGTCACCACTCCGTGGTGCCGCGGCGATCCCACGGCAGGCTCTGATCGATCGTGTTGGCGAACTTGCGCTCGAGCTCGGCGCGCTTGCGCTCGGCGCGCGCGACGCGATCGCGCAGCTCCGAGGTCTGCGAGCGCGCGTCCTCGAGGCGTTCGGAGTATGGCGCGACGGCTTCGAGAACGAGGCCGGTCATCGCACCGACGAGGCGCTGGTGGGCCGTGCTGATCGCGAACAGGACCTTCGCGCGCATCGCGTCGGGCACGGAGATCTGGTGGACGCTCGATGCGGTGACGATACGCGCGGTGTCGAGCGCGTCGAACAGCTGCATGACGCCGGTGTCGTCGAGCGTGCGGACGCCGTAGATCTCGCGCGCCGCGCTGATTGCGCTGCCGAAGTTGCCGCTCGGGTCGGTCGCGATCGTCTCGAGCGCACCGAGGATCTGCTTGACGTGCTCGGCGCGCGGGGACGTGCGTGCACGCGCGATGGTGAGCGTCTTCTCGATCGCGCTCACGAGCTCGGCGCTGATGCCCGGGTTCGTGACCGGCCGATCGGGACGCATGAACGGGATCGTCGCGGACTCGAGGAACTGCGAGTCGGTCTCGATGCGCTCGTTCTGCGTCGTCTCCTCCTGCTGCGCCGCGTGGATCTCGATCAGGTCGTTGTCGACCTGGCGCAGCCGCTCGGCGAGCAGGCCACCGAGCGCGAGCTCGGCGACGACGAGTGCGCGGCTGACGGCGACGTCGAGCAGGAAGCCGAGCTTGGCATCCTGGATGCGGATCTCGTCGACGACGACGCGCGCGCTCGTGCCGAGGATGTCCATCAGCTCGCGAACGGCAGCCCAGTTGCCGCCTCGCTCGAACCAGCCGCCCGCGACGTTCTGCGCGAACGTCCACACGTTGACGCCGGTCGACTTCTCGAGATCGTGGAAGATCGCCTCGCACAGCGACATCGCGACGAGGTCGAGCGCTTCGGCGGGCGGCAGGCCGCGGCAGATCGGGTTCCTCGTGATGCCGCGGTCCTTCGCGATCGCGAGGAACTTCGCGCGGTGCTGCCACCATGCGGTCGCGCCGGAGGTCCGCACGACCTGCGTCGACGTCGGCGCGAGCTGCGGCGCCTCGATCACGATCGTCGAGACGTTGTCGCCGCCGCCGCCGCGCAGCGCGAGATCGATCAGGTCGCGCGCGACACTCTCGGGCGCGTCGCCCGAGCCGAGCAGGTACTGCATCGCATCGTTGGACGCGTAGCCGTAGAGGCCGTCGGAGCAGAGCAGCAGGCGATCGCCCGGCCGGATGTCGAGCTCGAGCACGTCGACCTTCGTCTCCGGGCGCGCGCCGAGGTTGCGCGACAGCACGTTCTTGTACGGGTGACGGTCGGCCTCCTCGGCCGCGAGCACGCCGCGATCGACGAGCTCCTCGACGATCGTGTGGTCGCGCGTCAGCGCCTGCAGGCGGCCGTGGCGTAGTAAGTATGCGCGGCTGTCGCCGACGTGCGCGATCACGACGCGCGTCGGATCGACCACGAGGCACGCGACGCACGTCGTGCCCATGCCGTGGCGCTCGCGCGATTGCTGCGCGGAGTTCCACACGGTGGCACATGCGTACTGGATCGCCGACTCGAGCAGCGCCTTCGGCTCCATCGTCAGGCGACGCTGCGTGACGAACGCCGCGATCGCATCGCGCGCGGTCTGCGACGCAATATCCCCCGCGTTCGCACCGCCCATGCCGTCGAGCACGACATAGAGGCCGCGCTGCGGATCGACGATCATCGAGTCTTCGTTCGTCGTACGAACCTTGCCGACGTTGGTGTCGCCGGCGACGCGCAACTGCGGCGTGCTCACGACGGCAGCTCTCCATCCTTGGTCGACAGCTCGGACCACTGGGCGAGCCGCCGCTCGAGCTCCTCCGCGATCAGGTCGTTGATCGCGCGCGCGGTGGAAGCGGTGACCCGGGTGAGGAGGAGCGTCAGCTCGGCGCCTTCCGGAGTCGGGCTCTCTTCCTGGGATACCTGTGCGGCGGTGTCGCCGATCGCGACCAGCATCGCCAGGACGACCGCCGGCCCCTGCGCCTCGGCGGCGCGCATCGCCAGGAACGTATGGAGAAAAGCGCGATGGAGTCCGATGTCGCCGGTCGCGATGAAGTTGCCCAGGTGGTCGAGGACCGCGCCGATCTGGGCGCGCGCAGTCGCGTCATCAAGCCGCCCGAGCGACGGGTCGAGGGTCCCTCGAAGCTCGAGAAGCCTCTGCAAAATTCTTGGCCTCAGCGCGTCGTAGGCTCGTGCCAGCGGTGGCGCCGTCGACATTTCGACGATGATACCTCGCGAGCCAACGCCGGTGTACGCTCCGAGCCTGAATGTCTGTCGGCGTAGCTAAGGGCGGCCGCATCCTCGTCGTCGACGACGAGCCGATGGTCCGCGACACGCTGGGGCAGGTGCTTGCCGACGAAGGTTACGTCGTCGATGTTGCGGTGGACGGGGAGGACGCGCTCGACTGCATCAAAGCAGCGCGGCCCGACGCGATCCTCCTCGATCTGATGATGCCCGGCATGAACGGCCGGCAGTTCCTGCAGGCGCTGCGCAACGATCCCTCGTACCAGAACGTGCCCGTGCTGATCATGACCGCGGTGCACGGGCTCGAGGTCAACCTCGCGTCGATCGGCGCGAGCGAGGTCGTCGAGAAGCCGTTCGACGTCGACGACCTGCTCAACAAGGTCGCGCTCGCCGTCTATCGCGCGCGCGATGCCGACCGCCTTGCCGCGCAGTCGCCGCTCCAGGCCATCTCGCACGAGCCGCCCCCGGAGCCCCGCGAGGGCGGCGTCGTCCTCGTCGTCGAGCACGACCGCGCGAAGCTCCAGCAGCTCGACCTCGTGCTGTCCGAGCGCGGCTACACGGTCGTGTCGATGACGCGCGCGCTCGCCCAGCTCTCCCGCCTGGCCCGCGCGCTGCGGCCGCACGCGATCCTGCTCGAGGTGACGAGCGAGGGCGTCCTCGACGTCGCGCGCGAGCTGCGGTCCGGCAAGGAGCACGAGCCGGTCTCGATGCTGCTGTTCGCGCGCGGCGCGGCCGGCGAAGCCGATCTGCAGAACGCGACCGACACCGATCTCGTCGGCTACGTCGACAAGCAGCGCTGACTACTTCTTCTTCGAGCGCTCGATGACCGCCTTGTGCGGATAGAGCACGATCTCGATGCGGCGGTTGGCCGCCTTGTTCGACTTCGAGACGGGGCGGTACTCCGAGAACGCGAGCGCGGCGAGGCGCGTTGGATCGATCTTCACCTTGTCCTGCAGGTAGTGCACGACCTGGAGCGCGCGAGCCGACGACAGCTCCCAGTTGCTCGCGAACTGAACGGCCGGCTCGCACTCGCCCTTCTTCTTCTTGGCGTCCTTCTTCGGCGGCGTGTTCACGATCGGCTGATCGTCGGTGTGGCCCTGCACCCAGACCTGCTTGTCCTCGAGCTCGGCGAGCGCCTTACCGACCTTGTCGAGGACCTTCATGCCCTTCGGGGTCAGCTTGTCGTCGCCGACCGCGAACAGCACCTTGTCGACGAGCTTGAGCCGGATCTCGTCGCCTTCCGACGACACCGAGCCCGAGTCCGTGTCGAGCGCGGCCTTGAGCTTCTTCTCGGCGACCATGTTCTGCTCGGCCGCCTTCTTCTCGAGCTCGCCGGCCTTCGTCGACAGCTCGGAGACCTTCTTCTCGAGGTCGGCCTTGTCCTTCATCGCGACGTCGAGCTGCTTCGCGACGCCATCGGCGCGGTCCTTCTCGACCTTCGCCGCGGTCTGCGCGGACGCGAGATCCTTCTGGGTCTTCGCGAGCTCGGCCTTCTTGTCGGGCGCGACGAGATAGCCGGCGACGAGGCCGATCGCGGCGACGCCGATGGCCGCGCCCGCAAACTTCAACGTCTGCTTGCCGCGGCCCCCACCGCTCTTGAAGCCCTTCACCTTGGGCGCGTCGTTCTGCTTCGGGACGGGCAGCTTCGGATAGACGAGCTCGCCCTCGGTGGCATCGCCTCTTTCACCCATGGATCCAGCATACGCCTGCTGGTGCGCGTTCGGGTTTCGTCGCGACGAGCTGTTACGCCCTCAGCAGCTTCAGTGACGCAGCTGACGCATCACCGCGCTGGGGATATCAGTCGCCCATCGCGGCGCCGCGACCGCGCGGATCTGCGGCGCCTTCCCAGCCTTGCTTCGTCTTCACGATCGCGTTCACCGCGCCGACTCGTCCTCGTCCCCACACCGTCTTGTAACCGAGCCGCTGCAGCGCCTCGTCGACCGCCTTCGTCACCGCTTCGTCTTCGAACACGATGTCATCGGGCAGATGCTGGTGATGGAACCGCGGCGCGGCGACCGCGGCGTCGACCGGCATGCCGAAGTCGATCACGTTCGACATCGTCTGCCACACCGCGGTGGTGATGCGCGGCCCGCCCTGCGCACCGACGACCATGAACAGCTCGCCCTTGTCGTCCTCGATGATCGTCGGCGACATCGACGACAGCATGCGCTTGCCCGGCTCGACCTTGTTCGCGACGCCCTGAACGAGACCGAAGACGTTCGGCTGCCCCGGGCGCGTCGCGAAGTCGTCCATCTCGTTGTTCATGAGGATCCCGTTGATCATCACGCCGCTGCCGAACGAGGTGTTGAGCGTCGTCGTCAGCGCGACCGCCATGCCCTTGCCATCGACGACGGACAGGTTCGTCGTGTGCGTGCCCTCGATCAGCGCGGGCATCTCCGACGACGGCGTCGCGCGCTCGCCGATCGACTTCGCGAGCCGCTCCGCCTCGGCCTGCGACAGCAGCTTCTCGAGCGGCATCTTCACGTAGGCCGGATCGCCGAGCAGCTCGTTGCGCGCGGCGAACGCGCGGCGCCACACCTCGACGACGAGGTGCACGTGCTCTACCGAGTGCCAGCCGACCTTGCTGAGGTCCGCGCCGAGCGCCTTCAGCATGTTCGCGGTCAGCGCGAGCACGATGCCACCCGACGACGGCATGGGCATCGTGATCACGTGCCTGCCGCGGTAATCGAACTCGATCGGCTTGCGCCACACCGCCTTGTAGCCGGCGAGGTCCTTCTCCGTGATGAGGCCACCGCCCGCGGCCATCGCGCTCGCGATCGCCTTCGCGGTCTCGCCCTTGTAGAAGCCCTCGGGCCCTTTCTTCGCGATCCGCTCGAGCACGGTGACCAGCTCGGGATTCTTCACGACGGCGCCGACCTCGAGTGGTTGACCGTCGGGAACAAACCGCGCGGCGAGCTCGCCGGACATCGGCGACATCTTGTTCCGGCGCTCGATCGCGTCGTGCAGATACGGGCCGACCTGATAGCCGTCCTTCGCGAGCGCGATCGCGGGCGCGACGACGTCGGTCCACTTCTTCTTGCCGAGCTTCTTGTGCAGCTCGTAGAGACCGGCGACCGAGCCCGGTACGCCGCTCGCCTTGAACCCGACGAGCGAGCTCTTCGGATCGGCCTCGTACATGTTCGACGTCGCCGCGGCCGGCGCGGTCTCGCGGAAGTCGAGCGCGGTCGCCTTGCCCTTGCCGGTGCGCACGACCGCGAAGCCGCCGCCGCCGAGGTTGCCTGCCGTCGGGCGCGTCACCGCGAGCGCGAGCGCCGTCGCGACTGCCGCATCGACCGCGTTGCCGCCCGCGGCGAGCATGTCGCGACCGACCTTCGTCGCGTACTCGTCCTCCGACGCGACCATGCACGTCTTGCCATTACCGGCGACCGTCGGATCGACGTCGTAGTCGCTCTTGTCGGTGCGGTAC